>JAIVGZ010000024.1 GCA_020201335.1 Natronospirales bacterium
GGTTGGGAGCGAGTTCGATCGTCAGCGTTGCGTTCTCGATTGCATGTGCGCTGCGGAACACCACGTCGACAATCCTCACTGACAGCGGCTGGGTTTCGACCACCGCAACATGCGGCGTCGCGCCGGGCACCGGCGCAGGCGGTTCCGCCACCTGCAAGGTGACCAACACAGCGACCGCGATACTGGCCGCAGTGGCCAATGCCCAGCCGGTGTGCAGCCTGTGGCGACCATCCCCGATTCTCGCGTGTGCCGCTGCCAGCACCCGTGCCTCGAAGCCTTCGCTCGGGGCGGGTGCCGGCATCTGCCGCAGTTTGCTTATGAGTTCGTGGTCATTCATTTCTCGTTCCTTACCCGTAGACACGCTGGCAGGGGTTAAAAGGTTCCCGGGTCGATCAGGTTCTTTAGCCGCTCGCGGGCCCGGTGGAGGCGCGATTTGACCGTGCCTTCGTTGATTTCGAGGATTTCAGCGACTTCCGGCCCGGTATAGCCTTCCACGTCGTGCAGCAGGATGACATCGCGGTGGTCCGGTTCCAGCTGCGCCAGCGCGCCGGCCAAGAGTTGCTGCCACTCGAACGCCTCAATCGGGTCCGGCCCCGCGGCCCGGTCCGGGTCCGCTTCGACGGCCCGATCGACCGGCGAGCGGGTATCGCGGCGGTAGAGGTCCACGAAGCGGCGGTACATGATCTTTACCAGCCAAGGGCGCAGTTGCTCAATCGTCCGCATCTCCGCGATGTGGTCGACGACCTTCAACAGCACGTCCTGAACCAGGTCTTCGGCAGCCTGCCGGTCGCGCGTCCAGCGCCATGCGACGCGCTGGAGCGCTGAGATGTGCGGGCGCACCAGCGCCGTATAGATACGTTTGTTGTCGTTCATGGGGCGAGCGGGGGTGGTACGCGGCGTAGGCTTGCCTGTTCGAACGCGTAGGCGAGCGCCAGCAGCCGTGGTTCGCTGCACGCAGTACCGGCAAAGGTGATGCCGATTGGAGCAGGGTCGCCGTCGGTCTCGTCCGATACCAGCGCGAAAGGCACCATTACGCTCGGGTAGCCGGGGCGCGCGGCCAGCGCTGCCCCGCGTGCGCCGACGAACAGCAGTGCGTCGAGGACGTGCCGTTCAAGCGCCGCATCGACGCCTTCCGCTCCACCCAGGCGCACATCAAGCGCGCGGTCCGCGAGATAACGCGGGTGGTCGGCGAACAACTCGACCTCGTCGGAGATGTCGAGCTGGATCTGCCCGTAGCGCATTGCACCACGGTCGGCGTGCGCGAGGTTGAACGCGCGCAGCTCGCTGAGCGACCGCACGAGTGCTGAGGCACCGAGCGTCGCAAGGTAGGCATTGAAATCGCGCTTCATCCCGTACTTGAACACGCTCGAGCAGCCTGAATCGTTCCCTCGACGGCCATTTTCGCCGTAGCACACCGGCCAGGCGAGGAAGCTGTCGGCACGATTCGTCGCGACGACGCTCGGCAGGTCGGCCGGATCGATGACCGTCGCGCCGAGCGCACGCAGTATCGCAATCGCCTCGTCGAGCACGGCGCGCCGCGCGTCGTCGAGCCCGCTCGCCGTATCGTCGCTACCGGGAATCGGTGCCGCATCGACGAACGCCGCGCGTGGCACGCCGATGCGTGCGCCCAAGAGGGCACCGGCGTCGAGAAACGGTCGGTAATCGCCGTCCGGCGGCGGCTCGCACCGGTTCGTTGCCGGGTCGTGTGGGTCCAGCCCCTCCATCGCGCCGAGCAGCAGCGCGGCGCCGGTGACCGTGCGTGCCATTGGCCCCGCGGTATCCTGGTCAGCGGTGATGGGGATGATGCCGTGCCGACTGATGCGCCCGACGGTCGGTTTAACAGCAGCGAGCAGCGTCGCGCTCGCGGGGTTCAGAATCGAGCCCGATGTCTCGGTGCCGACGCTGGCCGCCCATAGGTTCGCGGCGGTGCCGATCCCCGAGCTTGAGCCGCCCGGCGACAGCGACGCGCCGTACGGGTTGACGCCGCGCCCGCCGAGCGCGCTGTATCCCGCCGGCATATCGGTCGCGACCCAGTGTGCGAGTTCGGTATGCGTGGTCTTTGCAATGAGGATTGCGCCGGCAGCGCGCAAGCGAGTGACCAGCGTCGCGTCGTAGGGCGGCGTATAACCTTCAAAGGCAAGTGCGCCGCCGGTCGTCGGCATGTCAGTCGTATTGATGTTGTCCTTCAGCGCAATCGGAATGCCGTGCAGCGGACCGCGCACGCGGCCGGCTGCTCGTTCCGCATCGAGCGCGTCGGCCATCTCCAGCGCGGCGGGGTTGATTACCATTGCGGCGTTCAGCGTGGGCTCGTGCCGCTCAATCCGGCCGAGGTAGCTCTCGACCAGTACGCGCGAAGTCACGCGCCCGTCGGCGAGGGCCGCCTGCATTTCCGGGATGGTCGCTTCGACGAGCTCGAATGGTGCGGGCCGCTGCGGTGACAGCGCCGTGCAGGCGGCGAGGGTGGCGCCTGCGCACAGAATCAGAAATCGTGGCGTGTAGGCCGCGGCCACGATCAATAGCGGATGCGGTAACCCATCGCGGACGCCTGGCCCTCGAGGATGCCGAGTTCGCGTTCAAGGCGGCGCACTTGGACGCGGCGCAAGTCGAGGTCGCGCTCAAGGTCCCGAATCTGCTGCTCGGTGCGATCACCGGGGTCGGCGAGCGTGGCCTCAATCGACTGGATCATGCGGTCCTCGGCGTCGCGTGCGACCCGGGCGCGGTATATCTCGTAACCCACGCCATACGCGCTGAGAAAGTCGGGCTCAAGCGGCGCCGGGCAAATCCGCCCGTACGCGCGGCCGTCGTAACCATCCTGGAAACCTTGGTCGGGGGTGCAGTACCACGCGACGCCGCGGTCCCAGCCAATCCGGTAGGCAGTCGCATCGGGCGCGATACCGGCCTTGCGGCAGGCCTTCGCCCGGGTGGCGATGTAGTCGGATGCGCGTCCGTCACGGCCGTCGCGCTCACCGATCTCCATCCAATCTGCGTACTCGCACTGCTCGGGCGTCATCACCGCGCAGCCCGCTGTCAGCAGCACAAAAATCAGGACTGGCCAGCGCATCGCGATTCCCCAGTGTCCACCCTGCATCGATTCTAGGTCATCGGGCACTCTGGCGTACACTAGGCGGATTCATGCGACGGGAGGGGAGCCATGAATACCGAATTGCTGTACCTGGTGCTGGTCACGCTGCTGACCGGGCTGATGTGGGTGCTATACGTTCTGGACCGCTTTGCGGTGTGGGGACTCACCGATACCATGGGCTATCCGGACGCGCCGAAACCACAGTCGCGCTGGGCGGGTCGCCTGATCAAGGCGCACGCAAACGGCGTCGAGAACCTTGTGGTGTTCGCCACGCTGGTGCTGGTCGCGCAAGTTGCCGGCATCAGCAACGAGGTCACGGCCACAGCCGCAATCCTGTATTTCTGGGCCCGGGTCGCGCATGTCGTCACTTATGCACTGGCGGTGCCTTGGGCACGGACGGTCGCGTTCCTGGCGGGGGTCGTCGCGCAGTTGATGATCGCCTGGCAACTGCTGGCAGCGGCTTAAGAACATGTATTCACCGGAAAAGGCGGAAGCCGCAGCGGGCGCGCTGATGCGAGAGAAACAGAAGGCGTTTGAGGCGCGCATCGCGCGGCCCACGCATGCGAGTGATTCAGTGCAAGTTCGCGGACCCCGTGTATTGATGGGCCTCAGCGCCCTGATGATGGCCGTCATCGGCCTCGCAGCGACCTTCGCGCCGGGCGAGCTGCTCGCTGCGGTGGGAGCCGATGTGGGTGCTTGGAGCAAGCTGCTCGTGCAGCTGGCAGGCGCGCTATACCTCGGATTCGGGATGGTGAACTGGATGGCGCGCGGCAGCCTCATCGGCGGCATCTATGGGCGGCCGGTTGCAACCGGCAACCTCGTGCACTTCGTCGTGATGGCATTCGCACTTTCGCGGGCTGCGCTCGTGGAGCCTGCGCCCGCATTGGTCGTCGCCGCTGTTGTCTATGGGGCGTTCGCGTTGTGGTTTGCGTTCGTGGCGTTCACCAGCCCGCTACCGAAGCAGGCGCGCTGACCCCGATGGGCGAGATGTTCTTCCAGGACTGGGCGACGCTGCAGCGCACGCTGGTCGTCGGCGTGCTCGCGTATGTAAGCCTCGTACTCATCCTGCGCATCTCCGGCCGACGCACGCTCTCGAAGATGAACGCGTTCGACTTCGTCGTGACGGTCGCGCTCGGCTCAACGCTCGCAACGATTTTACTGAACCGCGAAGTTGCGCTCGCCGAGGGCGTGCTCGCGTTCGCTGTGTTGGTCAGCCTGCAGTACCTAATCACGTGGGGCAGCGTCCGTGCGCGCTGGCTGCGGCGGCTCGTCACGGGCGAGCCGGTTTTGCTGCTCTATCGCGGCGAGTACCTGCAGGGCGCGTTGCGACGGGCACGGGTGACCGAGGACGAGGTCCGTACGGCGTTGCGGTCTGAGGGCCTTGGTGATGCCGCTCAAGTCGGGGCGGTGGTGCTGGAGACCGACGGCTCCTTCAGTGTTGTACGTGATGTAGATGAAAGCGCGTCCGCACTCTCAGGCCTGAAAGTCCCCAACAGAAGCTGACTGCGATACAGTTACCGCTC
>JAIVGZ010000064.1 GCA_020201335.1 Natronospirales bacterium
TGTCCATGCCGCGTTCAGAACCATCTGCGTCGACCATGCAATCACCGCGCGTGATTTCACGCCGACTTCGCGCCACGCCAGCCAACCGGCGACGGCAATCATCAGATAGAGCGCCGTCCACACGGGCCCAAACACCCAGTTCGGCGGTGCATACCAAGGCCGCGCAAGCGACGCGTACCACTCGCCCGGCGGGAACAGCCAGCCGCCACCGGCAGCGGCGGCTGCGAGCAGGAGGAACACAATAAGTGCCAGCCAGCGTTTCATGCAGGAAGGGTATCATGGGGATGCATCCGAACCGGGGGAGTCCGTCATGCGCCTGATTGCCGCCGTTCTTTTGTTCTCGTTCGTTTCGCTCTCACATGCCCAGCCGCTCGACCACGCGGCACTAGAAGCGTATGTCGATGGCATGGTTCAAGCGAAGATGGAGGACGACCGCATACCCGGCGTCGTCATCAGCGTCGTACATGGTGGCGTACTGATATTCGAGAAAGGTTACGGGTTCGCACGCGAGCCTGAGCGCGTTCCGGCCGACCCGGCAACAAGCCTGTTCCGCGTCGCCTCTATCTCCAAGACCTTCAACGCGACTGCGTTGATGCAGCTCGTCGAGCAAGGGCATGTAGACCTCGACGCTGACTTCACCACCTACCTGCCCGACATCGACTTCGACCTGCCGCGCGGCACCGTCCGCGTGCGCGACCTGATTACGCACTCGGCCGGCTTCGAGGACAGCTATTTCGGCCATTTCTGGGCGCTGGATGAGGCCAGCGACCACGAGCTTGAGCCCTATGTGCGGCGTTACCAGCCCGCACAGGTGCGCGCACCCGGCGAGCTCGTCGTCTATTCAAACTACGGCACCGCCGTTGCCGGCCTGATCGTCGAGCGCCTTTCTGGGATGCCGTACGCCGATTACATGGAGCAGAACGTGCTGCGTCCACTCGGCATGGAGCGCTCGACTTTCCGCGACTGGCCCGGCGAGGCACGCGACGGTTACCTGCCGCCCGAACTTGAGCCTGACCTCGCGCACCCGGCGACCTGGTCCGGCGTGTATAAGGCGCCGAGGTGGGCATGGGCGCACCGCGGTATGACGCCGGCGGGCGCGCTACTGTCGACCGCGCGGGAGATGAGCTACTTCATGCGCGCTCACCTCGGGGACGGCAGCTTCGAAGGCGGCCGCATCCTTAATCCGGAAACAGTCACGCGCATGCACATTCCGCTCATCCGCAACCACGATGCGGTCGCGGCGAACGCGCACGGTTTCTGGGTGAACAATGCGTGGGGTTACGCGACGCTTGAACACGGGGGTGCAATCTTCGGCTTCATGTCGAACATGGTGCTCGTGCCTGAGCTCGACCTAGGAATCTTCATATCGACGAACAGCCCGCCCGGCTACGCACTAATCAGCGCTCTGCCGCGCCGCATCATCGGTCGCTTCTTTGAGCGGCGCCTGGAGATTCCTGCACCCGGGGGCGCCGACGCCCTCACCGAGTACGACGGCCGCTACCTCCCATTGCGCCGCGGACACACGACGATAGACAAGCTGGCTGCAGATTCAATCCTCGTCGCGCACAGCGAGCAGGGCTACCTGACGATCGCCGCCGGTAGCGGTACGCAGCGGTACGCACCGCTCGGCGACGACGTGTTCATCAACACCGAAACCGGCGAGACGATTGCGTTCGGCCGCGACGCCGACGGTCGCCCACATCGGGTCTATAACGCATACGGTAGCAACGCGTACGAGCGCATTGGCCTCGCGCGCAGCGAGAACGCGGCGCCCGCAGCTGCAGTCATGGTCATCGTCGCACTGGTGCTGTGGTTGCTCGCGCTCGGCATGACGCGCCACCACCGCATCGCGGAGAGCGCAGCAGAGCGGAACGCACGCCGGCTCGCACACACAACTGCTCTGACCTGGGTTGTGTTTTTTGTCGCACTCGCGGCCAGCATGAGCGGCGTGTACGGCCTAACCGCGCGGCATTTCGCGCACTTTCCGCAGGGTATCGACTGGGCTTGGATCATTGCCGGTCCGGTCGGTGCTGCGTTAACCGCGCTGATGCTTTACTACACAATCGCGGTATGGCGCGACGCTCACTGGTACTGGACGCGCCGTATCACCTACACCCTGTTCGTGCTGGCAAGCGTAGCGTTGGTGCTGGCGCTGCACGACTGGAAGCTGCTTGGGTTGCGGGTGCTGTAGTGAGCATGTGGCGCTACCTGGTCGCGTGGTTCGGGATGATGGTGCTTGCGGTCATCAACGGAGTAATGCGCGAGTACTTGTTGGTCCCGCAGTTGGCCGCACGCGCTGCGCACCAGACATCGACCGTATTGCTACTCGTCTTGTTCGCGCTGTACTTCTGGTGGCTGTTCACCCGCTGGCCTCCGGGTAGTGCTCAGCGCGCGTGGTTGATTGGCGCGGTTTGGCTCGTGATGACCATCGCATTCGAGTGGGGTCTCGGCCTCGCCGGCGGTCTAACTGCACCCGAACTGCTTGAGCAGTACAACCTCGCGAACGGCAATCTTTGGATACTGATCCCGCTGTTCGTGCTGGTCGGTCCTTACTTGTTCCAGCGACTGAATCACAGGTAAGCGGCCCGTCAATGTATCCATCGACACCGGCCTGCTAAGCGAACCTGCTCATTACCGGAATCTGAGCCGTACCGTACAACTGGTACGCCATCGGTGGCACAGCGCACAGTACTTTCCGCAGTGGGGACCTACGATTCGCGCTCTCGCCCTCCCGGAGCTGTCCCCATGAACAAGTATTTCGCCCTCACTTTGGCCACCGCGCTTGCCACCGCAATCGTCATTCCGGCGACCGTCGTCGCGCAGGCCGCAAACGCCCCAACCGAACAACAGCGCCGCGACGCCGAGCATGCGCGCGAGCAGGCGCACCGCCGCGACCAGGAAAACCGCCGGGACGAAGAGAACCGCCGTGATGCCGAGCACCGGCAGGACGCCGAGGTCCGTCGGGACGAAGAGAACCGCCGTGATGCCGAGCACCGGCAGGATGCTGAGAAACGCCGTGACGAACAGCGCCAGCGCGCACCCGGCCGGCAGGACGCGCTACACCGTCAGGACCAAGGCCGGGGCCGCGGCGCCGCGCTCAGCGCCGATGAAATCATCGGCCACCGCGTGACCAACCGCCACGACCGCCGGAGAGTCGGCAAGGTCAGCGACCTCGTCGTCGACGAGCAAGGGCAGATCGAGGGAGCCGTCGTCCGTACCGGCGGCTTCTTGGGCTTCTTCACGAAAGACGTATTGATTCCCTGGACGCAGTTCGAGCAAAGCTCCGACGATGACGGCTCCACCCTGCTGATCAACATGGACAAGCAGGCGCTGCGCCGTGCGCCGGAGTACAAGCGCGACTGATACGGGTTTAATGAAGCATCCCCCCGGGCGAACCCGGGGGGTGCCGTCAACGGCGTACGCTCACAGAGTAATCCAGCGACCGTAATCCGCCATTGCCCTGACAGACATTGTAATCAGGCACTGTCGAACGTGTTTGCCCAGGCTGCACCCACCCGAGGTTCTCCGCTGAACGCGTTTCGCGAGAGCCATTCTGGCAGGTGTAAACCTTGTTCGAGGAGTCGTTTGGACCGCGTATGCTGCAGTCGACTCGAGCACTGGTAGGATTGAAACACCTGAAACGGACATCAGTCCCGTCTCGCTTGTGCTTGACTTGATAGGAAAACTCCACGCCTTGGTGCGCATAAGTATCCAGCCATGCACTCCAGTCATTCGCCAGCGATGAGTTCGCAATAAACAACATGCCAAACGCGCAAACCATTATTGTTATTTTCACTGACCCCCTCCTTATGTGATTTTTTTATGTGGCCATCAGATTGCACAGCGTTTCCTACCGTACATAGGAGTCGGGCAAGAGGCAATGAAAGACGCCTTGACGTGGAAGCTTACGGTTTCGTTTATTGCGTTTGTCGTTTATTTCGAATAGCATCACCTTTAGGAAACCGCTAAAGGTGAATTCCCATGAATTCCAAGCCCTTGCCCCAGACGCTCCCGGATACGGATACCATCGCGCTGGCTCGCACCAGCGCGGAGGAGCTAAGCCGCCTGCTCGCCGATAAGCCCCGGGCGGATCGTGCACAGGTTCGCCTCGACGGCCATGACCTCATCCTGCCGCGACAAGCCTTGGCGCTGTTGCGCGACTTGCTGGCGGATATGGCTCAGGGACACGCGGTAACAATCGTGCCAATGCATGCTGAACTTACTACCCAGGAAGCCGCGAACCTGCTGAACGTGTCCCGACCCTATTTTGTTGGACTGCTAGAGGCCGGTACCATCCCGTTCACGAAAGTGGGCACACACCGGCGTGTCCGCTACGAGCACCTCATCGCGTACAAGAATCAACGCGACAAGGAGAGCCAGGAACTGCTTGACGAACTTACCCGTCAGGCGCAGGAACTCAAGATGGGTTGAAGATGCGATTTACCGTCGTGCTGGATGCCTGCGTACTCTACCCCGCTACCCTACGCGA
>JAIVGZ010000065.1 GCA_020201335.1 Natronospirales bacterium
TCTGTGATCCGCGACTTCCACGACGGCGATTTCCGTGCCTTCGGAGACTTTATCCCCGACTTTCACTTTCAACTCGACGATTTTCCCGGCGTGGGTCACCGGCACATCCATAGCCGCCTTATCGGTCTCAATCGTGACGAGACCGTCGTCTACTTTTATCGCGTCACCCACAGCGACGAGCAGCTCGATGACTTCGACATCCTTGAAGTCGCCGATATCGGGAACGGTTATCGTGATCCGGTCAGTCAAAGTACGAGGTTCTCGACATCGTGGAGGATCTCCGCGAGGCGCGTGGTGAAACGCGCGGCGGCAGCGCCGTCAATTACCCGGTGGTCGTATGAGAGCGACAGCGGCAGCATCAGCCGCGGCTGGAACTCATCCCCGTCCCACATTGGCTTCATCTGCGCACGCGACACACCGAGGATTGCCACTTCCGGCGCGTTGACGATTGGTGTGAACGCGGTTCCGCCGACGCCTCCAAGGCTCGAGATAGAGAAGGTTCCGCCCTGCATGTCGGCGGCTTTCAGTTTCTTGTCGCGCGCCTTCGCGCTGATATCGCCAAGTGCCTTCGCGATCTCGAACACGTTCTTCGTGTCAGCGTCGCGCACGACCGGTACCACCAGCCCTTCGGGGGTGTCGACCGCGAAACCGATGTGGTAGTAACGCTTGAGGACCAGGTTCTCGCCGTCGAGCGACGCGTTGAAATTCGGGAATTCCTGCAACGCGTGCACGCACGCCTTCAGGATGAACGCGAGCGGCGTGAGCTTCGCGCCCACCTTCTCGGCGTCGCCCTTCATCGCCTTGCGCATGACTTCGAGGTCGGTGATGTCGGCCTCATCGTGTTGCGTGACGTGCGGGATAGTCACCCACGCGCGTTGCAGGTGCGGGCCGGCGATGCGCTGTATGCGGGTGAGCGGCTGTGTTTCGACCTCACCCCACTTCGAGAAATCCACCTGCGGCATCTGCGGCAGCGAGAAGCTGCCCTGCGCGCCGCCGCCCTGCATCACGCCTTTGACGTGCGCCTTGACGTCTTCATGCGTAATGCGGTTCTTTCTTCCGCTGCCCGAGACGCGCGACAAATTGACACCTAACTCGCGGGCAAATTTGCGTACGGACGGAGATGCGTGGGGAGGTACGCCGCCGCTGCTTTCACCGGCGTCGGCCTTAACAGAAGATTTGGACGCCTCTTCGGGCTCCGAAGGATTGCGGTCGTCGCGGTCGGGTTCGTCCGCTCCTACAGGTTCTGGTTTCTGCGGCGCCTCGTCCTTATCGCTCGCTTCAACGACTGCAATCTCAGAACCCTCGGAGACTTTATCTCCGACCTTGACCTTCAGCGATACGATCTTGCCGGCGTGCGTCGACGGCACATCCATCGCGGCCTTGTCAGTTTCGATCGTGATCAGACCCTGCTCGGCGTCGACGCTGTCGCCGTCGGCGACCAGTACGTCGATGATCTCGACGTCCTTGAAGTCGCCGATGTCGGGGACCTTTACTACGATTTCCATGGCACCGCCTTCTTGGCGTCGATACCATATTTCTTCATCGCGTCCTTCACGGTCTTCACGGGCACAGTGCCGTCGTCGGCGAGCGCCTTCAAAGCGGCCACGGTGATCCAGTTTCGGTCCACCTCGAAGAAGTGGCGCAGCCGTTCGCGCGAGTCGCTGCGGCCGAAGCCGTCGGTGCCGAGTACCGAGTAACGGCGCGGGACCCACGGACGGATCTGGTCGGCGAACGCGCGCATGTAATCGGTTGCAGCAATCACCGGGCCTTCGCTGTCGGCGAGGCATTCTTCGACATACGCGCGGCGCGGCTTCTTCGCATCCGGGTTCAGCATGTTCCAGCGGTCGGCCTCGAGCCCGTCGCGTCGTAGTTCGTTGAAGCTCGGCGCGCTCCAGACATCGGCGGCAACGTCCCAATCATCGCGCAGCATGTCGGCAGCCGCGAGCGATTCACGGAGGATCGTGCCGCAACCAATGAGCTGGACGCGTGCTTTCGCCTTGCCGCCTTCCTGCATCCGGTACAGGCCCTTAAGGATGCCCTGCTCCGCGCCCTTCGGCAGCGCCGGGTGCGTGTAGTTCTCGTTCATCAGCGTGATGTAGTAGAAGACGTTCTCGTACTCGCCGTACATGCGGCGCAGGCCGTCTTGAATGATCACCGCCACTTCATACGCGTAGGTCGGGTCGTACGAAACGCAGTTCGGGATGGTCGATGAGAGCACATGGCTGTGGCCATCCTGGTGCTGCAGCCCCTCGCCATTCAGCGTGGTGCGGCCCGCGGTGCCACCGAGCATGAATCCGCGTGCGCGCGAATCTCCGGCGGCCCACGCGAGGTCGCCGATGCGCTGGAAGCCGAACATGGAGTAATAAATGTAGAACGGGATCGTCAGCACGCCGTGGTTCGCGTAGGCGGTCGCAGCGGCAATCCACGAACACATCGAGCCCGCCTCGGTGATTCCTTCCTCGAGGATCTGCCCGCTCTTGTCCTCCTTGTAGAACATCAGCTGGTCGGCATCCTGCGGGGTGTACAGCTGCCCGACCGATGAATAGATGCCGAGCTGCCGGAACATACCCTCCATGCCGAAGGTGCGTGCCTCGTCGGGCACGATCGGGACCACCGCCTTGCCGATCTTCTTGTCCTTGAGCAGCGTGTTCAGGATGCGGACGAACGCCATCGTCGTTGAAATCTCGCGATCGCCGGTCGATTCCAACTGCGTCTTGAACACCTCGAGCGGCGGCACTTCGAGCGATGGCTGGCCGGTGCGGCGCTGCGGCAGGAAACCGCCGAGCTGCTTGCGGCGCTCCTGGAAATATTTCATCTCCTCGCTGTCGTCTGACGGGCGCGCGAACGGCACACTCGCGATTTCGTCGTCGGACACCGGTATCGAGAAGCGGTCGCGAAATTTGCGCAGCGCCTCGTCGTCCATCTTCTTCTGCTGGTGCGAGATGTTCTGGCCTTCGCCGGCTTCGCCGAGCCCGTAACCCTTCACGGTCTTCGCAAGAATTACCGTCGGCTGGCCCTTGTGCTCCATCGCAGCCTTATACGCAGCATGAACCTTGCGCGCGTCGTGGCCACCGCGATTCAGCCGCCAGATCTCCTCGTCGCTCATGTTCGCGACGAGCTCCTTGAGTTCGGGGTACTTGCCGAAGAAGTTGTCGCGCGTGTACGCGCCGCCCTTCGCCTTGTAGTTCTGGTACTCGCCGTCGACCGACTCCATCATCACCTGCCGCAGCAGGCCCTGTTGGTCGCGCGCGAGCAACGGGTCCCAGCGCGAACCCCAAATCACCTTGATGACGTTCCAGCCACTGCCACGGAAATCCGCTTCGAGTTCCTGAATGATCTTGCCGTTGCCACGCACCGGCCCATCGAGCCGCTGCAGGTTGCAGTTGACGACGAACACCAGGTTGTCGAGCTTCTCGCGCCCCGCGAGGCTCGTCGCACCAAGTGATTCCGGCTCGTCCATCTCGCCGTCGCCGAGGAACGCCCATACCTTGCGGCCGGCAGTCTCGGCGAGGCCGCGGTGCTCGAGGTAGCGCATGAAGCGCGCCTGGTAAATCGCCATGATAGGACCGAGGCCCATCGATACGGTCGGGAACTGCCAGAACTCCGGCATCAGCCACGGGTGCGGGTAAGACGAGATGCCCTTGCCTTCAACATCCTCGCGGAAGTGCGCGAGCTGATCTTCGGTCAGGCGCCCCTCGAGGAACGCTCGTGCATAGATGCCGGGCGAGCTGTGCCCCTGCACATACACGAGGTCGCCGCCGTGCGCGTCGGACGGCGCGTTCCAAAAATGGTTGAAGCCGACTTCGTACAGAATCGCCGACGATGCGTAGGTCGAGATGTGGCCACCAAGCTCGGTGCCCTTGCGGTTCGCGTGGACTACCATCGCCATCGCATTCCAGCGGATGTACGCCTCGATGCGTTTCTCGAGTTCGCGGTTGCCGGGGTAGCGCGGCTCCAGGTGCGGCGGGATGGTGTTCACATACGCGGTGTTCTGGGAGAACGGCAGGTAGCCGCCCTCGCGCCGGGTCCGGTCGATCAGTTGCTCGAGCAGGTAGTGCGCGCGCTCCGGCCCTTCGGCCGCGAGTACCGCTTCGAGCGACTCGATCCATTCGCGGGTCTCTGTCGGGTCGGAATCACGCGGGATGCGTTCGTCTGCCATGCGCGGGGATTGCCTTATGAGCGTTTGCGAGTCTGATATCATCGGCGTTCAGCTGCCCGCGGTCAAGGCGAAACCTGATGAAGATATCGCTCCCAACCCTTGAAAATCCAGAGATAACTCAGTCGCG
>JAIVGZ010000040.1 GCA_020201335.1 Natronospirales bacterium
GGGTCCTGCCTTATACCGGGTCAGTGGATCCGGTAAATGCCACCCACGCTGACCGCTGCTCCGGCGCGGGTACCTTCGACGCGGTACAGGCCCGCGGCCGGGGTTGTGTCGCCGCCGAAATCGAACGCAATGCCGCAGACCTGTGCGCTGTCGGCGCCGGCCGGCAACCAGAGGTCAGCGCTGACCGTCGCATCAGCGGCCAGGACCGACATCAGCGCCGGGTCGCCCGCGCACACGGCAAACGGCACCGCCACCCAGGCATTGCCATTCAGGCCGAGCGCATCGCGATCGCCGAACAGCAGCACCGGTGTACCGCGCGGTGTCACCGGACCCCCGGTGTTGTACTTGGTGCCCGCGACAACCAGCGCGGTGTCGCTCGCGGATACACCCAGCGTCAGATGGGTCGCGTCCGCCTGCTGGAAGCCGATACCGATGATGCCGAGCGTCGTCTCGGTCTCTTCGATAACCGGGTCGCCGATACCGATGATGCCCTCGATGCTGCTCTCTTCACCGATGCCGATAATGCCTTCCGTACCGATGCCGATAATGCCTTCGGTACCGATACCAATAATGCCCTCGGTGCCAGCCTCTTCACCGATACCGATGATGCCGAGCGTCTCCGCGTCGCCGGCGGTCTCGCCGCCGATGCCGATGATGCCGAACGTCTGCTCACCACCGATGCCGATGATACCGAGCGTTTGTTCCGAGCCATCGACGCCGATGCCGATAATGCCGAGGGTCTCTGCACCATCACCGATACCGATGATGCCGAGCGTTTGTTCCGAGCCGTCGACGCCGATGCCGATAATCCCCTGCGTGCCGATGCCGATGATGCCTTGCACGCCCGGCTCACCGATGCCGATGATGCCTTGCACACCGATGCCGATGATGCCTTGCGTGCCGATACCGATGATGCCTTGCGGAGAAGGCACACCAATACCGATAATGCCGGCGAGACCGGGTGGAATTTCCGGACTAGAGGACGAACCCTCCGCGTGAGCAACCGTGGCGCCGGCAAAGAAGCTGGCGACGACCACTGTCGCGAGCGATCGTGAGATGTACTTCATGGGATGTCCCCTCCTGAAACGAGTCGATAGTTCTAACTACTGATGGGAGGTTTATCCCAGTAGCAACTCGAAGTAAAGGGACAGTTAAACTTTTTCGTTTTATGGGATGGAAGTAAAAAAAAAGTGCGTTTTCCACCCGTTTTTTGGGACGGGTGGACAAACGCACCGGCGTTTTACCGTCAGGCGGCTTGGCGCTGCCGCAATGGATTTTCCGCGTCGAGCGCCACCGCGACCGCGTGCACGACGGCGGCGATGCGGACGCCGCTTTGGATTGCCTCGCGGGACATGCCGCGCTTGTGCAACTCCGCCGCATGGCTGTCCATGCACGCACCGCAACCATTGATCGCGGATGCAACGAGCGAGTAAAGCTCGAAGTCTTCCGTCGGCACGCCGGGGCGGCCAATCACGTTCATGCGCAAGCGCGCCGGCATCGTCCGATACGCTTCGTCGGACACCAGGTGCGTAAAGCGGTAGTAGATGTTGTTCATCGCCATCACCGCCGCCGCCGCTTTCGCCGCTTCGACAGTGGCGTCGTCGGTTCCCTGCGCGCGGGCGTCAGCCAGTACCGCGTCGAGCAGTGACTGCTCACGCGCGGTGATGGCGGCCGTGATCGCCGCGCCCCACCGCTGCGTCGCGGTGAGGCCCGGCGCGCCCGACTCACCGAGCACCGTGCTGAGGTTGAGCTTCAGGTCGCGCGCGGCGTCCGGCAGCTGCTCGCGTAACGCATCGATATTCGTGAGCGCGTCAGCCACCTCACGCCACCTTCAGGGTGTCTTCACCCTTCGACCAGTTGCACGGGCACAATTCGTCGGTCTGCAACGCGTCGAGAACGCGCAGCACTTCATCTGCATTCCGACCGACGTTCATGTCGGTGACCATCACGAAGCGGATGATGCCGTCCGGGTCGACGATGTAGGTCGCACGCTTCGCGACGCCGTCCTCCGCGTCAATGATCCCGAGCGCAGCCGAAAGCTCGCGCTTAACATCGGCCAGCATCGGGAACGGCAGCTTGTTGAGCTCTTCCTTCTGCTGCCGCCAGGCGAGGTGAACGAATTCGGAGTCCACGCTGGCACCGTACACGACCGCATCGCGGTCCTTGAAATCACGGTTCAGCTTACCGAACGCCGCGATCTCGGTCGGGCAGACGAAGGTGAAATCCTTCGGCCAAAAGAATACGACCTTCCACTTGCCGGTGGCGTCCGTGTCACTGAATTCGCGGAATGCGTTTTGAATGTCATTCGACACGACACCTTTCAAGGTGAAGGCCGGGAACTTGTCGCCTACTGTCAACATATGTAGATCCTCCGTCATACGTGGTCCCGTTTCCGGGTGATGCACGTATTTAAACGGACGGAGGCCGATAAAGCCAATGAATCCTTATTATATGTTCGATAGTTCAGGTCTATTACTAACTCAGCTCTAAGGAGATTACAGCCAAAGCGACAACGCCGGCCAAAAAGTAATCAACAGCGTCACTGCAGTCAGGAGCGCCAGGAACGGGAGCACCGCCCGAAATACGGTCAGCAGCGGTTGCTCGAATCGGTACGCGGCGAGGAACAGGTTGAGGCCTACGGGTGGCGTCATGTAGCCGAGTTGCATGTTCGCGAGGAACAGGATGCCAAGGTGTACCGGGTGGATGCCGTATGCGAGCGCGACCGGCACAATCAACGGCACGACGAGCACCGTCGCGGAGAACACGTCAAGCATCGTGCCGACGACCAGCAGGAAGAGCGCGAGTAAAAGCAGGAATGTCCAGCGGCTGGAAACCACGCTTTGCACCAGCTCGAACAGGCGTTGCGGCACGCCGGCGTCAATCAGGTAGCTGGTGGACGCGAGCGATACGCCGAGTATCACAATGATGCCGCCGACGAGCACCATCGAGTCGCGCATCACTGCAGGTAACCGTGCGAGCGGGATCTCGCGGCGAATCAGCAGCTCGACCGCGAGCACCCACAGCGCCGTCATCGCCGCTGCTTCAGAAACCGCGAGGAAGCCGCCATAGATGCCGCCGAGGATCACGAACGGCAGCGGGATCTCCCACGCAGACTCCCGGATGGCTGCCCACGCGGTCGCTGCGTCGAAGCGCTTGCGCAGGCTCGCGTGTCCGCGCATCACCCAGGCACCATAGCCGGCGAGCACTACGACCATCAGCAGGCCCGGCACGATGCCGGCACGGAACAGCGCGTCGATCGTAACCGGCTCGCCGACGTGAAGCTGCTGGACCACGACACCGTAAAGAATCAGCGGCAGCGACGGCGCGAACAAGAGGCCGAGGCTGCCCGATGTGGTAACGAGTCCAAGGCTGAAGCGCTGCGGGTATCCGGCTTCGCGCAATGCCGGATACAGCAGCGCGCCCAGCGCGATGATCGTGACCCCGGTAGCGCCGGTGAACGCCGTGAATAACGCGCAGGCCGCGAGCGCGACCAGCGCAAGCCCACCCGGCAGCCAACCGAGCAACGCGTCTGTCAGCCGTACGAGGCGACCGGGCGCGCCGCTTTCGCTGAGCATGTAGCCGGCAAAGGTGAACAACGGGATAGCGACGAGCACCGGCATCTCGGCGAGCCGCGACAACTCAATCGCGATGACCTGCAGGTCGACACCGATGCCATGCCAGGCGAGGATTGCCCCCACCGCTATCACCGCGAACAGCGGTACGCCGATCAGGGCCAACACCAGAAGCAATAACGCGACAATCATCGCGACCTGGCCGCGATTAAACCTGCCCGCGCGGCGTGTACAACGTGCCGCACCGCCATCAGCGCAAACGCGACCGGCATCACGACCAGTAACACCCAGCCCGGTACGTCGCCGATACCGCCGCTACCGAATTCCTGCTCCCCGGCGACGAAGCGTGCCGCATGCCAGGCGATTACGGCACAGACCGCCGCGGTTACCGCGTGTGCCACCGCACCCGCCGCCAAGCGGCCGCGCTCAGGTAACAGCCGCGGCACCAGGTCGATACGCAGGTGCCGGTCCTCGCGGCTCGCGACGACCGCACCGAGCAGCCCCACCCAGAGTACGCCGACGCGAATCAGTTGTTCGCCCCAGATCCAACCGCCGTCAAACAGGTTGCGGGCGCCAATTTGCACGCCCGCGAACAGCACCAGCGCGAGCAACAGTACGACGAGCAGCGCGTCCTCGACGGACCGCCACGCGCGCGCGATCATTCGTCGTGCGCGGGCGCCGCGCGGAATGTGTCGAGATGAAGACGCAATTCTTGATACAGCGCCGCATCGTAGGTGCCCCGCTCGATCAGCGTGCGAGTCACGCGGTCGCCGATCGCTTGCCACTCGCGCAGTTCAACATCATCGGGGGTAACGACCTGAATGCCTTGGCGCACCATAGCGCCGGTCGCCTGCAGGTTGTCCGCACGGTTCTGGCGATCAAGCTTGCGGTAGACGTCGCGCATCACCTCGCTCAGTGCCGCCCGGTCGTCTTCGCGCAGCCGCTCGAAAGCCCGCCGGTCAATTACGAGTTGCGCCCATGTGTATGCAAGCGGCGCGTCGGTCATAAAGGCGACGCGCGTATGCCATTGGAACGCCACCGCGCCAATTGGCGGCGATGCGACGATGTTTATCAGCCCAGTCTGCAGGCCGGTCAACACGTCCGTCAGGGGCAGCGTGACAGGCGCAAGGCCCAGCGCCTCCATTGCTGCGTACGCAACCGGGTCTCCTTCGGGAACCCAAACCTTCTGCCCGCGCAGGTCGCGGACGCTGGTGACCGGTACGCCCGACATCAGGCGGGCGAATCCGCCTTCAGCGATGCCTAAGCTGACGAATCCCGCCGCCGCGAGACCACGCTCAAGCCGGGCATCCATCCGCGTCCGCACGTAATCAACCTCTTCGTGCGACCGGAACAGGAACGGCAGGCTGTATAGGCTCGCCTGCGGCCAGGCCGCGGTCAGGCCGCCGCCGGTGAATGCGCCGCCCTGCAGCTGACCAATGCGTATGCGTCGCAACACCGCTTGCTCGTTGCCCATTACGCCGCCGGGGAAGTACTGGATGCGCACGCGCCCTTCCGTGCGCCGCGCGACCTCCTCGGCGCCTGCACGCATCTCGCGCATCCAGAACGAGCCGTCGGGTGCGACTGTGGCGAGCCGCAGCACAGACTGCGCGCTGAGCGGCGCGCAGAACAGGACGAGAAACAGCAATACGATCAGGCGGGGCACTTGTTTATCACTCATCGAAGAAATAATCGCCGGCGCTTGCCAGCAGTTCGCGCGCACGCTGCTGCGCGAGCACGTTGGTCAGCGTATAGCCGTCGGCTTGGACCTCAGCCGCGAGCACTTCGCCGAGTATGCGGTCGTGCAGCGCGCGGTCATAAGTGACTCGCGCGTAGTACTCCGCGTACAGCACCTGCATCATCAGGTCGCGCCCATCGGTCAGCTCGAGCGCCGCCTCGAAATGGGTTTGGCTGCGATCAGGCGACCCACCTAGGCTGGGTGGGCGCAGCGCGTGCAACACGCCGAGAAAAACATGCGGCGCGCCACGTTCGAAATCATGGTCGAGCGCGACAATGCGCTCCAGCAGCAGCTGGGCGCGCGGCAGCTCGGCGATCGCGTTCCAGTCATCCGCATGCGCCTGAATCCAGGCGAGTTCGCCCAAAGCCGCCGCGAACAGCGCAGCGGTGTCGCGCGCACGGAACCGCGCGAGGCGCGCTTCGAACTCCGCAAACGGCGCATCGAGCAGCGCGCACGCGTCGCCGCGCTGCGCACAGAGCGCGGCGCGACCGTAGTGGCGGGCCCTCGTCGACAGCCGGCGCGCGCGCGGGGCGTCGCCTGCAACGAAGCCGCCGGCATAGGATGCATAGAGGTGCGCGGCCTGCGCCTGTAAGGCCGCGTTGTCCGGATCCGCAGCCGCCATCGCGTCGACCATCAGCATCCACGCGGGTACGCCGTCGCGTACCGTATCGGGGTCATTGTGGTTGAGCACCGCGCTGCGCAGGTCGGCGGCGACACGCTCGCTCGCTGCGGACACCAGCGTGCCGCAGCCACCAACCAACGGCAGCAACAGCAGCGGGGCGAGTCGTAGCAATGCGCGATTCATCGGGCGCGGATTATACCGTCAGCGCGCGGCGCCCGCTTCGCGGCGGGTGAGCGCGTCAATCCGGTGCTGCAACTGGGCCCGCCGTGCGGGATCCGGTGTTGCGTTCAGCAACGCCTGGAGGAGCGAGGCTGCATCGGACAGCAGCCCTGCCCGCTCGAGCGCATCCGCTGCCTGGAAACGCGCGGTCTGCGCCCACTGGTCCATCGCGTACGGGTCCGCAAGCTGCGCCGAACGCAGGTAGAACCGTGCGGCTTCGGAGAAGTCGTCCAGCGCCCGCCATGAGTCCGCCATCCAGTACAGAACCTCACGGCGCAACTGAAGCTCGTTACCCTCCCGCGCATAGATGCGCGCGAACAACGGCAGCGCTTCCGCGTGCGCGCCCGCCGCCTGCAGTTCGAACAACACCTGTAGCAGCCGGTCAGCGTCGTAATCGTTATGGGCATCCAGCAACGCATCGAGCGCCGCCTTGCCCGCGGCGCGGCGCCCGCCGAGCACCAGCACGCGCGCGCGCCACAGCCCCCATTCGAGTGCGTCCGCGCCCTCCGGCGCAGCGTCGAGGTCGGCCAGCAGCTGGGCACCGACCGCGAAGTCCCCATTACGCAGCACCGGCTCGACAACACGGTGGCGAACCGCCGCCGGTATCGCCTCCGGCTCAGCAAACAGCCCGCCATCGAGATACAGCGCCGCCAGCACCACGGCGCCGCCCGGTTCAGCTTCAATCAAGGCCCCCAGCCGCGCATGCGCGGCGGCCGCGGTCGCCGGGTCATCCGTGTCGGTCGCGACCCGCGCATAAAGCGCGCGTGCCTGCGCCGGTTCCCGCGCTGCAATCGCTCCGGCAGCCGCCAGCCACCCTTCGTCGATGCCGACAATCAGGCGCGACGCATTGCCGAGTGCACCGCCCCAGGCGCGATATGCCTCCCACAGTTCAGGAGCCGTCGAGTCGACGGCCGCCGGTACCAGGTCGTTGCCGGGGTCGGTCTGCAACGCGCGCTCCAGTGCAGCGACGACCGCGGCATCGTTGCCCATGACACGCGCCGCACGCGCGGCGACACCCCATGCGCCGCGTCGCTGCCCTGCGGCCGTATCGCGCGCGCTACCGAGGCGCACGCTGCGCTCAAACGCGGTGCCCGCGTTGGCGGGGTCGGCGTGCAATAACGCGACCCAGCGCAACGGATCGTCAACTTCTCCTATTGCCTCAAGCGCCGCATCCGGCCGTCCGGCCGCGAGCAGCACCTCCGCGTGCAACCGGCCAAGCATCGGGTCGTCTGCTCCGTAATCTTGCGCGTAGCGGCGCAGCGCCGCGAGCGCCGCATCACGATTGCCGTCGGATTGATAGCTGCGCACGATAAGTAGCCGCCAAGCCCGAAGCGCGTCCGTGTCCGTCGGCGTGGTCCAGACAAGCGTGCGCAGCACCGCGCGCGCGCCTTGCCCGTCGCCCACCTGCAGCAGCGCTTCGGCGCGCCGTTCGGCGGCCCAGTCGAGGAAGGGTGCGGGAAGGGTTTCAGGAAGCGCGGCGACACGGGCATCAAGCGCGCGCCATTCGGCCGCTGCCGCAAGAATGTGGATGCGTTCGCGTTCCGCAGCTGCCCATGCGGCCTGCGCCAGGTTCGGATCCTGCTGGTGCGCGTCGAGGAGGTGTAGCGCAATCGCCGGCGCACCGCCGCGCGCTAGCGCCACAATCTCTTCAAGCGTCGGCGGCGGCGCAGCGAACGCCGCCACCATGACCAGGGCCGTCATGCATCCCATCACCGTCCCCCCACCAAAACAAACGGGCGCCCTGGGGCGCCCGTCCGACGATACACCGGAATGCCGTTTACTACAGCTTTTCGCGGATCCTGGCAGCCTTGCCCTGGCGGTCGCGCAGGTAGTAGAGCTTCGCGCGGCGGACGTCGCCACGGCGCTTCACTTCGACGCTCGCCACCAGCGGGCTGTAGGTCTGGAACACGCGCTCGACGCCCTCACCGTGCGAGACCTTGCGGACGGTGAACGCGCTGTTCAGGCCGCGGTTGCGCTTGGCGATTACGACGCCTTCGAACGCCTGCAGTCGCTCGCGGTTGCCTTCGGTCACCTTTACCTGGACGACGACGGTGTCGCCGGGTGCGAACTCCGGCAATTCCTTCGTCATCTGTTCGGCATCGATTTGCTGAATGATCTTGCTCATGACTGCATTACCCTATGTTGTGTTCGTCCAGGTATTCGTCCAACAACTTCCGTTCCTCATCCGTCAAAGCGCGCGCCTCAATCAGGTCGCGTCGCCGCTCCCAAGTCCGGCCGAGCGCGGTCTTCAACCGCCATCGGCGCACCGCTGCATGGTCGCCAGCGAGCAAGACTTCCGGCACTTCGCGGCCGTCCAACACCTCGGGCCGCGTGTAATGCGGGTGGTCCAGCAGCCCGTCCGCAAACGAGTCCGCACCAGCCGATGTCGCGTCACCCAACACACCCGGCAGCAGCCGCGCCACCGCATCAACCACCACCATCGCGGCCGGCTCGCCACCGCTCAGCACGTAATCGCCGATAGACACCTCGTCGTCTATCTCGACGCCCACGAGGCGTTCATCTATTCCTTCGTACCGTCCCGCGACCAGCAGCAGGCGGTCGCACTTTGCGAGCGCCTCAACGCCGCGCTGGTCGAGCCTGCGGCCCTGCGGGCTCAGGTAGGTCGCGCGGACCGGTCGCGGGTCCGCGGCGCGCGCCGCGCGTATCGCATCGCGCAACGGCTCTACCTTCATAACCATCCCTGGACCGCCGCCGTACGGCCTGTCGTCGACGGTGCGGTGCCGGTCGTGCGCGTAATCGCGCGGGGACCAGCAAACCAGTTCAACGAGCCCGCGTTCGACCGCGCGCCCCGTCACGCCATGTTGTCCGATCGCGGCCACGAGCTCCGGAAACAGCGTGACCACATCCACGCGCATCAGAACTCCGGGTCCCAGTCGACCGTGATCAGGCGGCCTTCCAGGTCCACTTCCAACACCGCGACCCCCGGTGTGAACGGCACTAACCGTTCTCGCTCACCGCGAACCACCATCACCGTGTTCGCGCCCGTCTCGAACAGGTGATCGACCTGGCCGAGCGGGTGTCCTGCCTTTGTGACCACGTCGAGCCCTTCGAGGTCAGCGTGGTAGAACTCGTCCTCATCCAGCGGCGCGAACTGCGCGCGCGGAATCCGTATCGTCGCGCCAACCAGCGTTGCTGCCGCATCGCGCGTATCAAAGCCATCTATCAGCGCGACCACACCCTTGCCGTGCGCGCGTCCGTCGTTCACCCGGAGTTCACGGACCGTGCCAGCCTGCTCGACCAACCACGGTTGATATTCGAGGACTCTCTCGCGCGGCTCGGTGTGGGAGAAGACCTTGACCCAGCCGCGTACACCGAACAGGCCGGATATCCGGCCGACGGTCACCGTGGTCAGGCGGCCGACTTCTTCAACAGCGATGCGACACGCTCCGACGGCTGTGCGCCGCGGGCGACCCAGAAATCCACACGCTCGTGGTCAATGCGCAACGGCGTCTCGCCGCCGACTGCGACGGGGTTGAAGAATCCGAGCCGTTCGATGTAGCGACCGTCGCGACGGTTGCGGCTGTCGGTGACGACGATGTGATAGAACGGCCGCTTTTTAGCGCCGCCGCGTGCCAGGCGAATGGTTACCATGTTCTTGCTGATGCCTCGTTTATCGGCTGACCGATGTGAAACGGGGCATTCTACCGTTTTTTTGCGGAAAAGGAACCACTTAGCGTCCTAGCCCCCGCATCAGCCGGGCCATGCCCCCACCCTTGAGCTTCTTCATCATCTTGCGGGATTCGGCGAACTGCTTGAGTAGCCGATTGACCTCCTGGACGGTGGTACCGGAGCCGGCCGCGATGCGGCGCTTGCGGGACGCCTTGATCAGCTCGGGGTGGCGGCGCTCTGCAGGCGTCATCGAGTCGATGATGCCACCGAGCCGCCGAAGCGTCCGGTCGCCACCAGCGAGGTCGGCCTTGCCAGCAAGCTTGGCCGGCAAGGCGTCTTTCAGCGCGCCGATGCCGCCGAGCTTCTGCATCTGCTGCATCTGGGCACGGAAATCGGCGAGGGTGAAGCCATCCCCGGCCTTGAGGCGCTGCGCAAGGTCCGCCGCCGCACCCTGGTCGATTTCGGCGCTTTGCGCGGCCTCGACGAGGCCGACGATGTCGCCCATACCGAGGATGCGGCGCGCGAGGCGTTCCGGGTCGAAGGCCTCGAGCGCGCCTGTCCGCTCGCCGACGCCGAGGAACAGCAATGGCGCACCGGTCACTTCGCGCACGCTCAGCGCGGCGCCGCCGCGCGCATCACCGTCTGCCTTTGTCAGAACCACCCCTGTCAGCGGCAGGCGCTCGTGGAACGCACGCGCAGTCCGCGCCGCGTCCTGGCCGGTCATCGCATCGACGACGAACAGCGTTGCAGCCGGTTCGAGGCGCTGATGCAACGCCGCAACCTCGTCCATCATCGCTTCGTCGACCGCGAGCCTACCAGCAGTGTCGACGATCAGCACCTCGATCGAATGATTCCGCGCGTCCTCAAGCGCAGCGGCTGCGCGCGCCAGCGCGCTCTCGGCGCCCTGCGGCGCGGAGAACGGCACGTCAATTTCTGCCGCGAGCTTCTCCAACTGCTGGATGGCTGCGGGCCGGTACACATCGGTACTCGCGAGCATCACCCGCTTCTTCTGCGTGTCGCGAATCCAACGCGCGAGCTTCGCAGCGCTCGTCGTTTTGCCGGCGCCTTGCAAGCCTGCAAGCAGCACGACGGCCGGTGGGCGCGCGCGCAGCTCGAACGGCACCGGCGCACCAAGTATCGCAACGAGCTCCCGGTGCACGATACCTACTACCGCCTGCCCCGGGGTCAGACTCTGCAGCACTTCGGCACCGGTCGCGCGCGCACGCACGCGCTCGATGAAGTCCTTAACCACCGGCAGCGCGACATCGGCTTCGAGCAACGCCATGCGAACTTCGCGCAGCGCTCCGCGGACGTCATCCTCAGTCAGACGCCCACGGCCACGCAGTCCGTCGAGCACCCGGGATAAGCGATTTGTGAGATTTTCGAACATCAGGTGGACGACGCTCGCGGGCGTTACAGCTCCAGCACCATACCGCCGTCGAGGCGGTGGATCTCGAAGCCCGGGATGGCTTGCTGAATCTCGCTCATGATTACATCCTCACCGCCCGGCTTCAGGTGCGTAATCCAGATCGGCACCTTGTGCTTCAGCTTGCGCAGGTCCTCCGCAAGCGTGTCCGGACAATAGTGCTTCGACAGACGCGCGATTTCCTGATTTGCATTGGAGAACGCGGTTTCGACAATCAGCGCGTCGAGCCGCGGAAGCGCATTGAGTGCAGCCCAAAGCGTATCGTTCTCGGAAGTGTCGCCGCTGAACGCGAACACCTTGCCACCGTCTTCGATGATGTACGCAACCGCCGGGACCGTGTGCGAGACCGGCACCGAGCTAATCTTTCGGCTCCCGAACATCCGCGTCGTGTCCGGCGCGAACTCGTGCAGACTCAGCACCGGTTTTTTCTTGTTCGGGATTTCGGTGAAGTCGGGCCAAGTGACCCAATTGAAAAGGTGCTTGCGCAGCGCGTCGACCGTTTCGGCGCGCGCGAAGACCTGCAGCGCGACATCGGAATCGAGCGTCTCAAAGATTGTATCCACGAGTAACGGCAGCCCGCCCGTGTGGTCGAGGTGCGAGTGCGTGAGCAGCACGGTTTTGATGTGGCGCAATTCTTCGAGCGCAAGGTCGCCGACGCCGGTACCGGCGTCGATCAGTAGGTCATCGTCTATCAACATCGAGGTGGTCCGCAGTCCGGCGCCGATCCCGCCGCTGCACCCCAAAATACGAACGCGCATGCACCGCCCCTCCGAGGCTGTGAGGATGGTAGCACGGTCGGGCCGTGTGCGATGATGCGCCGATGGCTCCGGTAGTCTGGCTTGTTTTTACCGCGTTCGCGTACCTAGGTGCGTCAGCCCTGCTCGCGCTGCAGGGCTCCGGCCGCGCGCGCCACCCGCTGCTGTCGCGGCGCGCGCCCGGGCTGACGCTCGGCCTGGCCGCGGTGGTGCTGCATACCATCGCGCTGCGGCAGCAACTGTTCGTCGGCGACGGACTCAACCTCGGCGTGTTCCAGGTAGCGTCATTGGTCGGCTGGCAGATAGCAATCGTCGTGCTCGTCGCGGCGGCCCGTCTGCCGATGGCGGGGCTCGCTGCCCTCACGCTGCCGCTGGTCGCCGTAGCGGCTGTCATGCCGGCCTGGTTCCAGTCCGCGACCGTGCTGGAGAACCTCGGTCGGCAGCTCGAAGCGCACATCCTGTTGTCGCTGCTCGCGTACGCGCTGCTGGCCGTCGCCGCCGTGCAGGCGCTGCTGCTCACTGCGCAGGACCGACATCTGCGTGGGCACCGGCCTGGGGGCTGGGTCCGTGCGCTGCCCCCGCTCGAGGCGATGGAGAGCCTGCTGTTCAAATTGATCGCTTGGGGGTTCGTGCTGCTCGGCCTGTCGCTCGCGACCGGGTTCCTGTTCGTCGACGACCTGCTCGCACAGCACCTGGTGCACAAAACGGTGCTGTCGGTGCTCGCGTGGGTGCTGTTCGGGGTGTTGCTGTGGGGCCGGTGGCAGCGCGGCTGGCGCGGACGCACGGCGCTGCGCTGGACGCTCACCGCGTTCGCGGTGCTGGCGCTCGCGTACTTCGGCAGCAAGCTCGTGCTCGAATTGATACTGGGCAGGCACTGGGGCTGACTGGTGGCTAACCTCTCCCTGCAATTCCTGTTCGGCACGCTTGGCGTGCTGCTCATGCTGTCCGCGTTCTTCTCCGGTTCGGAAACCGCGCTGATGACGCTGAACCGCTATCGGCTGCGCCACCTTTCGAAAGCCGGGCACCGCGGCGCGCAACTCGCAGAGAAACTCCTGCAGCGGCCCGACCGTTTGATCGGGTTGATCCTGCTTGGCAACAACTTCGTCAACATCGCCGCTTCGTCCCTCGCGACTGTGATTGCGCTGCGGCTCGGCGGCGAGGGAGCAATCGCAGTCGCCGCCGGCCTGCTGACGCTGGTCGTGCTGATTTTCGCCGAAGTGCTGCCGAAGACGCTGGCCGCGCTGCGGCCCGAACTGCTCGCGTTCCCGGCCGCTTGGGTGTACACGCCGCTGCAGAAGGTCGCGTACCCGGTCGTATGGATGATCAACATTGTTGCGAACGGGCTGCTGCGCGTATTCGGGGTGCGCACGGACGCCGCCGAGATGGGGCACCTTTCCACCGAGGAGCTCCGCACCGTCGTCATTGAGGCGGGAGCGATGATTCCGAAGCGCCACCAGAAGATGCTGCTCAGCGTGCTGGACCTGCAAAAGGTCACCGTCGAGGACATCATGGTTCCGCGCGCCGAGATACTCGGTATCGACCTCGCCGAGGATTGGGACGAAATCCTGACCCAACTCCTGGAGATGCAACATACGCGTTTGCCGGTCTGGGAGGACGACATCGACAACGTCGTCGGCGTGATTCACCTACTCTTCCCTGAGCCGGACGGAACCTTCCTCGTCAACGGCACCGCGACGGTCCGCCAATTGAACCGGACGCTGAACACGCACTTCCGCACAGACGGGCCGAAGACGCTGAACGGGCTGGTGTTCGAACACATGGAGTCGATTCCCGACACCGCGACGAGCATGCTGATCGACGGCTACCCGGTCGAAATCATCGCGGTCAGCGGCAACCAAGTGAAGACCGCGCGCGTCAGGCCGTGGCGCGTACAGAAACCCGTTGAAGCCGAAACCTAAATCAGGCTCAGCGCATCTGCCAACCTGGCTACACCCTCAACTTTTATCCCGATCTTCGACCCCTTCCGCGGCGCATTCGCCGCCGGCACCAGCGCGCGCTTGAATCCGTGCTTCGCCGCCTCACGCAGCCGCTCCTCGCCGTGCGGCACCGGGCGCACTTCGCCGGCCAGCCCAACCTCGCCAAACACGACGAGGTCCGGCGGCAGCGGCCGGTCGCGATAGCTCGACAGCGCAGCGAGCAGCACCGCAAGGTCGACCGAGGTCTCCGTCACGCGGATGCCGCCGACCATGTTGACGAAGACGTCCTGGTCGGACATCACGACGCCGGCGTGTCGGTGCAGCACCGCGAGCAACATCACCAACCGGTTCTGCTCGAAGCCGAGCGCCATGCGCCGGGGGTTGTGCAACGGACTCGCGTCGACCAGCGCCTGCAACTCGACGAGCATCGGGCGGCTGCCTTCGCGCACAACGGTAATCACGGAGCCGGCGACCGGTTGCTCGTGGCGCGAGAGGAAGATCGCTGACGGATTCGCAACCTCTTTCAGGCCGGCGTCGGTCATCGCAAACACGCCGAGCTCATTGACTGCACCGAACCGGTTCTTCACCGCGCGAATAACTCGGTAGCGACTCCCGAGGTCGTTCTCGAAATACAACACCGTGTCGACCATGTGCTCGAGCACGCGCGGGCCTGCGATCGTACCCTCCTTCGTCACGTGACCGACGAGGAACACTGCGGTGCCGCTCTGCTTCGCGAAGCGCACAAGTTGCGCGGCGCTCTCGCGCAACTGCGCGACTGCGCCCGGTGCCGACTGCAGCGTCTCGGTGAAGGTGGTCTGGATCGAATCGACGACGAGCACAGCCGGTTTTGCGGCGAGCGCGGTCTCTATCACGCGCTCGACGCAGGTTTCTGCGAGCAGCTGTACAGGGCCAGCGTCGGCGCCTAACCGCGATGCGCGCAGGGCGACTTGTGCCGGGGACTCCTCACCGGTCACATACAGGACCGGACGTTCCTGCGCACAGTGCACCACCGCCTGCAGCAGCAGCGTTGACTTACCAATGCCGGGGTCACCGCCGATCAGCGTCACCGATCCGGCGACCAGGCCACCACCGAGCACGCGGTCGAGTTCGCCGATACCGGTACTGATGCGCGGCGTTTCAGCCGCTGCAACGCCGGACAGCGTCTGAACGGTCGGCAGCGTACCAGTCCATGTGGCAGCGCGTGGGTTGCGCGCCGTGGGGGCGGCCAGCGCCTCGACGAGGGTGTTCCAGGCGCCGCAATCGACGCACTGCCCTGCCCACTTCGGCGCGCGCGCTCCACAGGCGTCGCACCGATATTCGCTCCGCACCTTGTTCATAGCGGAGCGATGTTAGCACTATACTGAACGCCTACATGGGGACCATCTCACAGCCCGGTTGGTGGGCAGCCGTAATACTCGCGTTCGCAGGCGTCGTGCTCGCGCTGGCGCTTGCACCCGTGTATGCGTTGCTGTCTTTGCCGTTGATCATCGCGGTATCGCTGCGGCTGCTCGCGCCGACACCGCTGCCACCGCACGCGGGCAAGCCCACCGCGAAACCCGCCTATCCGCCGCCGGACTTCCCGCCACCCGAGGCAATGGACCCAGCGCCCGCCACGGACCCCGTGATTGAGCACCGGCTACGCGGCATCGCGCTACAGGGACAGGGACAGCTTGACGCTGCGTTTGACGCCTTCCGGCAATGTCCACTCGACGATTCGATGCTCGATGTCGTGTACAACCTCGCGCTCGAGTATGAACGCCGTCGGCAATTCGACCGCGCCGCCGCCGTGCTGCACCACCTGCGGGGCGGCCGGCCCGGGTACCGTGACGTCGAGCAACGCATCCGCCGCGCCGAACTGATGGTCGAGACCAGCGGCACGGCTGCCGCGGTGAAAGCACCGGGCGAGCGCATGATGCTCGGCCGCTACGAGGTGCAGCGCGAACTCGGTAAGGGTGCGATGGGCGTCGTTTACTTGGGCCGCGACCCACAGATCGGCCGGGTCGTCGCAATCAAGACCGTGGCGCTTAGCCAGGAATTCGATTCTGAAGAACTCGCCGAAGTGAAGGAGCGCTTCTTCCGCGAGGCCGAAACCGCCGGACGGCTCGCGCATCCGCACATCGTGACGATTTACGATGCCGGCGACTCGGATGGGCTCGCGTTCATCGCAATGGAACTGCTGCGCGGCCATGACCTCACGCGCAACGTTAAGCCTGACACGCTCTTGCCGGTGACAAGCGTGATCGAGCTGGGCGCCCAGGCAGCGGACGCGCTCGATTATGCGCACGCACAGGGCGTGATCCACCGCGACATCAAACCGGCGAACCTTGTATACGAGCGTGCCCGGCGCACGGTGAAGATCACTGACTTCGGCATCGCGCGCATCACCGATTCGAGCCGCACGCGCACCGGCATGGTGCTGGGCACTCCGTCGTACATGTCGCCGGAGCAGCTGACCGGCAAGGCGTTCGACGGGCGGTCTGACATATTCTCGCTCGCCGTCACGCTGTACCAGCTGCTGACTGGCCAGCTGCCGTTCCGAGCCGACTCGATGGCCACTCTGGTGCAGCGCATTTCGCTGGAGGAGCCGATGCCGGCCAGCGAGCTGCGACCCGACTTGCCAGTGGAGATAGACGCGATTCTCGCGCGTGCGATGAACAAGGACCCCGATAAGCGCTATCAGCGTGCCGACGATTTCGCGCGGGCGCTGCGCGGCCTGCATACCGAAGAGGGGGACCTGTGGGTCTGAGGGACAACCTGCGGTACGCCGGCCTCACCGACCCCGGTCGTGTCCGCGACCACAACGAGGACGCAATCGTATTCGACGAGCAGCTGGGCCTTGTGGTCGTCGCCGATGGCATGGGGGGCTACAACGCCGGTGAGGTCGCCAGCGGCATCGCCATCAAATCGATCGTCGAGGTCGTCCGCGAAGGCCTCGACAATGCACGCCACGCGCCCGAAGACCCAGAGACCGGCCTCATCGCGGGAACTCTGCTGCTGAGGGACGCCATCCGACGTGCCAATCACATCATTTTCCACGCGTCCCAGACCCAGCCGCAGTGCGCGGGGATGGGCACGACGGTGGTCGCCTGCTTGTTTCACGAGGACCGGGTTTCAGTTGCCCATGTCGGCGATTCGCGGCTTTATCGGCTCCGGTCCGGTCAATTCGAGCAGGTGACAACGGACCATTCACTGCTAGCGGAGTTGGTTGCCAGGGGCTTCTATACACCGGAAGAGGCGCGCCAATCGCTGAACAAGAACCTCGTAACCCGCGCCTTGGGCATCGAAAAAATGGTCGAGGTGGCACTCGCCGAGGAGCCTGTTTTGGGCGGAGATACCTTCCTCCTGTGCTCGGACGGCCTGTCCGACATGGTCGAAGATTCCGATATCGGCTTAACCATCAGCAATTTTGGTGCTAATCTTCAAGCGGCGGCAGAGCAGTTGGTGCAGCGCGCCAACGATAATGGCGGGCGCGACAACATCTCGGCGCCGAGGACCTCGGCAGCACCAACGGTACTTTCGTCAACGGCAAGGTCATCAAGAAGCACGCGCTCGGGGATGGCGACGTCATCACGATCGGCAGGCACGAGCTGAAGTTCACCGCCACCCAGGGCCACGCCGACGACGACGATTTCGAAAAAACCATGATTATCCGCCCGACGGCCGCGAAGACGCCGGGCCAGCCGGGCATGGACACCATCAACAAGGCGGTCGGTGCCGTTGCGGGTGATGCCAACGCGAAGCCGGCCGGCCTCCCCCGCGGCAAGTTGCAGGTACTGTCCGGCAGCGCCAAAGGCAAGGAACTCGAGCTCACCAAGGCGCTGACCACCCTGGGGCGCCCCGGCGTCCAGGTCGCCGCGCTGACCCGTCGTGCCGACGGCTTCTTCATCGTCCCGGTAGAGAGCGGTGCCGGCCAGGGACCGCCGACGGTCAATGGCAAGGCGATAGGACCGCAGGCGCACAAGCTCGCAGACAACGATGTGATCGAGCTCGCCAACGTAAAAATGGGTTTCTACTCGATTTCTTGATGAGTCGGCGACGCCTGCCGGCGGCGAGTACACGGACCTTTTTCCGGGGGCGTGAGCGTCCAAAAGGAATCGCGAATCACAGATTCGCTCCCACAGGCCAGAGGGCCGCTCCCACAGGCCAGAGGGCCGCTCCTACAGGCCAGAGGGCCGCTCCTACATTTCGAGCCGCGTCCCGGCGCAAGCGCGAAGCGACTTATGGGTTTCAGCCGGCTCTGTAAAAGCCGGTGAACCCATAGGAGCGAGCGCTGCGGTGGGCGCGGCGAGCAAGTCCTAGGCCAAATGAATCGCGAATCACAGATTCGCTCCCACAGGCCAGAGCACCGCTCCTACATTTACACGTACTCGTGCCTGACCCGGTCCGTCACACCGCACAGCAGTGTCCACGGAATCGTGCCAGCTGACCGGGCGATTTCCTCGACGGGTAGCCCGTCGCCCCAGAGTACGGCCGTATCACCAAGCGCCGCGTCCACCCCGCCCAGCTCCACAGCCAGCATGTCCATCGAGACCCGCCCGACCAACGGGCAGCGGACACCATTGACCAGAACCGGCGTGCCCGGCGCCGCTTGCCTTGGATAGCCATCGCCGTAGCCGATTCCGATAATGCCGACCCGGCAATCGCCGGGCGCCGTCCACGCACCCCCATAACCAACCGACTCGCCGGCGCGTACCTCACGGACGGCAATCAGTCGGCCCTGCAGCGTCATCACGGGCTGCAGGCCAAGCCCGGCAGCGTCGCGGTCGGCAAACGGCGAGACGCCATACAGCGCGAGCCCGGGCCGCACCCAATCGCCGTGGCTGTCCGGCCAGGCGAAGACACCGGCTGAGTTCGCAATACTTCGTTCTCCAGGCCAGCCCTCGGTAGCGAGCGTGAACCGTTCGAGCTGGGCGCCGGTGGCTGCGGAACCCGGTTCGTCGGCGCTCGCGAGGTGGGTCATCAACCGCACGACACCGACCGCGTCGAGCCCGCATAGCCGTTCCCACGCGGCGCGTGCTTCACGCAACGGGAAGCCCAGGCGATTCATGCCCGTGTCGATCTTCAGCCAGACGGGAAATCGGTACGCAGGGTTCCGGGATGCTGCAAGCGCGTCGACTTGCCAGGCAGAGTGCACAACGAGTTCACAGCGGTAGCGCGCGGCCAGTACGAGCTCCGCTGCGTCGAATACCCCTTCGAGCAGTATGACCGGTGATTCGATGCCGGCATCCCGCACACGGATCGCCTCGTCGATGCACGCGACCGCGAACGCGTCAGCACCGCGCAACGCGGGCACGACGCCTTCTATGCCGTGCCCGTAGGCGTTGGCTTTGACGACCGCGAGCACGCGGCTCTGCGGCGCGACCGCGCGGATCCGCTCGAGGTTGTGGGCGAGCGCGGCGACGCGTACCACCGCCGATGCGGCGCGGCCCACCATGCGCTCAGTAGTCCGGCGGTGGCGCGTAGTCCCCGAACGCTTCTTCGGAGACGAGGTTTTCGAAGCGCGTGTACTCACCGAGGAAGGTGAGCTGCACCTCGCCAATCGGGCCGTTGCGCTGCTTCGCGATGATGATGTCGGCGATACCCTTGCGCCGCGTGTCCTTGTCGTAGACTTCCTCGCGGTAGATGAACGCGATCACGTCTGCGTCTTGCTCAATAGCACCGGATTCACGGAGGTCGGACATTACCGGGCGCTTGTCGGTCCGCTGCTCGACCGAACGGTTCAGCTGCGACAGCGCAATCACGGGTACCTCGAGCTCCTTCGCCAGGGCTTTCAAGCCGCGCGAGATCTCTGAGATTTCCGTCGCGCGGTTCTCCTTCGTGCCCGGCACCTGCATCAGCTGCAAGTAATCGACGACGACAAGGCCAAGGCCGTGTTCACGCTTCAACCGGCGCGCGCGTGCGCGCAACTCGGTGGGTGTCAACCCCGCGGAATCGTCGATGTACATCGGCGCCTCGGACAGAATGGTGACCGCCGACGAGATGCGTGGCCAGTCGTCATCCGCGAACCGACCGTTGCGGATCTTCGACTGGTTGACGCGCCCCAGGTTCGAGATCAGGCGCAGCGCGAGCTGCTCGCCCGGCATCTCCATCGAGAACACTGCGGTCGGGATCTTCTCCTTGATTGCCGCGTGCTCGGCGATGTTCATAGCGAAACTCGTTTTACCCATTGACGGCCTGCCCGCGATGATGACGAGGTCGCCTTTCTGCAGCCCGGAAGTCAGGTCATCGAAGCGCGAGAAACCGGTCGGGACGCCCGTGATGTGGGTGTCGGAATGGAACAGCTCGTCGATGCGGTCGACGGCGCGCGCGAGCAGGTCTTTCAGCGGCTCGAATATCTTGCGGCCGCGCGAGCCGCGCTCGGCAATCTCGAACACGCTCCGCTCCGCCTCTTCCACCAGCTCACCGGCGCTGCGCCCCTCGGGCCGGAACGCCGAATCAGCGATTTCGCCACCGATTGAAATCAGTTGCCGCAGCATCGCGCGCTCGCGCACGATGTCGGCGTACGCGCGAATGTTAGCTGCGCTGGGCGTGTCCTTGGCGAGGGTAGCGAGGTAGCTGAGGCCGCCGACTGCGTCGAGCGCGCCATTGCGGGTCAGCCATTCGGACACGGTGACCGCGTCGAACGGGTCGTTTCGTTCGGCGAGCGCCGCAATCGCGGCAAAGATTTTGCGGTGTTCGTTGCGGTAGAAGTCGGGTTCGGCGACCCGGTCCGCGACCTGGTCCCAGGCCGCGTTGTCGAGCATCAGCCCGCCGAGCACCGCCTGCTCGGCTTCGATTGAATGCGGCGGCACCTTGACGGAGTCGACCCCGTCAAGGTGCATGCCTTGCGGTAAACCAGTTGCAGACATCGGCCCCCCGGGCATCCGGCCCGCGGGCCGGTGGTTATTCTTCGCCGACGATGATGATCTTGATGTCGACGTTTACATCGGTGTGCAGGTGCAGCGTGACTTCGTGCTCGCCGGTCGTGCGGATCGGACCTTCCGGGAGCCGCACCTCATTGCGCTCAACTTCGACACCCTTTGCAGCCAGCGCATCGGCAACGTCGACGGTGCCGACGGAGCCGAACAGGCGGCCTTCTTCACCGACCTTCGCAGCAATGGTGATACTACCACCGAGCGCCACAATCTTGTCCGCGCGCGACTGAGCGGCAGCGACCTCTGCGGCGGCCTGCTTCTCAAGCTCGGCGCGGCGGGCCTCGAACGCAGCGAGGTTCTCCGCGGTCGCCGCGGTCGCCTTGCCGGTCGGAATCAGGAAGTTACGGCCGTAACCGTTCTTCACCTTCACCTTGTCGCCGATGTTGCCGAGGTTCTCTACTTTTGCCAGTAAGATAACGTCCATAATTTCCTCGCATTTATTCCGGGCGGCCGTGCCAACCCTGGACAATCGCGGTGCGGAGCACCGCTCCTACAAATTCTTTTATGCTTTTCCGATGCGGGCGCGGATATCGACCCAGCGATCAGCGAATCCCATCACCGCCATCAGCGCGATGAGGTGCGGCGGCAGTACCAGCGCCAGTGCGTACGGGGGCACCAGCCACACCCAGTGCAAATTCGCGCGCCCGGCAACGCCGTGCATCACCGCGAGGCCCTGCACCGCCCACATCAGTACGAGCACCAGCGCCATGTTGCCGAGCAGTGGCTGTCCCAGCAGCAGCCCGCTGAGAAACACCACGCCCGACGCCAGCGCCGTAATGTGTCCAAGCCGCAGCGCGTGGAACTCCCGGCGAAAACCGCCCGGGTTGTACAGAATCGCCTGCGCCCAGCGGCCGAGCAACACCGTGACGAAACATCCCATCAACCAAAGCCCGAGCGCCAACCCGGTCATCAGCGCCGCCATCGGCGGAATCGCCTCGGGCGCGATTTCCAGCCCATATTGTTCGTAGAACGGCACCACTTGCTCGTTCATGAGGCGCTCGATTTGCGGCGCCGGGTCCCCGGTCGCCGCAAACACGCCGATGACCGCGGCACAGCCAAGCAGTCCTGCCAGCGCCAGCATCCGTCCCTGCGACCCGGTGCGCCGCAGGCCGGCCGCGAGCAGCATCACCACCAACCAGTACCCGACAATCAGCAGCACCGATGCGGGTTCGCCGCCACTGACCAGTTGCAGAGCGAGCAACCCTGCACCGGCAACGGCTGCAGCGAGCAGCGCTTCGCTGAGGCCGTGCCGTAACACGATCAGCGCCAGCACTGCTGCTGCCAGGATGCCCGTCAGCGGCAGCACCGTCAGCGCAAACACAACGATGACGGCGCGCCAGCGCGACGCCATCAACCAGGCGAGCGCGGCTTGCATCAGCCGCTAACGGTCAGTGCGAATCCGAGTACGGCAGCAACGCGAGGAAGCGCGCGCGCTTGACCGCGGCCGCCAGCTGGCGCTGGTAGCGCGCCTTCGTGCCAGTGATGCGGCTCGGCACGATTTTGCCGGTCTCGGTGACGTAGTTCTTCAGGGTGGCGAGATCCTTGTAATCGATCTCGACAACGCCTTCGGCGGTGAATCGGCAGAATTTTCTGCGGCGGAAGAATCGTGACATGGTCGCTCCGCGGCTCAGGCCGCGTCCTCCTCGTCGTCGTTGTCGTCGTCGTCGTCGTCATCGTCGTCGCGGTCGCGGCGCGACGGACGGTCGTCCTTGTCATCGCCGGACTTCGCGAGCGGGGAAGGCTCGGTGTCGGCGGACGGACGGACGGTGACGAGGTTGCGCAGCACCGCGTCGTTGAAACGGAACGCGGATTGCAGTTCGTTCAGGGCTTCCTGGCTGCACTCGATGTTCATCAGAACATAGTGCGCCTTGTGCACCTTCTGGATCGGGTACGCAAGCTGACGCCGGCCCCAGTCTTCGAGCCTATGGATTGTGCCGCCGGTGGTTTCGATCATCGAACGGTAACGCTCGACCATCGCAGGTACTTGGTCGCTCTGGTCCGGATGAACCAGAAAGACGATTTCGTAGTGACGCATTGTCTCTCCTCGTGGGTACAAATGCTTCCCGAAGTGGAACCGGTGAAGCAAGGAACCGCGAATCTTACTGAAGCGCAAAGGTTTTCGCAATGGCAGAGGTTAGCTCGTGCCCTCGCCGCTGCGTCGCTGCCTGACCACCTCGAACAGGCAAACACCCGTAGCAACCGACACATTCAGGCTCTCCACCGCACCGGCCATCGGAATCCGCACCAGGCTGTCGCAGTGCTCGCGGGTCAGCCGGCGCATTCCGGCGCCCTCCGCGCCCATCACCAGCGCGACCGGGCCGTTGAAATCGACCGTCCACAGGTCATCGGCGCCCTCATCAGCAGCACCAATCACCCAGACGCCCTGGTCGCGCAGCCAGCGCAGCGTGCGCGCGAGGTTCGTGACTTGCACAAACGGGACAGTCTCAGCGGCACCCGACGCCACTTTGCGCGCGACTGGGTTAAGCCCCGCCGCGCGGTCGCGCGGCGCCACCACCGCATGGACGCCCGCGGCATCGGCGCTGCGCAAGCACGCGCCAAGGTTGTGCGGGTCCGTGACGCCGTCGAGCACGAGCAGCAGCAGCCCGCGACCACCGGCTTGCACCAGGTCTTTCAGCGCCGCTTCGTTCCACGCTTCGGCGGGACGGCAGCGCAACACCACGCCCTGATGGCGCGCATTGCCGCTGAGCTTGTCGAGTTCTGCACGGCCGACTTGTTGTACGGCGATTCCTTCGTCGACACAGCGCGTGCGGATTGCGGCGACGCGCGCGTCATCGCGGCCTTCCTGCAGCCAAGCGCCGAGCACGCGGCCGGGCGTGTGCGCGAGCACCGCGTCCGCGGCGTGCAGCCCGTATACGGTGACGCCGTCGCTCACCGACGCTTTCTCGGGCCACGCCGGGTCTTGCCACCCTTGTCCTTGTCGCCACCGCTCTTGCTGCCCTTCCCGCGCTTGCCCTTACCACGGGGCGCGTCGCTCGCGCTTTTCGGCGCCTGCGTGACGCCCACAAGTTCGAGGTCGATCTTGCGCTCGTCGAGGTTCACGTTGGTGATCCGGACGCGTACGCGCGCACCGAGCTGGAAGCGTCGACCGGTACGTTGGCCGGTCATGCTGTGGTGCACGGGGTCGAAGTGGTAGAAATCATCGCCGAGCGAACTCACGTGTACGAGCCCGTCCGCGTGCACCTCGTCGAGCTCGATAAACATGCCGAACGCCATCACGCCGGTAATCGTGCCGTCGAACTCGTCGCCGACGCGGTCCATCGCGTACTCGGCCTTCAACCACGCAGTGACGTCGCGTGTCGCATCGTCGGCGCGCCGCTCCGCCATCGAGCAGTGCTCACCGAGACGCTCCATGTCGAGCCGCCCGTAGCGGAACTCCTCAGCCGGCTGCCCAGACAGCTGGTGCCGAATCGCACGGTGCACCAAAAGGTCCGGGTAACGGCGAATCGGCGATGTGAAGTGCGCGTACAGCGGGTGCGCAAGGCCGAAATGCCCGATGTTTTTCGGGCTGTAGACAGCCTGCGGCATCGAGCGCAGTACCAGCGTCTGAATCAACAGCGCATCCGGCCGGCCTTTCGCGCGCTCAAGCAGCTTTGCGTAATCGAGCGTATCGGGGCTCGCGCCGCCAGTCAGCGCCAGGCCGACGCCATTCAGGAACAGGCGCAGGTTATCGAGCCGCTCTGACTTTGGTTTGTCGTGCACGCGGTACAGGCCGGGCAGGTCATGCCCGTCGAGGAACTTTGCGGTCTCAACATTCGCCGCAATCATGCACTCCTCGATCAGGCGGTGCGCATTGGTGCGTACCGTCGGCTCGATGCGCGCAATCTTGCGGTTCGGCCCGAAGATGATGCGCGTCTCCTGCGAGTCGAAATCAATCGCGCCACGGCGCTCGCGCGCGCCGTGCAGCGCACGGAACACGTCGCCGAGCGTCTCGAGCGGGCCGAGCACGTCCTCACGACGCTTGCGTTCCTCCGGGTCGCCACGGAACAGCGCTGCATCGACGTCCTCGTAAGTCAGCCGCGCCGCCGAACGCATCACTGCCTCGTAGAAGCGGGCACGCCCGACCTTGCCGTCGGGTCCGACCTGCATCTCGCAGACCATGCAAAGCCGGTCGACGTGCGGGTTCAGAGAACAGAGTCCATTGGACAACGCCTCCGGCAACATCGGAATGACCTGCTCTGGGAAATACACGGAGGTGGCACGGTTCTGCGCCTCGATGTCGAGCGCGGTGCCGGGTTGTACGTATGCAGATACATCGGCGATGGCGACAATCAGCTTCCAGCCGCGGCCCGTTCGCTCCGCGTACACCGCGTCATCGAAGTCGCGCGCGTCACCGCCATCGATTGTGACGAGTGGCGTGTCACGCAGGTCCTCGCGGCCTTCAATAGCGTGCTTCGGCACCGAATCGCCGAACGCTTCGGCCTCATCGAGTACCAGCGGCGGCCATTCGTGCGGGATACCGTGCGCACGAATCGCGACATCGATCTCCATGCCGGGCGCCATGTGGTCGCCAAGCACTTCGGTGATGCGACCGATCGGCGAGGTGTTCTTGCTCGGCTGCTCGATTAACTCTGCGACGACCATCTGGCCGGGCTTGGCATCAAGCGAGTGCGCCGGCGGAATGACGACGTCATGCGGAATCTTCGCGTGCTCGGGCACCACGAAACCGATACCACTCTCCGCGAAGTAGCGGCCAACGACCTGGCGCGTGTTGCGCTCGAGTATGTCGACGACCGAACCCTCGCGTCGGCCGCGGTGGTCTACACCGCGTACACGGACGACGATACGGTCACCGTGGATCAGCGCCTTCATCTGGCGTGGACCGAGGAACACATCGTCGCCGCCATCGTCGGGCACCAGGAAGCCGAAGCCGTCGCGGTGGCCGATCACACGGCCGGCGACCAGGTCCATTGCTGCGACCGGCCCGTAGGCGCCGCGCCGGTCGCGCACCAGCTGGCCATCGCGCACCATCGCGTCGAGCCGGGCCAACAGCGCGTCGCGCGTCGGCCCCTTGTCGATGCCAATTTCGTCGGCGAGTGCTTCGAAGCGCAATGGGCGACCGGCTTCCTGCAGCTTCTGCAGCAAGAATTCTCGGCTCGGAATCGGGTTGTCGTAGCGGCGACGCTCACGCGCAGAATGCGGGTCGTCGTCGATCCAGGTTTTATTCTTGTCTTTTTTCAAGCGGATACTCTGATAGATGAACGGGAAACACCCGGCATCATACGCCTAGTTCGATTGACAAGCCCCTGTTCCGTCGGTAAATTGCGCGGCTCGCCTCGTGCCGAGGTGGCGGAATTGGTAGACGCGCTGGCTTCAGGTGCCAGTGGGGGCAACCCCGTGGAGGTTCGAGTCCTCTTCTCGGCACCATTCCCAAGTCGGTGACCGCTGCCGCGGCACCTCCAGGCTTCGCAAAAAATGTGATTTTTGCTCCGCCTCGCTTCGCGGGGGCGCGTCCTTACCCAGCGCCGCGTCCGGGCCTTCTGCGCAGCGATTTGTGAGTTCGGCCGGCTCTGAAAAAAGCCGGCGAACGAGGATGAGCAAGCAGAATGGTCCGGCGCGGCGTGTCTATCAGATCTCTGCCATATTTAATCGAATGGATTGTGGAGCACGATTGTGTGCTCGCGCTCAGCGCCGGTCGAAATCATGTCGACCGGCACACCACAGAGTTCCTGCAGTCGTTCGAGGTATGCGCGTGCAGCCGCCGGCAAACCGTCGTACTTCGTGATGCCGAGCGTTGATTCCTGCCAACCCGGCATTTCCTCGTACACCGGTGTGACCGCAGCCATCGTTTCGGCGCCCATCGGCGCCATCGCGAGTTCGGCGCCGTGTTCGTCGCGGTAGCCAGTGCAGATGCTGATCGTGTCGAGCCCATCGAGCACGTCGAGCTTCGTCACGCACAGCCCCGACACCGTGTTGTTCACGATTGAACGCTTCAGCGACGGTACATCGAACCAACCCGTGCGGCGCGGACGCCCGGTCACCGAGCCGAACTCGTGGCCGCGGCGCGCAAGGTGCTCGCCCATCGCGTCGAACAATTCAGTCGGGAATGGACCGCCGCCGACGCGCGTGCAATACGCCTTGACGATACCGAGCACATGGTCGAATGCACGCGGCCCGATACCGGTACCGGTTGCCGCGCCACCGGCAGTCGTATTGGACGAGGTAACGAACGGATAGGTGCCGTGGTCGACGTCGAGCAACGCGCCCTGCGCGCCCTCGAACAAAATGTTCTCGCCGCGGTCATCCATGTCTTTTATCAACGCGGTGACATCGGCGACCATTGGCTCGATCTGTGTGGCGAGCGCGAGGTATTCGTCGAGCGTCGACTGGAAGTCGACCGGGTCGGCCTTGTAGTAATGCTGCAGTAGAAAATTGTGGTAGTTCAGCGCTTCGCCCAGCTTCGCCGCGAAGCGCTCGCGGTGGAACAGGTCGGCGACGCGAACCGCGCGGCGCGCGACCTTGTCCTCGTAGGCCGGGCCGATACCGCGTCCGGTC
>JAIVGZ010000025.1 GCA_020201335.1 Natronospirales bacterium
GGACATTGACGTCGATGTCGCAACGCTGTGGGGCCGCCTGCGCGCGGTGAATCCCCAGCATCCAGTCGACAAGATGATTGCAGCGACGGCGCTGGTGTACGACTTGACGGTGGTGACGCGGAACGAGCGGGACTTCCGGGGTACGGGCGCGCGGGTGCACAACCCGTTTGCATGAAGGCGCTTTTAATAAGCGAGGAGGGCCCAGAGCCCACCGGCTACCCAAAGCGTCGCGCCCATCGCGAGGAGCGCAGCGATTAAGGCGTGGTCCAGTCTCGAGCGAAAGAAGCCAACGACAGCATAGAGCCCGTAGAACAGGGGCACGGCGAGCGCTATCAAGACTAAGAGGACATTCAACGGTGATTCGGCGGGAGCCTTGGGTGTCCAAGCCACGATGAGCCCCACAGCCACTATCACCAGCGCGGTCTGGCCGAGCATGTAGAGCGCGAATGCCGTGATCTCGACCGTGTTGCGCGGTGATTTCCAGAACGCCAACCGGAGCGCCAGCACCGCGACCGGCGTCATCAGTAAAAAGTAGAGCGGCAGGTTACCGAATATGAAACGCAACCAAGCCGGCTTGTCGGCGTCGACTAACTGCACCAAATCATTCGCGCCGCCCAACAGGGTCGCAATCACCAGCGCGTAGAACGCGTACTTGATCGGGCCGATGTACCGAATGCGTTGCCCGTCGAGATACGCGGCGACCGTTTGTCCTGGCCGCAGCGTCAGGTCCAACACCGTGCGTTGCCAAGGAAGGTCCCAGTCGAGGAAGTCCTCTGCGCCCTGGCGGATGAGCACCCACCATTGCAGCGGCGCGATATCGGTGCGCTGGCCACATTGCGCGCAGTAGCGCTGGCCGTCGAGTGGCTGTGCACAATTGCCGCAGGGTGTCCCCATCGCGGCAAGGTTATGCCTACTGGGACTTCGATTCCAGCGCAGCGACGCGGGCTTCGAGGTCGGCGATGCGGGTCTCAAGGTTCGGTTGCTGGGCGAGCGGTTCGCGGACGGGTTCACGCTCGGATTCGCGGGCGACGGCACGCGGGGCCAACGGCTGCATGTTCGGCTCGCCGGAGAACAGGTGGCCGTAGCGGGTCTCGCGCTGGCCGCCGTGGCGGGCGAGCTGCGTGACATAGCCGCGGCCGCGTAGCCGTTCGATCTCTTCCTGGACTTCGGCGGTGTTCTCAAACTTGTGCATGCGCTCGGAGCGGCCGAGCAGTTCGGGGCTGGTCTGCGGGCCGCGCAGGAACAGCAGGCCAATCAGAATCCGTTGCGGTTTGGTCAGGTCGAGCGCCTTGTCGGCGCGGTGTTCCCAGCGGTCGGCTCTGCCGCCGGGGACCAAGCGCACGAGTTCGCGTTCGGCCATGTCGCGCAGCGTGTGGCCGACCTCGCCCGGGGAAAGGTTCATCACCGGGTCGCGTGAGGTTTTCTGGTTGCAGGCGGTGACGAGCGCGTTGAGGGTCAGCGGGTAGACGTCCGGAGTCGTGGCCTGCTTTTCGATCAGGCAGCCGAGGATGCGGGTTTCTGTGGGGGTGAGTTGGGTCATGAGCAGAGTATAAGTCGGTCGCGAATCACAGATTCGCTCCCACAGAAGCTAATCGCTCCCACTCTTCGTTGACCTCGGCGCCGAGAAGGACGACGAACGCCGAGATCTGGAGCCAGAGCAGCACAACGACGCCACCGGCGAGGATGCCGTAGGTCTCGTTGAACCTACCGAAGTTCGCGGCGAACCACGAAAACAATCCCGATGCGATGACCCAGAGAACCGCAGCGGTGATCGAGCCCGGCGCGACCCAGTACCAGCGCGGCGGTCGGATGCACGGTGCGTAGCGGTAAGTGACCGCGAGTGCGAGCAGGATCAGTACAAAGAGCAGCACCCACTTGCCGACTTCGGCCGCGATGACCGCGGCAACACCGAGCGGCAGCTGCACAATGAGCGGTGGGACGATGGCAATCAGCGCGAGGCTGATTGCGAGGAACACCATCACGCTGACGGTGAACAGCAGCGCGACCGCCTGCGCCTTGAAGAAGCTGCGCTCTTCCCTGCGGTTGTACGCGATGTTCAGGCCTTTCATCATCGCCTTCGCGCCCTTGCCGGCGCTAGCGATCGCGATGACGATGGCAATCGCTGCGCCCCAGCCGAGCCCGGACTGATGCTCACCGGTGATGTCGGCGAGCTGCGCACCAATCACATCAAGCGCGGACTGCGGCATCAGGTCGGACAGGCGCGCAAGCTGGCCCTCCACAATCATCGGATCGGCAACCAGCCCATAGATTGAAACCGCCGCGAAGAGCGCAGGGAACAAGGCGAGGAACAGGTAGAACGCGACACCGGCCGCGACGAGTGTGAGCCGGTCCTCGCCGATGGACTGCCAGACCCGTTTGACCAGCGCCACCGGACCGGCGTTACGCGAACGAGATGCCGAGCGACAGGAAGAACATCACTGTGAGGACAGTTTTAAAAGACCTGCGCATCGATCACCTACGGGGGAATGGGGCTCCGGGGCGACTTACGTTAGTTGGGTGTGGGGCGGACGGGTATGAGGTGATTCCCGCAATCTAACGGGGGGTATATCCCTTAGCAGACGCGGTTGCGGCCCGTCTGCTTGGCCTCGTAGAGGCGCTCGTCGGCGGTCGCAATCATGGTGTCGGGGCGCTCGCCTCCGTCGTACTCGGCGACGCCGGCAGAGACGGTGAAGTGCGGCAGCGACTCGCGCTCGCGGGCAAGGTACACGCGCAGCTTATCGATGGCATGGCGCGCGCCTTCAATACCGGTGTACGGCAGGATCACCAGGAACTCCTCCCCACCCCAGCGGCATGCGACGTCGGTCTTGCGCAGCTGCTCGCGCATGTCGACAGCCAGTTGGCGCAGGACATCATCGCCGACCTGGTGGCCGTGCACATCGTTAACCTGCTTGAAGTGGTCGATGTCGAGCATCGCGACCGAGAACGGTTGCTTCGTGCGCTGCGCCCGATGCATCTCTGCCAGCAGCGTCTCCTCGGCGCAGCGCCGGTTGAACAGCCCGGTCAACGCATCGCGGATGGAGAGTTCGCGGAGTTCTTTCTCGATGCTGCGCTGGTAACTGACATCGCGGAAACTCCACACGCGGCCGATGACCTCATCGTCGAGCCGCTGTGGCTGACTGGTGATCTCGAGGTAACGACCGTCCTTCAGCTCGAAGGTGTCGAGGCTGTCGCACTCGGGGTCCGTGTAGACCTGCATGATGCGCGACTCGACCGCGGCCGGGTCTTTTGCGTTCGAGGCCATATGGTGCACACGCTGCGCACGGTCGCTCTCGGCTAGCGTCTCCCTCGAAATTCCCCAGAGTTCGAGCAGGAGCTCGTTGTGTGCGGTGACCTTGCCGGTAGCGTCGACCGCGAGTATCCCCGCCCCGCTTGCTTCGAACGCCGCGCGCAACAGCGACAGCGAGCGCTTGGCCTCGTGCTCGCTACGCGCGCGGCGCTGAATCTCGTACGCGAGCGACACGAGGTTAGCCAAGTAGGACGCAGCGTTCTGCTCATCGGTGGTGAATTTGCGGGCGCCGCCGATGTGCTCGTTGCAGAGCACGCCGACGAACGCACCGCCGACGCGAATCGGCGCGTCGAGCATTGCGCCGATGCCGACCGGCGACAGGTAGGGCTTGGAGAACTGCGCCGTGCGCGGGTCCGTGTGCGCATCCTCGGCGGTAATCACTTCCTCGCTGCGCAGCGCCTCGAAGTACGCTGGGAAATCCCGAGCGTGCAGCGTCGTGCCTTGCGAGTGCTGGCGCGCGCCGGCCTCGTACAGGTCGTGGCAGATGATGGCGTCCCGCTCGGCGTTGTAGAACCAGACGCTCGATCGGTCTAGGCCAAGCGCATCCGTCGCGGCCTCGACAATCTGGGCGACCGCCTTGTCGAGGTCTGCCTCGTAGAGGCGCCAGCTCTTACTGAGCTTGAGCAGCGCGCTGCGCTGGCGTTCAAGCCGGGCTCGTGACGACCCT
>JAIVGZ010000066.1 GCA_020201335.1 Natronospirales bacterium
CTGCGGCGCTTCGACCTCCGCGAGTTTCGACGCGAGCCAGCCAATCTTCTCCGCTTCGTCGCCGATGCGCTCAAGGTCGGTGATGGTCTTCGAGATGGTCAGTATGAGCCTGAGGTCGGACGCTGCCGGTTGCCGCCGCGCGATGATGCGGCTGCACTCCTCGTCGATCGCGATTTCGAGGTCATTGACGGCAGCGTCGTCCTCGATCACCTGCTTGCCGAGCGCGCCGTCGCGCTCGACGACCGCGCGCACCGCCTGTGCAATCAGCTGCTCGACGACGCCGCCCATCGCCAACACGCGGTTGCGGACGTCCTCCAGCTCCTTATTGAACTGGCGGGAGATGTGTTTATCGAGGTGCAAGTCGCCCATTGTGGTGCTCCTAGCCGTATCGGCCGGTGATGTAGTCTTCGGTCGCCTTCTTCTTCGGCTTCGTGAAGATGGAAACCGTGTCGTCGTACTCGACCATCTCACCCAGATACATGTACGCAGTATAGTCGCTGACGCGTGCCGCCTGCTGCATGTTGTGGGTGACGATTACGATCGTGTACTCGTTCTTCAGCTCGTAAATCAGCTCTTCAATCTTCGCGGTCGAGATCGGGTCGAGCGCAGACGCCGGCTCGTCAAGCAGGATGATTTCCGGCTCAATTGCGATCGCCCGGGCGATTACCAGCCGCTGCTGCTGTCCGCCGGACAGCCCGAACGCGTTGTCGTCGAGCCGGTGCTTGACCTCGTCCCACAGCGCCGCGCGTCGTAACGAGCCCTCGACGACCTCGTCGAGCTGCCGCCGGTCGCGGACACCCTGCAGGCGCAGCCCGTACGCAACGTTCTCGTAGACGGACTTCGGGAACGGGTTCGGCTTCTGGAACACCATGCCGACGTTCCGCCGCAGCTCGGCAACGTCGACCGCGTTGTCGTAGATGTTCCCCCCATTGATCAACACCTCGCCTTTGATGCTGCAGGTATCGACGAGGTCGTTCAGCCGGTTGAAGGTGCGCAGCAGCGTGGACTTACCGCAGCCGGACGGCCCGATGAACGCTGTGACGCGTTGCTTCGGGATCTTCATGTTGATGTTCTTGAGCGCCTGCGTCCCGCCGTAGTACAGGTCGAGGCCGCGCACTTCAATGGCGGTCTCTTCATCGGCAAGGCGCAGCCGGGGTGCCTGGGCACCCTTGAACACTGCGGGGTCGACTCCGTGCGTGATTTCCATCAATCGCTCTCCGATCGGTACTTCTCTCGCAAATGGTTGCGTATCGCGATCGCGCTGAGGTTCAGCACCATGATGATCGCGACGAGCACGAGCGCGGTCGCATAGACGAGCGGCCGCGCGGCCTCGGCGTTCGGGCTCTGGAAGCCCACGTCGTAGATGTGGAAGCCGAGGTGCATGATTTTGCGTTCCATGTGCAGGAACGGGAACTGGCTGTCGACCGGAAGGTTCGGCGCGAGCTTGACGACACCGACCAGCATCAGCGGCGCAACCTCGCCGGCGGCGCGCGCGACCGCCAGGATCAGACCGGTCATCATCGCCGGCGCAGCAATCGGCACGACCGTCCTCCACAGCGTCTCGGACTTCGTTGCGCCGAGCGCAAGGCTGCCCTCGCGGATTGCACGTGGGATGCGCGTGAGCCCTTCCTCGGTCGAGACAATCACGACCGGCAGCGTCAACAGCGCGAGCGTCAGCGACACCCAGATCAGGCCCGGCGTACCGAAAGTCGGCGCAGGTAGCGCGGCCTCGTAGAACACCTGGTCGATGTGGCCACCGACGAGATAGACAAAGAATCCGAGCCCGAATACGCCGAACACGATTGACGGCACGCCGGCGAGGTTGTTCACCGAGATACGGACGATACGGGTCAGCGTGCCCTGCTTCGCGTACTCGCGCAGGTAGATTGCGGCGAGCACGCCGAACGGCGTGACGACCACCGACATGATGAGCACCATCATCACGGTGCCGAAGATTGCCGGGAAAATACCGCCCTCGGTGTTCGCCTCGCGCGGGTAGTCGCTCAGGAACTCCCAGACCTTGGCGAAATAATGGCCGATCTTTCCGAAGATACCCATCGCGTTCGGCTGGAACGCGTGGACGACCATCGCCAGCGGGATTTCCTGCTGCCGACCATCCATCGTCGTGGCAACCAGCGAATCTCGCCGCGCCTCGGCGACCAGCGCGTCCAGTCGCTCCTTCAATGCTTCGTACTGGGCCTGCAGCGCTGCCTCTTCGGTGGCGAACGCTTCGGCCCGCGCCTCGGTTTCACCGGCCAGTGCAGCGCGCCGCTGCTCGAGACGAAGCCGCTCCACGCGCTGGTTGATCCGGCCGATCTCGTACCGCTCGATTACACGGGCGTCGGCGAGCAGCTGGTTCGAGCGTTCGAGCCTGCGCTCGAGCTCAGGCATCGCCGCATCGCCTTCGGCGACGACGGCACCACTCTCCTTCACCTGTTGCAGATACCCGTAGAAGTTGCCCCACTCACGCCGCTCGAGTACGAGTGCATCTTCAGGGGTGTGGCGGCCGGTGATGAACGGCTCGGGGTACCACATGAAATCGCGGCCCGTCAGGTCGCGGTTGCCTTGCTTGACCAGGATCCGGTTAGCGAGCGCGAGGTCTTCAGGCACCGGGTAACCCGACTCGCGCAGCACGGCGCCGGTCCGTTCCTCGATGTCGACGACCTCGCCGAGCACGCGCCGCTGCTCAGCGCCCGGCACCTGGTAGTTGAACTCATATACGGTGCCCGGCCAGAAATGCCCGAGCCCGCGGACGGCGATCAGCGCCAACAGGCCGACCACCATGATGAGGCTGATTGCGACCGCGGCCGCATTCAGCCAAATCCACGGCGTACCGCTGGCGAACCATTTCTTCATAGCTGGCTGTACCTCGCACGCAGGCGCTGGCGAACGAGCTCGGCGATGGTGTTCAGCACGAAGGTCGCGAAGAACAGCAGCAGCGCCGCCAGGAACAAGATGCGGAAGTGCGACCCACCGACCGAAGTCTCCGGCAGCTCGACCGCAATGTTCGCCGACAGCGTCCGCATCCCCTCGAAGATATTGAAGTTCACGACCGGGCTGTTGCCGGTCGCCATCAGCACGATCATCGTCTCGCCGACCGCGCGGCCGAGGCCAATCATGATCGCGGAGAATATGCCGGGGCTCGCGGTCAGCAGCACGACGCGCGTGACCGTCTGCCAGCGCGTGGCGCCGAGTGCGAGCGAGCCCTGCGTGAGGTGCTTCGGTACCGTGAAGACAGCGTCTTCCGCGATCGAGAAGATGGTCGGAATCACCGCGAAGCCCATCGCGATGCCGACGACGAGCGCGTTGCGCTGGTCATAGGTGATGCCGACATCGGTGAACCACTGGCGCATGTCGCCGTTGAAGAACGCGAGCTCGAGGTACGGACTCATCACCACCGACAGCCAACTAACGGCGATGATTGGCACAACCAGCAACGCCGCTTCCCAGCCGTCCGGCACGAGGTAGCGCACACGCCGCGGGAGGTGCGTCCAGACCCACGCGAATGCCAACACCGTGACCGGCAGCAGCAGCAGAATCGAGAACACGCTCGGCAGGTTGCTCTCGATGAACGGCGCGAGCCACAGGCCGGCGAGGAAGCCGAGAATTACGGTGGGCAGCGCCTCCATCACCTCGATCGTCGGCTTCACGTAGTTGCGCATTTTCGGCGTCATGAAGTACGCGGAGTAAATTGCCCCGAATACCGCAAGCGGCACCGCGAATAGCATGGCGTAGAACGCCGCCTTGATGGTCCCGATCGACAACGGCACCAGGCTGAACTTGCGCTCGAACTCGTCGGTCGCCGACGACGCCTGCCACACGTAATCCGGGCCCGGGCGACCCTCGTACCAGACCTTCTGCCACAGCGCGTGGAACGAAATC
>JAIVGZ010000013.1 GCA_020201335.1 Natronospirales bacterium
AGCGTGATTCATGATGTTTTGGCTAGCGGCCGGCATACTGACGCTCAGCGCGCTCGCCGCGCTGTGGGTGATGTTGCGGCATCGCGGTGGCTCTCAAGGCGTTCGCGACGCGCGGCTCGCGGTCTACCGCGACCGGCAACGCGAGCTCGACGGCGAGCGCGCGGCGGGCACGCTTGACGACGCGCGCTACGCGGAGGCACGGCGCGAACTCGAAGATGCGGCGGCAGTAGACTTGCGCGGGCCCTCCGGCGGGAGTACCGCGCGTGGCTCCGGCGCTACGACGATTATCGTCGCAATCGTCATCCCGGCATTGGCGTTCGGGCTATACGCACACCTCGGCGCACACGATGAACTGCATGCCGCGGCCGCGGTGGTGGAACAGTCACCGCCGGATGTGAGCGCGATGGTTGCGCGGCTTGCGGAGCGCATGGAACGGACGCCGGACGACCTGCAGGGTTGGATGCTGCTCGGCCGCTCACGGGTCCAAATGGGCGAGTTCGATGCCGCGGTGGTCGCTTGGCGCCAGGCGCACCGGCTCGCGCCCGACGATGCGACCGTCGCAGCGAATCTCGGCGAGGCGTTGGTACTCGCGGACCCGGTAGCGCTCGAAGGGGAGGGTGGGGAACTGTTTGAGCGCGCGCTCGATGCCGACCCGTCAAATCCAAAGGCGTTGTGGTACGGCGGCATAGGCGCGGCGCAGCGCGGTGACCATTTGCGCGCGGCCGAGCGCTGGAACCTTCTGCTGACACTCAATCCTCCGCCCGAATTGGTGCCGGTGATCCGCAACCGTCTCGAAGCGTTGGAGGGTCAGCAACAGTGACCCACGCCACCGACCTGACGACGATGCCGACGCTGTCGCGCGTGTACCCGCGCGCGATGATGCGCGTCGGGCGCGCGACGGCCGATACACGCCTGCCTCCGTTGAGCATCACGGTTGCCGACGCGCAGATGGACCGCGCGCACCTCGCGCGCTACAACACGGTCTGCGGTTTCCCGGATGGCGCTCTTCCGCTGACCTATCCCATCGTGTTCACCTTCCCGTTGCTCCTCGCGATGCTCGGCGCTCGGAAATGGCCGCTTGGGCTACCCGGCCTGATACACCTGGGCGTCTCGCTGGTTCGACACGACGAACTGAAGCCGGACCGTGCCTACCGCGCCGAGTGCGCGGTCGGCGCCAGCACACACACCGCGCGCGGACTCGAGTTTGATTTGCTGGCGTCGCTGCATGACCGCGGCGTGCCGGTGTGGGAAGGGTGTTCTCGTGTGCTGGCACGCACAGGTGAGCCAGGGCGTCGGGGCGGCACGCAGCGCAGCGCGGATCCGAGCGGAACGAGCGTCGCCGAATTTCCGGCGAACACCACGCTGGCGCGCCGTTATGCAGCGGCGTCCGGCGACTGGAACCCAATCCACCTCGGCGTGCTCGGCGCACGCCTGTGAACGACCGCGCGACCATCCTGATGCTGCACCGGTTTCACGACCCGGAGAACGGCATCGAGGGACTCGACCCCGCCGCGCTGGCCGACGGGCTCGCCTGGCTGCGCCGCAACGATTACGAGCTCGTCCGCTTAGACGACCTGTTCGAGCGGATGGCGGGACACGGTCCGCCACTGCGCCGGACGGTGGCATTCACAATAGATGACGGCTACTACGACCACGCGTTGGTTGCCGCGCCGGTCTTCGCGCGTTTTGACTGCCCGTCCACGACATTTGTGACTTCCGGCTTCCTCGATCGAGCACTGTGGATGTGGTGGGACCGCATCCATTACCTGTTCGCGCACACGGAGGCCGTCGTGCTGGAGTTTCTGCTCGGCGGAAAGGCGCTGCGCTACGAGCTGGCGGAAGGGCGTGCGGCGGCGGCAGAGGACTTTGTGAACCGCTGCATCGCCGTTGCGGACGAGGTGAAGCAAAGGGCCATCGTCGATGCAGCGGAAGCAGGCAGAGTCACGCTGCCGGAGCAGGCACCCCCCGGGTATCGCCCGATGAGCTGGGACGAACTGCGTGCGGCAGAGCGGCTCGGCATGAATTTCGCGCCGCACACCGTCACGCATCCGATCCTCGCGCGGACAACCGACGCCCAGTCGCAGTGGGAACTTGCCGAGTCGTGGCGCCGGCTGCGGACCGAAGCGGCGGATCCGGTGAACATTTTCGCGTATCCCAACGGGCAGTTTGAGGATTTCGGAAACAGAGAGGTGGAGACGCTACGCAAGCTCGGCTTCGCTGGTGCGGTCGTAGGCGTCGGCGGTCACACGAGCGCACAGGCGTTCCGCGACGACCCGGACGAGCGCTTCCGGGTGAGGCGCCTGGGCTACCTCCCAGCGCTTGGCCACCTGGTCAAGCAGGTATCCGGTGTCGAGCGGTTCCAGCAGATCCTTCGAGCGGAGGATGCAGCATGATCGAGCACGTGCTCGACGCCTTGTCCGGGCTGCGTGGGCGATTCGACCAATATCGTCTCGCCCGGCGCTGGCGGCGGCTGCGCGCGCTTGGCATGCACATCGGCGACGACGTATTCCTACCGGCGAACACCTGGGTCGACGTTTCGCATTGCCACTTGATCAGCATCGGTGACCACTGCGGTTTCGGCGCAAACTGCTCGCTGCTCGCGCACGACGCGCAGATGGATGAATTCCTGGATGCCGGCCGAATCGGCCGTATCACAATCCACGAGTCGTGCCATATCGGCATGGGCACGATCATCATGCCCGGTGTCGAAATTGGCCCGCGGACGATTGTCGGCGCCGGTTCGATCGTATCGAAATCACTACCCGCGGACAGCGTGTGCACGGGTCGCCCTGCGGCGGTCGTTTGTACCCTCGACGAGTACCTCGCTAAGCACCGGCGCCGGCTGGCGACACGGCCTTCGTTCCAGTACGCCCGTTATGGACGCGCGGTGCTCGACCCGAAAGCACGAGACGAATTGCGCCGTGCGGTGGCCGATGGCGACGCGTACATCGTCGGTGGCCGCAGCGCGGAGCTGCGTGGGGAGGGGGGCACCCCGCGGACTTCGGCGCAGACCTCCCGGTGAGCGCTGCCGCGGAGGTACTGGGCAATATCGACGGGGATGCGAGCGCGCTGCAATGCGCGTGGATTGACGCTGCCGAAGATTTCATTGCGCTTGCGCCGGAGTGGGACACGCTGCAGGAGCGCGCACGGGTCGGGCACCCCTTCCTCTCCCATGCCTGGTTGCGGACCTGGTGGGAACACTTCGCCGGCGATGCACAACTGCGCATACTGGTCGCGCGCGCCGGCGGCACGCTGGTCGGTGCCGCGCCGATGATGTTGGTGACGCGCCGTATCTACGGGATGCGCGTGCGCGCCCTGGAGGCGATGGCCGGTGACCACACGCCACGATTCGAATTCCTGGCCGGACATGACGAATCTGCGGTGCATGCCGCGCTCTGGGCGGCGATCCGCGCTTGCGATGATGAATGGGACATCGTAAACATCCGGCAACTGCCAGAAGGCTCGGCGACGCTGACGGCGGTGCGCGCGTGCGCAGCGCGCGATGGCTTGCGTACGGGTTGTTGGCCAGGTGAAGTCTCACCGTTTGTGCGTTTCTCTGACGCTTGGAACCGGTATTTCGACAGCCTCGGTTACAACCACCGCCGGAATGTCGGCAAGAGCCGGCGCCGCCTTGAGCGCCGAGGCGGCGTAGCGCTCGAAGTCATCCAGGGCGGCCCGGGGTTGGCAGCGCAGGTCGGGGATGGGATGCGCATCGAAGCCAGCGCCTGGAAGGCTGATGCTGGAACCGCGATGCTCTCGGAGCCGCAACGCCGTCGTTTTTACGAGCGACTCGCCGAACGGGTTTCCGAGCAGGGTCAGCTGCGACTGTACTTCCTGCGCTGCGGCGGCCGCCGCATCGCGTTCTCGTACGCTATCGTCGCAAGTGGCGTGGTCTACGTGCTGAAAGCGGGCTACGACCCGCAATACGCCCGCTTCTCGCCCTATCAGGTCCTGTGCGCGATGGTGCTGAAGGAGGGTTTCCGAAGTGGGCTGCGGGGTTACGACTTTCTCGGCGGCGCGGAGCCTTGGAAGCGGGAATGGACGCACTGTGCGAGACCGCACCAATGGCTCTATGTGTTTTCCCCACGCATTGCCGCGCAATGGGTATATCTCCTGAAATTCCGCCTGTCGCCACTCATACAGAAGCTTGCAGTCGCGCGGGGTTTGCGCAACCTGTTGCTGCGTTCGGGTTAATCGCCCAGTTCGAAGCCCGTGTTGTTTTTCTGCACCGTGAGCGTTCGAGGCGCGCACAAAAGCAGTAGCGCGGTGTTTTCCAACAAGCGATGTGGGTCTTTTACCAATTGTCCAATCAGGCACTGCGATGGGTTAATGAAACCCATGTCAACACACTGCCTGCTCAACACCTCGACACGATACAGCGCGGTTCTTGCGAACCCCGATGACCTTGCGTGCATGGAATTCTCCCCGCCGCGTTGGCATGTACTGTGGACCCGCAGTAACTGCGAGCATTTGGTCAGCCAGCAACTCACCGCGAAAGGTTACGAAGTGTTTCTGCCGGAGCTCGAGCACTGGTCCGAGCGTGGCGGATTGCGCTGCGCAAGCCGGTCACCGACCTTTCCCGGGTATTTATTCCTGCATCATGCGGTCGACCGCTGGAACTACCTCGACATCAGCAAGACGCGCGGCGTCGTTAAGATCCTTGGCGACAGCTGGGACCGGCTCGCCACGGTCCCTGAGCGTGAGGTATCTGCGGTGCGTGTCGTGCACCGTACAGCGATGCCGTGCATGTCGCACCCATACATAACCGAGGGACGTCGCGTGCGCGTCGTGCGCGGGCCCTTGGCGAGTATCGAAGGCATTCTGGTGCGTCGCACCCATGCGCGCGGCCTGCTGGTTCTGTCTGTGGAGCTACTGCAACAGAGCCTTGCCGTGCAGGTCGATTGCGACACTGTGGTGCCGGCATGAGCGCCACATTGCAGCGCTTGCTCACGATGCTCGCGGTCGCCGCATGCATCGCGGTGCCGGGCGCCGCCCGCGCGCAGAGCCCATGGATTGCGCCGTCGGTGGCTATCGGCATCGCGTACGACGACAACATTACCGCTTCGGAGGCGGACCCACAGTCTGACCTGATGCTTCGCGTGACTCCGTCGCTGGAAGCCGGGTTCCGCAGCGCACGCGGTGAGGGCCGCTTCCTGCACACCTTCGACGCTGAAAAATACCGTGACAGCACGAACCTGGACAGTGCGCAGGTTCGCCGTTACACCGAACTGCAGTTCGATTACCGCGTGACCCCGCGGCTGGACGCCGCGCTACTCGCAACCACCGCTGCAAGCGATTTTGCAGATGACCTGGCGCCGGAGTTCGGGCTCGAGCTCGGCCGCGTTGATTCGCGTCGTACCTCAATCGCCCCGGAACTCGAGTACCGCTTCACGCCACGGACATCTGGTCTGGTCGGCCTGGAAATCGAGCGCGACCAGGTGGTGAGTGGCATCACCGCGGACACTCGTGGCGCGTTCATCGGTGCCGCTTACCGGGCAACGCCGCGTACCACCTGGAGCGTCGACCTGATACGGCGGCAATACAGCTTCGACCCGGGCGGCGACGCACACTCAAACATTGTGCTGCTCGGCTGGACCGGGCAGGTGTCGCCGCGTGCGACGCTTTCGATTCACGCCGGGCCGCGTATGACGGAGGTCGACACACGCTCGGAGGTACTGATTGGTTACCGGTACGACATACCCGGCGGCGAGTTCTCCGCTGGATACCAGCGGACCGAGCGCACAATCATTGGCCAGGCGTCGCTCGCCGAGGCAGGTACGCTCTGGCTGCTCTACGCACACCCGATCACACCATCCCTCGCGCTGCGCCTCGTACCGAGTTACACGGCGCTGTCGCGAGGCGACGCCAGCTCGAATACTGCCGGCATCGCGCTTGCAGCGGACTACCGCTTCACGCCGCTGATTTCGCTGACCAGCAGTTACCGCTGGACGCAGCAGGACGGCAGCCTGGAACGCGGGCCCGTCGACATCACACGTAACGTCGTCTTTTTCGGGATGACGGTCGCATTCTCACCGCGGGTTGGCCAGACGCCGCCTGCAGACATCCGGAGGCGCAATAGATGAGTACGAATTGGATCAAGGCTGGGGCTACGGTCGTGGTCCTGGCAAGCACTGCCATGGTTTTGGCATGCGGCACCGCGGCGCCGATATCCGCGCATGCGCAGGAGCAGGCGCAGCCGTCTGGTGAGTACCGGATCGGGCCTGCCGATTTGCTGCGCATCGCGGTCTGGAATGATGAGGACCTGAGCGGCCAGGTGCTTGTCCGCTCGGACGGCAAGATCTCGATGCCGTTGCTGAATGACGTAGAAGCGGCTGGCCTGACGCCGCTGCAACTACGCGAGGAATTAATCACTCGCCTGACCCATTACATGCCGGCGCCTGAAGTATCGGTAATCGTCGAGGAGATGCGCAGCCGCTCGGTGTCGGTACTCGGTGAGGTCAAGGAGCCGGGCCGCTACGAACTTACTGCTGCGCGGACCGTGCTGGAGTTGATTGCAGAGGCAGGCGGATTCACCGAATTTGCGTCGCCGGGCCGCATCGTAATTATGCGCAACGACGGCGAAAGCCGCGAGCGTATCCACTTCAACTTCAGCGCATCCATATCGCGTCGCGGCAACCAGGAGAACGTCATGCTGAAACCTGGTGACGTGATTGTGGTTCCCTGATGGAAGCGCATCCGCAGACCGCATCGGCGTTCGACCAGGTGTGGCAGGCGCTCAAGCGCCGCCGTTTGACAGCCATCGTTCTGTTCGCCGCAACATTTGCGGTAATCGCCAGCGTCGTCGCCGCGCTTCCAGACCTATACCGCGGGAGTGCCACGGTACTGATTGACCCGGGTAGCGTGCCGGAGAGCTTTATCCGGACTCCGGTCAGCAGTGAGCTCGAGCCACGCCTGTACGCGGTCACGGAGGAAGTGCTGAGCCGGGCGAACCTCAGCCAGTTGATTGAAAAGCACAACCTGTACCCCGAGATGCGCCAAACCGATTCCCGGGACTCGGTAATCGAGCGCATGCGCAAGGACATCAGTATCGAGCGAGAACAGGTTGAAGTGAGCTGGGGTCGAGGAACAACCATTGCGTTTGAAGTCGCCTACCACGGCTTCGACCCGTCAGTGGTCGCCGCCGTCGCCAACGAGCTCGCGGATTTGTATGTCGTCGAGAACAACCGGATGCGCGAGCAGCAGGCGATAGATACCACCAGCTTCCTCCGCGCGCAGATGGAAGAGGTGGAGCTGCGCCTGAACACGCAGGAAGAGGCGGTCAACTCCTACCGTGAGGCGCGCCTTGGCGAATTGCCCGAGCAGCAGGCGGCAAACATGGCGACGCTCGAGCGGCTGAACGGCCAGCTGCGCCTGAACAACGAAGCGCAGATCCGCGCAATGGATCGCCGTTCCGAAACCATAAGGCGAATTGAGGGCGACGGCGGACCATCGTCGGTGTCGGACCTCCGGCGAGAACTGGCGGCAACGCGCGCCCGCGTCAACGACTCACATCCTGATGTCGCACGGCTGCGCGCCGAGATTGCCGCGCTCGAGCAGCAGGGCGACATGGCGGGGGCGGGCACACGCTTCGCAGGCCGCGACCAGCAACGGGTGCGGCAGTTCGATGACGAGCTCGAAACGCTGCGTCGTGAAGAGGCGCGCCTGCGCCAATCCACCCGGGTCTACGAAGAGCGCATCGCTAACGTGCCGCGCCTGGAACAGGAGCTTGCTGCATTGACACGGGACTACACCGCGACGCGCGAGCAGTACTCGTCACTGGTGCAACGGTATGAAGAGGCATCGCTCGCCGAGACGCTGGAGCGGCATGGGGACCGGCAGTTCCGCGTCCTCGACCACGCAGCGCCGCCCGATTCACCTGCCGGTCCACCGCGCCTGCGCCTGTTGGTGATGGGGCTCGTTGTTTCACTGATGCTTGCCGGAGGGGGTGTCGTGCTGGCCGAACAACTGGATTCATCGTTCCACACGATGGACGAACTGAAGGAATACACGAATGTGCCGGTGATCGCCGGCATCCCAAAGATCATCATGCTCGGTGACGTCGCCCGGGGCTGGGGCCGGGTCGGCATCTCCGCCGCGGGGCTCGTGGTACTCGTCTCGGTGCTCGCCGCCGTAGGTTATCTGATAGGCGCCGGCAATACGGACCTTGTAATGCTGATGGCGCAGCGCGGCTCATGAATACACGTGCCACCAATGTCACGCCGCACGCAAGGTTGCGGACGCGCCCTGAATTCACGCTCGCGCAGCTGAAGCAAGCGCGCAAACGGATAGATTCCCACGTTGTCAGCCTCACAGCGCCGGATTCGTACGAGGCGGAGCAGTACCGGAAGCTGCGCTATGTACTGGAGCAGCTGCACGGCGCTGGTGACGGAATCGGTTTGGTGGCGGGCGTGACGAGCCCGGCGCCCGGGGATGGTAAATCGCTCACCGCCCTGAACCTTGCGGGCGCGCTCGCACAGGACATGGGCGCGCGCATCCTGCTGGTGGATGCCGACCTTAGGCGGCAGTCAAGTTCACTGCGCGAGAGGCTCGCCTTGGCCAATGGTTCGTCGCCGGGACTTGTCGATGCGATTCTGAACCCTGAGCTGAACCTGCAGAAGGTCGTGCGGCGTATCGCACCGCTCAACCTGTCGTTCGTACTGACCGGCTCGGCAACGGCGACCCCGTACGAGATGCTGAGCTCACCGCGCGTGGGCATGCTGCTCGATGAAGCGCGGCGTGATTACGATTATGTAATCGTCGATGCGCCGCCGGTGGTACCGGTATCGGATTGCCGGGTTTTGGCCAAACGCGTCGACGGGTTCCTGATGGTCATCGCCGCGCACCAGACACCGCGCGGGATGCTAGCGGAGTCGTTGGACATGCTCGGTCCCGAGAAAATCATCGGCATCGTGTACAACGGCGGTAAGGAGTTACTGACGCGGGAGTACGGATACGGTTACCACGGCTATGGACGGCCGGCGCGTCACTCTTCGTCTACACGCGACTCGTGGCTGCAGGAAACGGAGTCACTGTTCGGCTGGAAGCGCCGTGCGAGCCAGCAGAAACCGGCGGGGTCGCCGGATGCCTGAACGCGCGCTGATCCTCGGCTCCGGCCCGCTCGCGCGTGCACTAGTGCGAGAGGTCGCAGCGCGGCCTGGCGGACGCCATAAAGTGGTTGGGCTGGTCAGCGAGGGCGACGGGCCGGCGCTCGATTTCGGTTGCCCGGTGCTTGGAACGCTTGACGACCTGCAGCGCGTGATTGTCGCCTACCGGCCGGATTGCATCGTCATTGCCCTCGCGGAGCGTCGCGGCCGGCTACCAGTGGACACGCTGGTCGAGGCTCGTGCTCGCCACAACATTCCCGTCGAGGCCGGAACTGACGTTTACGAAGCACTCACCGGCAAGCTGGCGATTGAATCGCTGACGCCGAGCAACGTCATTTTCTCGCGCGAGTTCCGTCCATCGGCATTTGCGCAACGCGCCGCGCGCGCGCTGAGCCTTATCTGCGCCGCCGCTGGCCTGATTGTCCTTGCTCCATTGATGGCGCTGCTTGCCGCCATCGTGAAGCTCGATTCTCAGGGGCCGGCGCTGTTCGTACAGGACCGCGTCGGTCTGAACGGACGCCGCTTCCAGGTGTACAAGTTCCGCAGCATGCGGGCTGCGAGCGGACCCCGCTCGGAATGGGAGCAGGACAATGGCGACCGGATAACACGTGCCGGGCGTTGGCTGCGCAAGTTCCGGCTGGACGAATTGCCGCAGCTTTTAAACGTCGTGCGCGGGGACATGAACCTGGTGGGGCCGCGGCCACACCCGATGTCCAACTTTGAGATGTTCGTCCTGGTGTCGCGCAATACGCCACAGCATGGTGGGCAGATCCCTTACTACTCGCTCCGCTCGTCGGTGCGGCCCGGGATTACCGGGTGGGCACAGGTTAGATACAAGTACGCGAACGGGCTCGACGAAGAGATCGAGAAACTCCGTTACGACCTCTATTACATCAAGCACCACTCGCTGGCGCTCGATCTGCGTATCCTTTTGGAGACGGTAAAGGTCGTCATTGCTGGCTCCGGCGTGACGGTTTCCGATGGCCTGGAGCGCTCACGTGCTTGAACTCGCACGCCCGGAAGCTGGTTGGTGGCGGACGCAGCAAGCTCCCGCTGTCACTGGCGTTACCGTGGACCGTCAGCCGAAAGGGACAGTCGCGTACCGCGCGACGATGGCGTTCCTGTTCATTCTGGTCATCGCCCCACAGCAGTTCATCACGCCGCTCCAGCCATTGCGTATTGCGTTCATCACCGCGGCACTCGCGATCGGCGCATTCCTGCTGCAGAGGATTATCCACCGTGAACCGCTGATTGAGGCCGGCCCCGAAGTGCGGGTCGTCGGCCTCATCATCGCCTGGGGGATCGTCACGGTTCCGTTCTCTATCTGGCCGGGTGGAAGCGTGCAGTTTCTGGTCAGCATGTACCTGAAGTCCGTCGCACTGTTCCTGTTGCTAGCGCACGTCGTAGATACGCGCGACCGCATGGTGAAGACCGCGTGGGCGCTGACGCTGATGGCGGTGCCGCTCGCGCTGATTGGCGTCAAAAACTTCCTGACCGGCGCCGGTGGCGCCGAGCGTATCACCGGCTATGAGGGCGGTCTCACCGCGAATCCAAACGACCTCGCACTCATGCTCAACCTTCTACTGCCGCTCGCGATTGCCGTGTTCCTCGGCGCCCGCAAGCGCTCCACCCAGTTCCTGCTGGCGGGCGTCATCGTATTGATGGTCACCGGCGTCGTCGTGACCTTCTCGCGCAGTGGCTTCCTGACGCTCGCCCTGATTGGCGTGGTGTATGGCTGGATGATGATGCGACGCCGGCAAAACGGATTGGTATTCGCCGCAGCGATTGCCTTGCTCGTGTCGTTGCCCCTGGTACCGACGTCGTACGTCGAGCGTCTGGCAACGATCACCAGCATCGAGGCCGACGAAACCGGGTCCTCGCGCGAACGCTGGTCCGACTCGCTCGCGGCGGTCGAGTTCATCGGCAGTAACCCGGTTGCCGGCGGCGGCCTTGGCCAGAGCGCACTGGCAATGAACCAGATGCGTGGCGACCGTTGGCTGCGCGTGCACAACGTTTACCTGGAAGCCGCAGTCGAGCTCGGCTTACCGGGTCTGATCCTGATCGTTCTACTCATTTACCGATGTGCCGGTGCCGCGCGGCTGGCGCGGGCGCGAGAGGCGGCGAACAACGATGACCCGCGTTTCTACTACGTCGCTGAAGGGATCTGGGTTTCACTGATTGCATTCGCGTTCGCCGGCCTGTTCTACCCGGCTGCATACCACTTCTATTTCTACCTGTTGGCCGGACTGGCGCTCGCGGCGCGGTCAATTACTCGGGAGGGCGCGTGATGTCGGCGGTCCCTGCAACGATTGCACCGCGCGTCAGGGTTACGAAATTCCTGACCAACCTCGCTCTGGGCGGGACTGAGAAGCAGGTGGTGGGGCTTGCCGGCGCGCTCGACCGTGAGCGGTTTGACGTGGAAATTGCGTGTTTCGGTCGCTGGGGCGAACTCGTCGACGCCGTCGAGCGACTGGGCGTAACGGTGGACGAGTATCCGGTACGCGCACTGGCGCGATTCGGCACGGTGCGTCAGCAGTTCCGGTTCGCTGCGACACTCGCCGCGCGGCGCACGCAGGTGATGCACAGCTACAACTTTTACGCAAACGTATTCGCACTGCCGGCGGCGCGGCTTGCCGGCGTGCCGTGCGTGGTCGCCTCTATCCGCGACACCGGCGCGTACCTGGATAGCGCGAAGCGCCGGCTGCAGCGGCTCGCATGCCGCTTCGCACACCGGGTGGTCGTCAATGCTGACGCAATCCGCAACTGGCTGATCGAGGACGGCTACGACGGCGCGCGCATCATCACAATCCCGAACGGTCTCGACGTGCGGGGCTACACCGGACCACGCGGCGGCCACGCCTTCCGAGACGAGCTTGGTATTCCACGGGACGCGCGGCTGGTGTTATTGCTCGCGCGCGTTAACCGCCAGAAGGGCATCGATTATTTCGTGGAAGCGGCGGCGGAGGTTCTGCTCGCTTGCCCTGGTACGCACTTCGTCATCGTCGGCGGAAACTTCGACCGTGAGCACGGGCATTCGCACCCTGAAGGCGAATACCGGCGAGAGGTAGAGGCGGCAGCTTCACGGCTCGGCCTGTCGGCGCACTTGCACTTCACCGGCTTCCGTGACGACGTGCCGGCAATCCTCGCCGAGGCAGACCTGTCCGTACTGCCGTCGCTGAGTGAAGGCCTGTCGAACACATTACTGGAGTCGATGGCAGCGGGGACGCCGGTCGTCGCGACGCGCGTCGGCGGCACACCCGAAGCGATTGACGATCGCGTGCACGGTCTGCTGGTTCCGCCCCGGGACGCCGCCGCGCTTGCCCATGCCATGTCGATGGTACTGACCGACGAAGTTCTCGCTCGCAGACTCGGCGCGCACGCGCGCACGCGCGTTGCAGATCGCTATTCGTTCGACCAGATGGCTCGTGAGACCGGGTCGCTGTACGAACGGATCCTTGACGAAAAAATCAGCATCCAGAGACCACAATGAAAGCATTCGATTCCGACATCAGCATTTTCTCAAGCTGCCCGCCGTCCGCTGGTGTTGATGGCCCCGAGTACCTGAGGCAGGTGATTGCGAGCGCGCACTGGAGCGAGCAGGCCGGCTGCACCGGGATGCTGATCTATTCCGACAACCTGCAGGTTGACCCATGGCTGGTCGCGCAGGCAGTAATTGACAACACCGATGCGCTCGTCCCCTTGATTGCGCTGCAACCGGTGTACATGCACCCGTACACCGCGGCGAAGAAGGTCGCCTCGATCGCGCATCTGCACGGCAGGCGCGTGTACCTGAATCTGGTGGCCGGTGGTTTCCGCAATGACTTGATAGCGCTGGATGACGCAACGCCGCACGACCGCCGATACGAGCGTTTAATCGAGTACATGGAGATCATGAACGGGCTGCTGCGTGGTGAGGAGCCTGTCAACTTCAACGGTGAGTTCTACACGGTAAAAGGGCTCAAGCTTTCGCCTGAGTGTCCTGCGCACCTGCGGCCGGGCGTGTTTGTTTCCGGCTCGTCGCCTGCCGGTCGCGCTGCAGCGCAAGCGCTCGGGGCAACTGCAATCGAGCACCCGGGGCCGGCCGATGGAACTGCACCCGCGTTCCTGGGTTCGGCGGGTGGAGCCCACGAGGTTGGTGACGCACTCGCCGCGTATCGCGCCCTCGGTTACACGACCTTCATCACCGATATCCCCGAGAGCCCCGAGGAGATGGGCCACATCGGGCGGGCATTTGCGCACGCGACGGAGGCGACAGGATGCCAAGACTCCTACAAGACTGGGTAACCGACCACGCACAGCGCCTGCCGGACGCGACTGCTGTCGTGCTCGACCGCGACCGCCTCAGTTACGGCGATCTGGAAGTGACCTCAAGCCGCCTAGCCAACCTTCTAGTCGCACGCGGCTGTAGCCCGGGCGACCGCGTGTGCCTGCTAATGCCGAAGACGCCATTGGCGATTGCCGCAATCATCGGCATCTACAAGGCGGGCTGCGTGTACGTGCCGCTTGACCCGACGAGTCCGGCAGCGCGCCTTGCGGCAATTATTCGAGCGTGCGAGGCAAGCTGGGTGGTCGCAGCCGGTCCGGTCGGTGAAACGATCGGTGCGCTCTATGGAGAGCAGGGTATCGGCGACGCGCTGCGTGTCGCATGGCTGGACACCGTGGAGCCGGGTGCAGTGCCGGTGGCCGCAGTTTGGGCCGATGCATGCGCCGCGCCGGCGGCCACGGTTCCGCGCGCGCGGGCTGACAGCCCCGCGCACATCCTCTTTACCTCCGGCTCGACCGGCGTGCCGAAAGGTGTCGTGATCACGCACGAAAATGTCGTCTCGTTCGTCGAATGGGCGGTGCGCGAATTCTGCCTCGATGAGTCCGACCGGGTATCGGGCCATTCTCCACTGGCCTTCGACCTCTCAGTGTTCGATATCTTCGGCGCGCTCGCGGTGGGTGCGGAACTGCACCTGGTGCCGGAGCGTTGCCGCATGCTGCCGCAGCGCCTTGCTGAATGGGTGCGCGATTCCAGGCTGACCCAGTGGTTCTCGGTGCCGGCGGTGATGAACTACATGTCGAAGTTCGATGTGGTGCGCCAGGACGATTTCCCGACGCTGCGGCGCGTGATGTGGTGCGGCGAGGTGCTGCCCACGCCGTCGTTGCAGTACTGGATGCGCAAGCTGCCACACGCGTCGTTCACAAACCTGTACGGACCGACTGAAACGACGATTGCCAGCAGCTACTACCGGGTGCCCGCGTGCCCACAGGATGAGACCGCCGAAATACCCATCGGTCTGCCATGCGACGGCGAGGCGTTGGCGGTACTCGACGGATCCGGCCGCCCGGTGCGCCCAGGCGTCACAGGCGAGCTTTACATCAAGGGCATCGGCCTCAGCCCCGGCTATTGGCGCAACCCGCAGGCGACCAAGCTGGCGTTCGTAATCAATTCGACGAGCCGCGAGCGGATGTACCGCACCGGCGACCGGGCGCGCGTCGGAGAAGATGGACTTTTCTATTACGCCGGTCGCGAGGACGCACAGGTGAAGAGCCGCGGCTACCGGATCGAACTAGGCGAGATTGAGGCGGCGCTCAACGCGGTTCGGATACTGCGCGAAGCTGCAGTGACCGCAGTGCCGAGCGCGGACTTCGACGCCGTAGTGCTTTGCTGTAGCTACGTACCGCAGCCCGGCCAGCCTGTGACACCGGCGACGCTACGAAATGAAGTCGCGCGCTGGTTGCCCCCGTACATGATACCGAGCCGGTGGAAGGCCTACCGGCAGCTGCCGCGCAACGCTACGGGGAAGATCGACCGTAACCGGCTCAAGGAAGATTGGCGCGGAGATGTCGCAGACGCGGCATGACGACAAACGAAATGGAGGCTAATCGGATGTTTCTGGATTTGACGCAACAAGTACTGGCGTTACTTGAACAGGATTTGGGCGTCGCTGTGGCATCGGGCAGGCAGGACCTCTTTGAGAGCGGCGCGCTTGATTCGCTGTCGTTCGTGAACTTATTGGTCGAGCTTGAGACGGCGTTCGGGATTGCGATTGCGCTCGACGAGCTCGACTTCGAGCAATTCAGCACCGCCGAGGGAATCGCCGCATACATCGTGTCGGCCCGTGCCGCCGGAATTGCGAGGACCGGTTGATGGGTACCGTCCGCGCGATGGAGCCCCGTGACCTCCCGCAGGTCGCAGCGCTGTACGAGCGGGTGATCGGCGTCGACGACTGTCGGGCGCGGGAACAGTTGCGGACGCGCCTGATGCGCGTGTTCGCGGAACACCCTTGGCAGGACGCCAGCATGTCCTCGCAGGTGTTCGAAGAGCGCGGCGGAACGATCGTCGGCTGCATCGGAGTGGTGCCACGGCCGATGCAGTTCAAGGACCGGACGATTACGGTCGTGACCAGCCACACCTTCCTGGTGCAGCCGTCGAGTCGCTCGACGATGGCAGCGCTGCATCTGATCCGAAAACTCCTTGACGGCCCACAGGATCTGACCATCTGCCAGGGCAATGATATTGCGCGGCGCATCTGGGAGTCGGCGGGCGGTACGACATCGCATGTGTACAGCCTGTGCTGGACGCGCCCGTTGCGCCCGTTCAGCTATTTGGTTTCGTTCTTGCGGCGCCGCGGATTCCCCGCCGCGTTGGCTGCGTTTCTGGATCCGCTGTGCAGGTTGGCCGATGCTGCGTTGCCGCACATCGCGCCGCGCGCATTCGGTCGGCGCAAGCCTGCGGCGAGCGGCGTTGAGATGGATGCCGAGACGATGGCCGCGCAGCTGCCCGGGCTTGCGCGCCGCAGGAAGCTGCGACCGCTGTACCGGAGCGGTGAAGTCGTCTGGCTGCTCGAGACGCTGGTAACGAATCCGGGCCGCGGGCAATTGCGAAAGATGATGGTGAAGGAGGGCGACCGCGTCGCAGGGTGGTACCTGTACCAGTTACGCCCATGCGGAATCGCCGAGGTCATCCAGATCGTCGCCACCGACGCCACGGTCGACATCGTGCTCGACCACATGTTCCACCAGGCATGCGAAGACGGTGCCGTTGCAGTGTCAGGCCAGGTCGATCCGATGCTGTTTCAGGCGCTGTCCGGTCGCCAGTGCCTGTTCCACCACGAGAACGACAGCTGGGTGCTCGTGCATTCGCGCGACCCGGAGATACGCGAGGCGATCAACGACGGTAATGCCTTCCTGTCACGGATGGACGGCGAGTGGTGGATAAGCGAGCTACTAAGATGAGCCTGGCGGGCCTAAGTGTCGCACCGACCCGTAGCCGCTACGTGCCCGGCTGGCCGACGCTTGCACCGTGGGGGCTGATCGGGAAGACGGCTGCGCCGCCGCCGTTCCCGTTCAACGCGGCACACCATACGTGGTTCTACCGCGCCAGCAATGCAATCTACCACCTGTTCAAGGCGCTCGACCTGCAGCCGTGGGATGTCGTGCTCGCGCCTGATTATCACAGTGGCAATGAAATTTGGGCGATGCGCGCCGCCGGAGCGCGCATCGTCTTCTACCCTACGCGGCGCAATGGCGAACCCGATCTGGATGCACTGGAGACGCTGTACCGTAGGCACCGACCTCGCGTCGTCTATGTGATCCACCTGCTTGGCTGGGCGCAGCCGATGGACGAAATCATGGCCTTGTGCCAGGACGGAGATACCGTCGTCGTCGAGGATTGCGCGCTCTCTATGTTCGGTGAGTACAACGGCCGCCCACTCGGCAGCATCGGCGACTACGCAATCTATTGCCTTTACAAGACGCTGCCCGTGCCAAATGGCGGCTTGCTCGTCCAGAACAGACGAACTTTGCCGGCGTTGTCGCGGCTGGCGTTGCCGCCGTGTGACGCGGCCACCATGGCGGGCCGGCCTCCGCGGTGAGCCAGCGGCTCGCCTGCAGCGCCGACGCGTCAGCCGTACGCGACGCACGGCGCGCGAACTTTCGTTATTTGCAGGAGCGGTTACCAGGGCGCGTGCATGTAGCGCGCGAGCTCACTGCCGGCGCATGCCCGCTATTCCTCCCGATACTCGTTCGACAGAAACGCGATATTGCCGACTCGCTGTATGCGCGCGGCGTGACCGCAATCGAGTTCTGGAACTACGGAGACCAGGCCGCAAAGCGGTTCGACGCAGTCGACGCGGAATACCTGCGGGACCACCTGCTTGGCCTTCCTATTCACCAGCAGTTGAGCGAAACGCAGCTCGATTACATTGCCAACCAGATGCAGGACCTCCAGGCGCTGCTCTGACATGACCACTACCGAACTGATTACCGACGAAGCCCGCTTCGCCACGATGGGCGACGAGTGGAACGAGCTGCTGGCCGCCAGCGCGAGCGATGTCCCGTTCCTGACCTGGGAGTGGCTGTACACCTGGTGGAAGCACTTGCGCGAGGACCGAACGCTGCACATCGTCACGGTACGGGATGGCGAGCGACTGATCGCCATCGCACCGCTCGCGCTGAGGCCGCCGCGGCTGGGTCGCCTGCAACCGCACCGGGTACTCGAGTTTCTCGGGTCCGGCCTGGTCGGTTCGGATTACCTGGACCTGATTGTGCGGCGCGGCGCAGACCGCGCCGCGCTCACCGCGCTGGCTGCCCATTTTGGCGATGCCGGCGTGGTCGCGGAACTGACGCGGGTGCGCCCACAGTCGTCGTGCGCCAGCGTGATGTCCGGCCAACTCGACGAGGCCGGCTGGACGGTCGTCGAAGAGCAAACGGAGACCTGCCCTTACCTCGACCTCGCCGGCCACGACTGGGAGTCATATCTCCAGACGCTGGGCTCCTCGCATCGTTACAACGTACGGCGACGGGTACGCAATCTAGAAAAATCCTTCACAGTCGAGTTCGAGGAGTGCACTGAACCGCGGCGGGTTGCGTGCCTGGACGCGCTGGTACAACTGCACCACCTCCGGCGCGAGCAGCTCGGCGGGTCTGATGCGTTGCACACCGACGAGCTCGTCGCGTTCCATCGGGAACTGACCGAGCATGCGCTGAAGTGCGGATGGCTGCGTCTGTATGTGATGAATCTGGACGGAAACCCAGCTGCTTCGGTGTACGGCTTCCTGTACGGCGGCGTTTACTACTTCTACCAGTCAGGCTTCGACCCGGGCTACAACAAGTTCAGCGTCGGGCTGGTCGTGCTGGCATATTCGATCCGGCGTGCGATTGAGGAGGGGGTAGCCGAATACGACCTGTTGCACGGCAACGAGAGCTACAAGTACCGCTGGACGAGTACCCAGCGACCGCTGGTGCGTCTCGCGCTGTATCCGCCAGACCGCACCGGTCGCTGGTCACTGAAGCTCGCCGGCTTGAAGGCCACGCTGAAATCGTTACGCGGTTCGCGCGACGAAGCGGAGGACGGTTCGTGTCGCGCGGCATGATCAAGGCCTGCATCGCCGGCGCGCTGCACTACACGGGCATAGACCGCCTGATCGGCGCGCACGCGCGCCCCGAGAGCATGCCGTTGATCCTTGGCTACCACCGGGTCGTCGACGACTTCAACGCCAGCGCACGCCATAGCATCCCCGCGATGCTGGTATCGACCCGCACGCTGGAGCGTCATCTCGACTGGCTCGGCAGGCGATACGCTTTCATCAGCCTCGACGACGCGGCTGAGCGCTTCCGTTCCGGCCGCCGCGGCCGGCCGGCGGCCGTGCTGACATTCGACGACGGCTACCGGGACGTCTACGAGAACGCCTTCCCGTTGCTGCAGCGCAAGGGCATCCCGGCTGCGGTCTTCGTCGTTACCGGCGTGACCGGGGCGGGTGAGATCCTGCTGCACGACGAACTCTTCCTGCTCGTGCGGCGCTGCTTCGAGGTGTGGACCTCACCCGGGGACGAGCTCACGACGGTTCTCGCGGCCTTCGACGTCGATGCGGAGCAACAGGCGGCCATCGCCGCGTCAACACGGTCGCCATACGACACGACGCGTGCACTGTTGACGCGACTCTCCCAGCCAGTGTTACGCGCTTTGGTCACACGCCTGTCGGATCGGGTGCGCATCCCGCAGTCCGAGCGCGACGGCCTGGCGCTGATGGACTGGCGGATGGTGTCAGAGATGCATCGTGCCGGCCACGCAATCGGCTCACACACGCGAACGCACGCGTACCTGACGAATGAGGACCCAAGCGCGGTGGTATCGGAACTGCAGGAGTCGCGCGCCGAACTCGCCCGGTTCACTGGTATCGATGCGGTGCATTTCGCGTACCCAAATGGTGACTTCAATGCGGCCATCGCCACTGCAGCGGAGGAGGCCGGCTATCGCTATGCGTACACGACCTGCAGCTGCAACGGCGTGCACGCGCCGCAATTCGCGATCCCACGCCGCATGGTCTGGGAGCGCTCCGGAATCGGCGCAGGCGACCGCTTTTCATCAGCGGTGTTCCACTGCGAGACGCGCGGCGTGTTCGACTTCGTATCGGGCTGTGGGCGTGAACGACACGCATGACCACGAGCCATTCGATACTCAAGCCCGCGTTGATCATCATGGCGGGGCGGATGTTCGGGTACGTCGCGTGCTTCGCGATTCCGATCGTGCTCGTGCGGATTTTCGACCAGGCGACCTTTGGCACCTACAAGCAACTGTTTTTGATTTTCGGCACCTTGTACGGGATTGCGCAGCTCGGGATGGCGGAGAGCCTGTACTACTTCGTTCCGGAGCGCACGCGGCGTGCCGGGCGCTATGTGTTCAATGCTTTGATCGGGCTCGCGGTGTCGGGCGCATTGGTGGCAACCGGGCTGTGGCTGTTCGAGGAGCAAGTCGCGGCTGCGCTGAACAACGAAATGCTGGTTGGGTTGCTGCCACTGGTCGGCATCTATGTCGCGCTGATGATGATGGCATCGGTGATGGAAACGGTGATGACCGCGCGCAATCGCCATCGGCTCGCGTCGGGCACCTACGCGACCTCCGACCTTGTTCGGGCGGCGGTGTCGATCCTCCCGGTGCTGGTGGTGCCGCAGTTGCGCTGGCTGATGGTCTGGGCGGTGGCGTTCGCGGCAGCCCGGTTCGCGGCGTCAATCTTTTACCTGGTACGCGAGTTCGGCGCCGGTTTCAAACCCGGTGGCGTGCTGGTCGGGCGTCAGTTCGCCTATGCGGCGCCGTTCAGCGTCGCAATCCTGATCGAGTTGCTGCAGGCGAACCTGCACCTCTACTTCGTGTCGTACCACTTCGAACCCGCGGTTTTTGCCGTCTACGCGGTCGCCTGCCTGCAGATTCCGGTGGTCGACTTCCTGTCGCAATCGGCAAACAACGTGCTGATGGTGCGGATGCGCGAACTGATGTCCGTGGGTACGGACGCGGTACTGCAGGTGTGGAACGACGCTATAGAGAAACTTTCGCTGCTGCTGTTCCCGCTGGTCGGCGTGCTGCTGGTTACGGCGCACGAGTTCATCGCGGTTTTATTCACGCGGGACTACATCGAAGCGGCGCCAATATTCATGGCGTGGACGCTCAGCTTCCTGCTCGCGGCGTTGCCGGCGGACGCGGCGCTGCGGGTATATGCCCAGACCCGGTACCTGATTGCGATCAACGCGGTGCGCCTCGTGTTGGTCGTGGCATTGATTACATTGTTCATGCGCTGGTTCGGGCTGCTCGGACCTGTGCTGGTCACGCTTGCGGGCATGGTGGTCTTCAAATGGATGGCGCTCGCGCGCATCGCATCTCTGCTGAAGTTGCCGGCAGCAGCGATGGTTCCGTGGCGCCGCGTCGGCCGGATCGCACTTCTGGCAGCCGTGGCGGCCGTTCCCGCGCTCGCAGTAAAGAATTCGTTCGCATTTCCGGCATTTGTGGACCTGGTACTCGCGGGGCTCGTCTACGGCGGGACTTACTCGGTGCTTGTCTTCACGCACGGGCAACTGGCGGTCGCGGACAAGCTTGCGCTGACCGGCATCGTGCAACGGCCCTTCGGCGCACTCGCGCGAGCATGGAGAGGATGATGGGGAGGGATATGAGATGTGTGGGATAGCGGGTATTTTCAGCCCGGACCGGCGACCGGTACTGGAAGCCGAGATTCGCGCGATGTGCGCGGTGATGGTCCACCGTGGCCCGGACGATGAGGGCGTGTATCTCGCCGAAGGGCTTGGTCTCGGCATGCGGCGGCTCAGCATCATCGATGTCGCACACGGGCACCAGCCGATCTCAAACGAGGACGGCACTGTGCACGCGGTCGTCAACGGCGAAATCTACAACTTCCGCGAATTGCGGCAGGCATTGAAGGCTAAGGGGCACCGCTTCCGCACGAGTTCCGACTCCGAGGTGATTGTGCACCTGTACGAGGAGTACGGGACGGAATGTATCGCGCACCTCCGCGGGATGTTCGGCCTCGCGGTATGGGATGTGCGCCGTCAGCGGCTGCTGCTCGCAAGAGACCGCGTCGGTATCAAGCCGCTGTATTGGACGGAAGCGGCGGGTGGCCGCCTCGCGTTTGCATCTGAGCTGAAGTCCCTGCTGCAGTTGCCGGACCTGCCACGTGCGCTCAACTGGCCCGCGGTCGACCACCTATTTGCGCACGCAACGACCGCGCCCGCGGAGAGTATCATCGCCGGCGTACACAAGCTTGAGCCCGGCCACCTGCTTATAGCGGAGCGGGGGGCGCCGGTTAAGGTCGAGCGCTATTGGTCGTTGCGCTTCGAGGCCGACCACGACAAGCCAGAGTCACGCTTCGTCGATGAGCTTCGCGATTTGCTTGAAGAATCGGTGCGCCTGCACATGGTCAGCGATGTGCCGGTCGGTGCATTTCTGAGCGGCGGCATCGACTCGAGCGCCGTCGTTGCGACAATGGGTCGCGAGTCGACCAACCCGGTGAATACATTCTCGATTGGCTTCCACGACTCCGCGTACGACGAGAGTTCAGTTGCGCGTCGCACCGCGGAGGCGCTCGGTACGCGCCACCGCGAATGGATCCTGGACACCGATGCGCTGGATGTCGCTGCCGACATCGCGTGGCACCTCGACGAACCGTTCGGGGATTCCTCCGCAATTCCAACCTGGATGGTGTCGAAGATGGCTGCTGAGCACGTGACCGTGGCGCTGAGCGGCGACGGTGGCGACGAGCTGTTCGGTGGCTACGATCGTTACCTCGTCGAGGCGAACGAGCGGTGGCGCGACCGCATTCCGGCGCCGTTGCGCGCGCTGTCGGCGCGGGTATCACGGGCGATGCCGGAAGGCGCGAAAGGCAAGAATTACCTGCACCACCTGTCGCTGAAGGGTTTCGAGCGCTATTTGCACGGCTACACGCTGTTCGAGGCCGAGCGCCGACAGCAGCTTTTCACTGCGGACGCGTTGGCCGCGCTCGGCGACCACGACGTGAACGGGATGCTGCACGACCGGATTCTCCCGCGCGATGCGCACTGGCTCGATCGGCTGCAGTACTTCGACATCAACCACTACCTGCCACTCGACATCCTGACAAAGGTCGACCGTATGAGCATGGCGCACTCGCTTGAAGTACGGGTGCCGCTGCTCGACCACAAGCTCGTCGAGTTCGCGGCGACGGTACCGCCGGCAATGCGTATTCGAAACGGCACGACGAAGAGCATCCTTAAGAAGGCGATGCGCGGCATCGTCCCGGACGAAGTCATCGACCGCCCTAAACGTGGTTTTGCGGTTCCGGTTGGCGACTGGTTCCGCGGTGGCCTCGCACCCTTCGTGCGCGAGTTATTGCTGTCTGACCGTAGCCGCGCGCGCGGGGTCGTGAACGCCGGGTACGTGGAACGGCTGCTCACGCTGCACGAAGGCGGGCGTACGCTAGACACGCAGCTTTGGACCTTAATCTCGTTCGAACTCTGGTGTCGCGCGTACTTGGACGCGCCGGCGCCGGTATTACGGGAGGCACCAGTCTATGCAGTCCGCTGACGCCTTCCGCATTGATGTGCCGGAAGAGGCGGGGATCGCGCACCGGTCCGTGCCGCCGCGCGTCGCCGTCGTGGCCCCCAGCCTCGAGATTCTGGGTGGCCAGGGTGTGCAGGCGATGGCGCTCATGGCGCACCTGCGCAGCACGGGTTACCCGGTGAGCTTCGTGCCGGTGAACCCGCGTTTCCCGCCCGGGCTCGGCTGGTGCCGGCGCTTGCCGCTCGTCCGCACCGCGCTGAACGAAGCCTTGTATGTACCAAGCCTCACGCGCCTGCGCGATGCGGAAGTCGTGCACGTCTACTCGGCGTCGTACTGGTCGTTCCTGCTGGCGCCGGTACCGGCAATGCTTGCGGCGCGCCGCTACGGCAAACGCGTGATTCTGAATTACCACAGCGGCGAGGCAGAGGACCACCTCAGTCACTGGGGCCGGCTCGTACACCCGATGTTGCGGCTCGCCGATGAGATCGTCGTGCCATCGCCGTACCTGCAGCAGGTGTTCGCACGGCATGGTTACCGTAGCCGCGTGATCCGCAATGTCGTCGACACCGACGCGTTCCCGTTCCGGGACCGCGAGCCGCTGCGTCCGCACTGGCTGTCGGTACGTGCTTTCCAGAAGCATTACCGCGTCGATGTCGTACTGCGCGCGTTCGCTCAGTTTCGGCAATTGCACCCGGACGCGACGCTGGTCGTCGCTGGTTATGGCCCGGAGGAGGCGCGCCTCAAGGCGCTGGCTGAAACTCTCGGAACCGAGGGCATATCGTTTGTCGGCCGCGTCGAGCCGGACAATGTTCCAGCGCTATTCGCGCGCGCCGACATTTTCGTCAACGCCGCCGAAATCGACAACCAGCCGGTGTCGGTGCTGGAAGCGTTTGCCGCCGGTCTGCCGGTGGTCTCGACCGGCGTCGGCGACATCACCACCATGCTCCGCGGCGGTTCGGCGGGCGTGATCGTACCGTGCGGAAACCCGGCCGCGCTGGCTACGGCGGTGCGGGAACTGTTCAACGACCCGGGTCGCACACGGCGCTTGGTCGCCAATGCGCGCGAAGAGGTGCGCCGCTATACCTGGACGGGCATCGGCGCACGCTGGGACGCGGTGTACCGAGGTTTGCCCGGATGAATGTCGCGGCCCTCCGTCATGCCGGCTGGTCCGGCCTCGCAAACCGCGGCTTGCAGGTGGTTTCGCGCGCGCTCGATCGGGTTGCGGTGCGCGCAGGGCACCCGCGCTACGCGCCGCTCGATACGCCCCCGCGGGCGAGCGACCTCGATTCACGGTGTTTCTTTGCGGGCGCATCGGACGCAACCGCTGCCGCATGGCTGCGCGCCGTCTTGCCGGAGGTGACAGCGCACATTATTCAATCCGCCAATTCTGCAATCGAGGGGCGCTTCGACCTGCTCGGGTACCGTGCGCTCGAATGCGGCGACCCGATTGATTGGCACCGTGACCCGGTTTCGGGCCTCAGTGCGCCGCACCGGCACTGGAGCCTGCTCGACCCACTGGACTACGCGACGCTCGGTGACCACAAGGTGACTTGGGAGCTCAACCGGCACCAGTGGTTCATTGACCTCGGCCAGGCGTGGCGGCTGACTGGCGAGCGTCGCTACGCCGACGCGTTCGCCGCTACGGTCGAGCGTTGGATGGCAGCGAATGAACCGGGGCAGGGAATCAACTGGGCCAGTAGCCTCGAGGCGGCGTTCCGCACAGTATCGTGGTGCTGGGCAATGTTCCTGCTCGACGGCGCACCGGAGCCCGACCGCAAGCTGGCGCGGCGGATGCGCGCCTGGATCGGCGCGCACGCGCAACACATCGAGCGTTACCTCTCGTACTACTACTCTCCTAACACGCACCTGACCGGCGAAGCGCTCGGGCTGTTTTATGCAGGTATTGCGTTCCCCGACCTGCCCGGCGCGCGGCGCTGGCGCAAGCTCGGCCGACGCATCCTGGTTGCCGAGTTCGACCGGCAGGTGCACGCAGACGGCGTGTACTTCGAGCAGGCGGCGTGCTACCAGCGGTACACAGCAGAAATCTACCTGCACTTCATTGCGCTCGCCAAACGTGCTGGGGAACCCGTACCCGAATCCGTCACGCGCGGCGTGCAACGCCTCCTCGACGCACTGCTTTGGCTCCGTGGCCCGGATGGCTTGCTGCCCGCGATCGGCGACGACGATGGCGGCATGTTGATGCGGGCGGCAGGTCGTACTTCACGCGACCCAGCCGGCGTATTTGCCGTCGCCGCCGCATTATTTTGCCGCGCTGACTACGCGTGGGCGGCGGGTGGGCCACAACCGGAAACCGCCTGGATGCTGGGCGTTGAAGGTATTGCCGCATTCGCTGAACTGGCCCCATCACCGCCAAACGGAGCGCCTTCACGTCTGCTACCGGATGGCGGCTACGCGGTGATGCGCAGCGACTGGGGCCATGACGCGCACTGTCTAATCGTTGACGCAGGCCCGCTGGGCTGCCCGGTCAGCGGCGGGCACGGGCATGCGGACCTGCTGTCGCTGCACTGCCATGCGTTCGGACTACCGGCAATCGTCGACCCAGGCACCGGGCAGTACCCGACAGAAGGCGGCTGGCGTCGCCACTTTCGCGAAACGGGCGCACACAGCACCGTTACCGTTGACGGGCTTTCACAGGCAGAGAGCACCGGTCCCTTCAGTTGGCATGAGCGGTGCGATGCGCGCGTCCGTGAGTGGCAGTCGTCACCGACGCACGACCTGCTCGATGCCGAGCACGACGCTTATCGGCGGCTAGCCGATCCGGTCACGCACCGCCGACGCGTGCTGTTCGTGAAGCCGCATTACTGGGTGGTTGTGGACGATCTGGGTGGCGCGGACACGCACACCATCGAAGCCCGCTTCGCTGCGCGCCTGGCGCGGACTCGGCGATGGATTCCGGTTGGAAATGGAAGGCCACGCGGTTGTCGTCGATGACGACGCGCTGCGGGTCGTATGGAGGGACGGCTGAATGTGCGGCATTGCGGGTATCGTCAGGCTCGAACCAGGCGCACCGCCTGTCGACCGCGCGCGGCTTACGCGGATGCGCGATGCACTCGCGCACCGCGGCCCGGATGACGCCGGCCTCGAAGTCACCGCAGATGCCGGGTTCGCACACCGGCGCCTGTCTATCATCGACATCGCAGGCGGACACCAGCCGATGGTGAACGCCGACCGGACCGTGTGGCTCGTGCTGAACGGCGAGATCTACAACTTTTGCGAATTGCGCGCCGAACTGGAAGGCCATGGCTGCCACTTTGGCACGCGCTCCGACACCGAAGTGCTGCTGCGCGCGTATGAGGTCTTCGGTGAACGCTGTGTCGACCGGCTACGCGGAATGTTCGCGTTCGCAATTTGGGATCAGGACCGCCAAAAGCTTTTTCTGGCGCGCGACCGCGTAGGAATCAAGCCGTTGTATTACGCGGAGCAGGGTGGCGAGCTGCTGTTCGGCTCCGAGGTTAAGGCACTGGTTGCGGGTGGCATCCGCCCACGGCTTGACCGGTCGGTGTTGCCCGAGTATCTGGCCGCACGCTTCGTTGCCGACGAGCGCACCTTTTTTGCCGGTGTGCGCAAGCTGATGCCAGGGCGCACGCTGACCTGGACCCGCGCGGACGGTTTTTCGGAACGCCGCTATTGGCGGCTTCCGACGGAGATCGACGATCCCGGCATGACCTTGGACGAGTGCGCGTCCGAGGTTCGGGAACGCCTCGAAGACGCGGTGCGCTGCCACCTGGTCAGCGACGTGCCGGTCGGCTTGTTCCTGTCCGGAGGCCTCGACTCGAGTGGGCTCGCCGGAATCATGGCAGGCATGGTGAACGCGCCAATCCATACGTTCTCGGTCGGCTTCGCGGAAGCCGGGTTCAGCGAGCTCGAATACGCGCGCACAGTCGCGCGCTCGATAGGCGCCGTACACCGTGACGTGACGCTGTCGGCAAGTGACTTCTTCGCTGCGTTACCAGGGCTGGTTTGGCACGAGGACGAGCCAATCGCATTTCCTTCGAGCGTGCCGCTGAACGTAGTTTCACGGCTCGCCCAGGAGGATGTGAAGGTCGTGATGACCGGTGAAGGCGCCGATGAACTCTTCCTCGGCTACAACCGCTACCGCGTGACCGAGCTGAACGAACGACTCGGGCGCGTCTGGCACCGCCTGCTGCCCGGTACGGCCCGCAAGCTGGTTGGGCGCGCCGTCCGCAGCCTCCCCTCACCGCTGCGCCGCTACGCGCAGCGCAGCTTCCTGGTGCCCGAGCTGAACGGCGTGCGAGGCCTGTTCTGCGAGAACTTCTCGGTGTTCGGCGACGCGATGCGCGAGCAACTGCTCGGCGGGGCACCGTCGACCGACCCACACCGCACTGCACTCATTGACTACGGGAACGCGCCGGGCGGCACGCTCGAGCGACTCGCGTACGCGGACCTGCAGGGGTACTTGGTTGAGCTTCTGATGAAGCAAGACCAGATGAGCATGGCGGCGTCGATTGAGAGCCGCGTGCCGTTTCTAGACCATAAGTTTGTCGAATTCGCCGCTGCGCTACCGGCGCGTTACAAGGTGCGTGGCTGGACGACGAAAGCGGTGTTGCGGCGGGCGCTGGCGCCGTTGGTGCCAGCCGAGGTGCTGACGCGCAAGAAGATGGGTTTCCCGGTGCCTATCGGCGCCTGGCTGCGCGGCGCCTGGTGGCCCATGGTGGAAGAGTTTGTACTCGGCGACCGCGCGCGCGAACGCGGCCTCTTCGACCCGGCTGCGGTTGCCGCCCTTGCTGAAGCGCACCGGCGCGGTGAATGGAACCACGGCGACCGCCTCTGGCTGCTGATCAATCTGGAGATGTGGCAGCGTGTATTCGTGGATGGTGAAAGGCCGGCATCCATCAGCGAACAATCTGAGCGGGCAGCTGCATGAACTACTTGCATAACGGCAGGTAAGTTTCTGAGTCGAAACGAGGGTTAACCCGCTTCCGACCGAACTGTCCGAATCGTTTAATGACTTCATGGACGACGTCAGCCGTATGCGCATTTTATGGGTGAAGATTGGAGGTCTCTGGCCGCACAACACCGGAGGCCGACTCCGCAGCTTCAACATGATTGAGCAGCTGTCGTGCCGCCAGCGCGTGACCGTACTGACCACGCACGGCCCCGGCGAGAGCGAAGAAGCGCTACGCAGCCGCCTGCCGAACTGCGAGCAGGTCATCTCGATTCCCCACACCCCGGCGAAATGGAACAGCGTGCGGTTTATCGGCGCGCTTGCGCGCGCATACCTGTCCGGTCAGCCGGTCGACATGGTTCGCTCCCTTGTCCCGGGTGTGCACGACGCCGCGCACAAGCTGCTCGACAGCGGTGCTTTCGACGTCTGTATCGCCGACTTCCTCTGCGCGGTCCCGAACGTACCGATGGAAGGGCCGACACCGGTTGTGTTGTTCGAGCACAACGCCGAATACGTAATCTGGGAACGCCTTGCTGCAGTTGAGCAACGGTGGTGGCACAGGGCGTTGCTGCAGCGCGAGGCGCGCGAAATGCGCCGCTACGAAGCAGAAGCGTGCGGCCGCGCCGGCATCACCGTAGCGGTATCCCCGGTCGACAAGACGGTACTGTCGCGCATCGCGCCGGGCGCCGACATTCGGGAGATACCGACGGGCGTCGACATCGAGTATTTCGCGCGGGCAGCGGTACCGGAGATACCGGACCACCTCGTGTTCACCGGCTCAATGGACTGGCGCCCGAACGAAGACGCGATCATGCACTTCATCGACGCGATCCTTCCGGCAATCCGTCGCAAAGTGCCGCAGGTCTCGCTGACCGTCGTCGGGAGAAACCCAAGCAAG
>JAIVGZ010000026.1 GCA_020201335.1 Natronospirales bacterium
ATGTTGGTCGCACCGACCACGGGTGCCGCGCTAATGGTGATGCCGCCGCCGGACAGCAGCAGCGCGCCAGTCGCAGCGCCGGTCGTGGTCAAGACGCCATTCACATTGATGGTCGGCACCGGCGTGGTATTGCCGACGATAATCGCGCCACCTGCGACCGTAATCGCCTGGAGGTCAACCTGATTCGCGGCCTCGACGGTGAACGCACCAAGGTTCTGTGTACCACCGACTGCGCCGGTCAGGTTCAGCGTGCCGCTGATGTCGATGGTCAAGGTGCGGCCGGCGATGTCGCCGTCCACGGTGCCATCGAGCGTCAGGCCGACGAGGTTCGAGAACAGCACGTTGGCGCCGAGCGTGGTGTTGCCGACCACTGTCAGGGACTCGGTGCCACCGCCGGTGACGCCAGCATTGAAACGCACCGCACCGGTCAGCGTCCGGGTGACTGCACCGCCGGAGACCGTCACCGCACCGGTGTAGGTCTGCGTGCCACTGGTCGTGACGTTCGCACCGAGGTTCGAGGTGCCCGACACCGACAGCGTGGTCAGGTTGGTGGCCGCACCATCAAGATCCAGGTTGCCGGTCACGGTCAGCGCAGCGGCCCCACCATCGAGCGTCGAGCCGAAGTTGATCGTGGTGCCAGCCAGCGTGCGGTTACCGCCCGACAGCGTCGTCGCGCCGGTGTAGGTCTGCGTCGTCGCCGTGGTGACGTTCGCGCCGAGGTTCGAAGTACCCGAGACACTCAGGAAGCCGAGCCCCGTGGCCGCGCCGTCGAGATCCAGGTTGCCGGTGATGGTGAGATCGAAGCCGCCGCCGGCCAGCGTGCTGCCGAAGTTAATCGTGCCACCGGTCAGCGTGCGCGTTCCGCCGAGCGTCGCCGCGCCGGTGTAGGTCTGGTTGCCGGCGCCCGTGTTCACGTTGGCGTTCAGCGCAACCGCGCCGCTGACGGTCAGCGCAGCCGTACCCGTTACCGCACCGTTGAAGGTCACGGTGCCGGCGGTCAGCGTCCGCGCGCCACCCGTCAGCGAGACCGTGCCGTTGTAGGTCTGGTTGTTGACGCCAGTGTTCACATCGCCGTTCAGCACCGCCGCCGCGTCCATGACTAGCGCAGTACCGGTCGCACCGGCGCTGAAGGTCACCGTCGTGCCGGTCAGGGTGCGCACGCCACCCGACAGCGTCACCGCACCCGTGTAGGTCTGCGTCGTCGCCGTGGTCACGTTCGCGCCGAGGTTCGAAGTACCCGAGACACTCAGGAAGCCGAGCCCCGTGGCCGCGCCGTCGAGATCCAGGTTGCCGGTGATGGTCAGGTCATTGGTGCCGCCCGCGACGCCGGCCACGGTAGCCGCCGAGTGCGTTGAGGTCCGTGAACGCCGTGCCGTTGACAACCACTGCGCCCGCCGAATTCAGCCCGCCGGTCGCCGTTATAAGCACGCCACCGGTGCCGTTGTTGTCACTGTCTGCAGTCAGCGTGATGTCGCCCGCGGTGGTCGTGATTAACGCTTCGACCACCACGTCGCGCGGCGCGCTGATGGTAATTGCACCGGCCGAAGTAATCGGGTTCGCAACCACCGTATCCTGGCCGTCGCCGTAAAGTTCGATGTTGTGCTGGCCGACCGCGATGCCCGCGAGTGTAATGCCGCCGCCCTGTAGAATCAGCGTACCGCCCGCGCCAGCCAGCAGCGTGGTCAGCGTGCCGTTCGCGTTGATGACCGGAATCGGGTTGCCGGCGCTGCCAATCAGGATTGGGGCGCCGCTGACCGTCACAGCATCCACGGTGACCGAAGTTGCATTGCCGACAACCGTGAAGCCGCCGAGGTTCTGGGTACCACCCGCCGCGCCCGTGATGCTCAGCGCACCGGTGATGTCGATGGTCAGCGTGCGGCCCGCGACATCGCCGTCGACGGTGCCGTCGAGCGTCAGGTTCGCTAAGTTCGAGAACAGAATGTTTGCGCCGAGCGTCGTGTTACCGACGACTGTCAGCGACTCGGCGCCGAACTGGCCTGCAACCGCTGCGCCGAAGCTCACGGCGGAGGCAGTGAGCCCCACGTTGGCCGTCGCTATGGTCACGACGCCGGTGTAGGTCTGGGTGCCTGCGCTCGTCACGGTGCGCCGGTGATGGTCAGCGCGTTGTCGCCGCCGACGATGCCGGTGCCGAAGGCGATGGTGGCACCATCGAGGATACGATCGCCGCCCGCAAGCGTGACAGCGCCCGTGTAGGTCTGGTTGCCCGTGGTCGTCACGTCGCCGGCCAGTGTCGAGATGCCGGACACCGACAGCGTGGTGAGGCCCGACGCGTTGCCCGTCAGGCTCAGTGCACCGGTGATGGTCAGCGCGCCGCCGCTGTTGAGGCCGTTGCCGAAGGAGATCGTGCTGCCCTGCAGCGCGCGGTTGCCCGACAGCGACGCGAAGCCCGTGTAAGTCTGTGTGCCCGAGCTCGTCACGTCGCCGGCCAAGAACGACGAGCCGGACACCGACAGCGTGGTGAGGCCCGTCGCGTCGCCGGCCAGACTCAGTTGACCGGTGATGGTCAGCGCGTTGGTGCCGCCGACGATGCCGTCGCCGAACAAGATTGCGGCACCCTCGAGGGTACGGTCACCGCCCGAAAGCGTGACAGCACCCGAATAGTCCTGGTTGCTCGAGCTCGTCACATTCGCGCCGAGGTTCGAGGTGCCCGACACCGACAGCGTGGTCAGGTTCGTCGCGGCACCGTCGAGGTCGAGGTTGCCGGTGATGGTCAGCGCATCGTTGCCGCCGTCGAGCGTCGAGCCGAAGCTGACCGTCGTGCCGGCCAAAGTCCGCGCGCCACCCGACAGCGTCACCGCGCCGGTGTAGGTCTGGGTGCCTCTGCGCGCCGGAAGTCGTGACATCCGCGCCGATGGTGGTGGCGCCGCTGACCGACAGCGAAGCCAGCGGATCCGGCGCACCGACGGCGCCGAGGAACTGGGCATCGCCGACAATGGCGAGCGAACTGAACGCGTCGTTCGCGTCGATGGCGCCGCGGAAGATGACGGTCGCCGCTTCGAGCGTGCGTGAACCCAGGATGTCGGCCAGGCCGTCGTAGTCCTGCACGCCGCCCGCCGTCGTGACGTCGCCTTGTATATAAATGCGCGTGCCCGCCGTGACGTCGAGGTTCGCGACCATCATCGCGCCGAGGATGCTGACGGTCGTGGCGGCGTTAGCAGAAAGGTCAAAGGCGGCGCCGTTCATGACATCGAAGTGGATGCTTCCGGCCGACGTGATGCTCGTATTGGCGGTGAGCGTCACGATGCCGAGCAGCTGGAAGCCGTTGACGGTCGATGCGTACGTGTCGCCGGTCAGGGTGGTCGTAATCGCTCCGCCAGGCCCGCGCGAGAACTCGCCGACAGTCAGGTTCGGCAGGAACGCCACTGCGCCGACGACATTCAGCCGCTCGAGATCGGTGGTGCCGCCGATCACGCCGGTAAAGGTCGCCGTCCCAGTGCCGGTCTGAACTGCGAGACGGTCGTTGCCGCCGACGTTCGCGCCGTCGGTCGTACCGGTGACGGTGAAATCACCGTCGGTCGTGTTGACGGTGCGCGTGGCGCCGTCCACGGCCAGGTTCGCGTCGATGATGGTCGTGCCGGCCGTGGTCAGGTTCCCAAACAGCGTGACGCCGCCGGTCGTGCGGACAGTCAGCGCGCTGGCAACGTTCGCTTCACCGACATAGATCCTGCCCGAGTGGGCCGCGTCGCCGACGATGAACTGCCCCGCGGTGATTCCGGTAAAGTCGGAGTCGTAGTAAACGTCGGTGGCGAGGCCCGTGTCCGTCGAACCGAATTCAACTGTGTGCGTGGTCGTGCGCGGCGTGATCTGGAACGTGCCGGTGCCGGCGTTGATGGTGTTGGTACCCGCCAACGCAAGGCCGTCGACGAACAGCGAGATGTTGCCATTCGCGCCCGAAGTGTCGAGGTCGACACCGGCGGCGAGGTTCAGTTGATCGGCACTGACCGTGAGTACGTCGGCGACAACGTCACCGCCGAAATCGACGGTACCGGTCGCGCCCTGCGCGTCGATGTCGAGAGTGAACCCAGCGCCCGCGATTGCTGCGTCGAAGTCGATGTTGCCCGTGGTTGACGTGAATGCGGCGTTCGCGCTGAGCGTCACGACTCCGCCATAGCTCTGGTTACCTGAGCTCGTGACGTTGGCGGCGATGTCCGACGTGCCGGACACCGACAGCGTGGTGAGGCCGGTCGCCTCGCCATCGAGATCGAGGTTGCCGGTAATCGTCAGGCCGTTGGTGCCGCCGGCCAGCGTGTCGCCGAACTGGATGGTTGAGCCGGCCAGCGTGCGATCACCGCCGGAGAGCGTCGCGGCGCCAGTGTAGATCTGGTTGCCGGTCGTCGTGACGTTTGCGCCGATTGCGCTGGTGCCGCTGACCGACAGCGACGCGAGCGCAGCGGTACCGCCGACGATGCCGTTGAAGACCGCGGCGCCGTCCACGGCGAGTCCCTGATCACCGGCGACGAGTGCGTTCACCGTCGACTGGAAAGTGACCGTGCCGCCGGTCAGCGTGCGCGTGCCGGCCGCGCCGGCCAGCGTGACGGCACCGTTGTAGGTCTGCAGCCCGGTACCCGTGTTCACGTCGCCGCCGAGCACCGCCGCCGCCGCGACCGTGAGATCGTCGGTGCCGGTTAACCCGCCGGTGAGCGTCACCAGGGTGCCCGTCAGCGTCACCGGCGCAGTGATCGTCACCAGGCCGGTGTAGGACTGCGCGCCGGTGGTGGTCACATTGCCGCCGAGCGACGTGGTGCCGCCGACGGTCAGCGTATTCAGCGAGCCGCCCACGCCCACCGTGCTGGAGAACGCCGCATCGCCGGTGACGTTCAGCGCGGATACCCCGCCGCTCAGCGAGCGGAGCGGACCCGTGAACGAGGCGCTGGTCCCGGTCAGTACGCGCGTGCCGGCATTGTTGAGGCGGATATCCGCAGCCGAATACGACTGTGCGCCCGTGGTGGTGACGTTACCGCCGATGGTCAACATGTCAATCGCAGACGCGGTCAACGAGGCCAACGCGCTGGTCGCGCCGATGTTGCTGGTCAGCGCGAGCTCGCCGGTGACGCCGGTGATGGACAGCACCAAGTTGCGCGGTGTGCCGTCGCTGTCGATGGTGGACATGACGTATAAGCCAGCGGTGCCACTCGTTGCCAGCGTGACGTCGGCCGTCAGCACTACTGCGTCGGAGAACTGGATGAAACCGGTCGCCGTGATGTCGCCGCCCAGATAAGTAGTGCCGCCGGCGTTGGTCTGGAAACTGCCCGTAGTCGCCGACCCACCGAGGATTGCATCGCCAGTGGTACCGAGATAGATGGAGGCCATCGGCGAGATGCCGCCGATGTTACCCACGATGTCTATCTGCCCGGTGCCGGCTACTACCGAGAACGCACGCGGCGTGCCGTCGCTGTCGACCGTGCCACCGAAAGTGACCGCGCTGTCCGTCGTCGTGAAGGTGGCGTTTGCGGTGAGCACAACGTTTCCATACGACTGAGTACCGGTCGTTGTGACGTTGCCGCCAATGTCAGACGTACCCGACACCGACAGCGTGGTCAGGTTGGTCGCCGCCCCGTCGAGATCCAGGTTGCCGGTAATCGTTAGCGCATCGTTGCCGCCGTCGAGCGTCGAGCCGAAGTTGACCGTGCTGGCGGTCAAGGTCCGTGCGCCGCCCGACAGCGTCGTCGCACCGGAGTAGGTCTGCGTGCCCGTCGAGGTCACATTGCCACCGAGGTTGCTGGTGCCGGACACCGACAGCGTGGTCAGGTTGGTTGCCGCACCATTAAGATCCAGGTTGCCGGTCACGGTCAGCGCAGCGGCCCCACCATCGAGCGTCGAGCCGAAGTTGATCGTGGTGCCAGCCAGCGTGCGGTTACCGCCCGACAGCGTCACCGCGCCGGTGTAGGTCTGCGTCGTCGCCGTGGTGACGTTCGCGCCGAGGTTCGAAGTACCCGAGACACTCAGGAAGCCGAGCCCCGTGGCCGCGCCGTCGAGATCCAGGTTGCCGGTGATGGTCAGGTCATTGGTGCCGCCCGCGACGCCGGCCACG
>JAIVGZ010000041.1 GCA_020201335.1 Natronospirales bacterium
CCTCGGCAACGCGCGTGCGTTCGAGCATCACGCCCATGAACACGAATAGCGGCACCGCGAGTAATACATCGTTTTGCATGATGCCAAACAAGCGGTTCGGCATCGCCTGCAGGTAAACGAGGTCGAACGCACCAAACGCTGCGCACGCTAACGCGAACAACAGTGAAACGCCGGCGAGCACGAACGCGACCGGGAAGCCGGCCATTAGTACCGTGACGACAAGCGCGAACAGCAGCAACGCGAGCCATTCCATCAATCCACTCCCTTACTGTGGGAGCGAATCTGTGATTTGTGGGAGCGAATCTGTGATTTGTGGGAGCGAATCTGTGATTCGCGATTCTTTATAAATTCCAACGACCGCAAGACGATGGCGAGTCCCTGCACCGCCAGCAGTACCGCAGACACCGGGATAACTGTCTTCAACAGGTACAGCCCCGGCAAGCCGCCCGCCTCGCGCGACGACTCGCCAATCGCCCATGCATTGCCAACATAGCGCCAGCTCGACCAAACGATGAACGCGCTCACCGGGAGCAGCAGAAACAGCGTACCCAGCAGGTCAATCCACGCGCGGCCGCGCGCGTCCAGCCGGCGGTAAACAATGTCGACGCGGACATGTGCGTCGTGTTTGAGCGCATAGGCGAGGCCGAGCATGAACAAGACGCCGTGCATCCACATCACGGACTCCTGCATCGCTATCCAGCCGATGCCGAATGCATAGCGCAGCAGCACCACCGTGAAGGTCACCAACACCATGGCGAGTGACAGCCACGCGAGCGCGCGACCGGTCCACTCGATCGCCTGCTCAATGCGGGTGGCGAAAGCTGTGCTCATCCGATGTCCGGCCAGTGCTGCGAGCTACCGTGCAAGGCTGCCAGACGCGCTCGCATCTCGCCGCCGTCCTTCACCTGCACCGCACGGCCGGGGCGCGGGTGCAGCGCGTCGTGTTCGCGCGAAAGCCAAAAGCGCAGCGCCGCCAGCTGCAACAGCGCTCCGAACGCAGCGCGCTCGGCCTGTTCCGGCTCCCGCTGCGCGGCGTAAGCACCGCACAGCGCCCGCAAGCGTCCTACGTCCAGCGCGTCGCCCGCCCAGCACCAGTCAAGCGCGGCAACTGCGACGTCATATAAGAACGGTCCGGTGCACGCGTAATGGAAGTCGATTACGCCGCGCAGGCTGTCGCCATCAAAGAGCGCGTTGTCCCGGAACAGGTCGGCGTGGATCAGACCGGATGGCAGCACCGGCAGCGCGGTTGCATCCGCGAGCGCAGCGTCCCGCAGCGGGTCGGGTGGGAGTTTGGCAGCGGTCCTCGCACGCCACGCGGCATCGCGCGGATTAGCTATCGCGGTGCGGAGCACCGCTCCCACACTGGCGCACTGCCCAAGGAAACCTCCGATCTCGGAGCACTGATTCAAGGTCGGGACTTCTGGATGAGATCCATCAATCCAATCCGCGAGCGCTGCAGGCTTGCCGGCCAGCGGCGCCGTCCAGCCGCCCGGCTGCGGCCACGGGCGCGCAACCGGCAAGCCGGCGTCCGCGAGCGTCGCGGTCAACGCTAGCGTGCGCTCCGCTTCGTCGGCGGTTTGCCATTCGAACAGCGTGAGCACGAAGCGCCCGCGCGCAGTATCGATGCAGTAGTTGGTGTTCTCGACGCCACCTTCAACCGCGCGCATCGCGTGCAACGCGCCGGCCTTGCACGCGAGTAGCCAGCCGGCGAGTTCCGCTTCGGTGACCGCGGTGAAAACCGACACCGGCGGCTACAGCTCCAGCATGATTTCGCGCTCGGCCGCCGATGGCTCGAAGCTGCGGTTCGCATAGAAGTCGAAAATCACATCGACGGCCTGCTGTGGCTCCTCAACCACCTGCATCAGGTCGAGGTCTTCGGCCGATATCGTCCCTTCGGCGACCATTGTGTCGCGGAACCAGTCGAGCATACCGGTCCAGAACTTTGCACCCACCAGGATGATTGGGATTCGGCGGGACTTGCCGGTTTGTACGAGCGTCAGAATCTCGGCGAGCTCGTCGAGCGTGCCGAAGCCACCCGGTAACACCACGTACGCAGACGCGTACTTGACGAACATCACCTTGCGCGAGAAGAAGTGGCGAAACGACAGCGAGATGTCCTGATAGGTATTCGCATCCTGCTCCATTGGCAGCACGATGTTCAGCCCGACGCTCGGTGAGCGACCAGCGTGCGCGCCCTTGTTCGCGGCCTCCATCAGGCCCGGCCCGCCGCCGCTGATTACCGAAAAACCCGCATCAGAAAGCAGCCTTCCGACATCCTCGCCGAGCTTGTAATACGGGTGGTCGGTCGGCGTGCGCGCCGAACCGAACACGCTGACCGAGGGCTTGATGGCGGCTAGCCGCCCGAAGCCCTCGACGAATTCCGCCATGATCTGGAAGATCTTCCATGACTCGCGATTCAGCGCATGCTCGTCCGGGTGTCGTTCCGTCGCCCTCAGGCTCGGGTCGCGGTCAGCCATAACTTCCTCCAGTTCAGCGTTTCCAGAATGCCGGCGTCAACACGACCAGCAATGTGAATATCTCGAGCCGGCCGAGCAACATCGCGACCAGCAGCACCCATTTTGCAAAATCATTGATACCGCCGAAATGTTCTGACACTTGGCCGAGACCCGGGCCCATGTTGTTCAGCGTGGCGGCGGTGGCGGAGAAGGCGGTGACCTGGTCGAGGCCGGACGCCATCAACAACAGCATGATGACGGCGAACACGCCGACGTAAACCGAGAAGAATCCCCAGACTGCTTCGACCACCCGTGGCGAGACCGGTCGGCCGCCGATACGGACGGGCATCGTTGCGCTTGGGTGTACCAGCCCCGTGCGCCCTGCTTGACCAGGAGGAGGATGCGAATGACCTTGATGCCACCACCTGTCGAGAACGCGCAGCCGCCGATGAAACTGACCAATATCAGCAGCACCGGCACGAATCCCGGCCACGCGGCAAAGTCAGCGCTGGTGAAGCCGGCGGTCGTTCCGATTGAGACGGCCTGGAACAGAGCTTTCACGAAGGCGCGGCCGGGCTCATAAATGTCGGCACGCACCAGGTACACCACCACGAGCAACGTGACGACTGCGGCAATCATCAGCATCGTGCGGAACTCGGAGTCCGCGAAATAATGCCCTAGGCTGCGCGTACGCCACGCGGTGAAGTGCAGCCCGAAATTCGCTGCGGCAATCAGAATGAAGAACACGCCTACCAGCTCAATCGCGGCGCTGTCGTAATAGCCGATGCTGGCGTCGTGCGTCGAAAAACCGCCGATTGCGACGGTCGAGAAGGCATGGCCAATCGCGTCGAACGGCGCCATGCCCGCAAGCCAGTATGCGATTACGCAAGCTACAGTGATTGCCGCATAGATATACCAAAGCGCCTTCGCGGTCTCAGTGATACGCGGCGTGAGCTTGTTGTCCTTGACGGGACCGGGCGTCTCCGCGCGGTACAGCTGCATCCCGCCGATGCCGAGGATCGGCGCAACCGCGACCGCGAGGATGATGATGCCCATACCGCCGAACCACTGCAGTTGCTGGCGGTACCAGCGGATAGACTCGGGCAGGTAGTCGATGCCGACCAGCACGGTCGAGCCAGTGGTCGTCAGGCCCGAAATCGCCTCAAACACCGCGTCGGTGACCGAGACCTCAGGTGCGTGCGAAATCAAGAGCGGAACTGCGCCTGCAGCACCCAGCACGGCCCAGAACAGCACCGTGATCAGGAAGCCATCCCGCAGTCTGAGGTCGCCGTGCTGCTTGCGTACCGGCAGCCAGACCATCGTGCCGATGGCGAGTGTCGCGACAAATCCGGAAACGAACGCAAACCAGGCGCCGTCTTCATAAATCATCGAGACGATGAGCGGCGGCAGCATCGTGACGCTGAACAGCATCAGCAGCAGCCCGACGATGCGTTGCACGCTCAGCAGATTCATCAGGTGAACGCCACGCTGACCTCGAATAGTTTCTCAATCTCCGGCACGTGCGAACGGTCGACGACGAACAGAATCAGGTGGTCATCAGGCTCGATCATGATGTCGCGGTGCGCCATCAGTACCTGCTCGCCACGGACGAGCGCGCCGATAGTTGCGCCCTCCGGCAACGGTATCTGCTCAATCGTGCGTCCGACGACCTTAGAGGTCTCGGCGTCGCCGTGGGCGACCGCTTCGAGCGCCTCGGCGGCGCCGCGACGCAGCGAATGCACCGTGGTCACGTCGCCGCGCCGGATGTGCGCGAGCAACGAGCCAATCGTGACCTGCTGCGGCGAGATTGCGATATCAACGAGCCCGTCCTCTGCAATTTCTGCATACTTCGGACGGTTGATCAGCGCCATCACCTTCTTCGCACCCATGCGCTTCGCAACCATCGCCGACAGGATGTTGGCTTCCTCGTTGTTCGTCACTGCGCAGAAAATGTCTACGGTTTCTATGCTTTCCTCGCGCAGCAGGTCTTCATCGGCGGCGTCCCCGGTCAGCACGAGCGTATGCTGCAGACGCTCGGCAATCCGCTGGGCACGCTCTGGGCTGCGTTCGATGATCTTGACCTGGTTGCGCTCTTCTAGCGATTCAGCGAGGCGCATGCCGATGTTGCCGCCGCCGGCAATGATCACGCGCCGCGCCGGACGGTCCAGCTTGCGCAGCTCGCTGATGACGACGCGGATGTTCTTGCGGGCTGCGATGAAGAACACCTCGTCATCGACCTCGACCACGGTGTCGCCCTCGGGGATGATTGGCTGCCCCTTGCGGTATATCGCGGCAACGCGCGTTTCGACATTCGGGATGTGCTTCTTGATGTCCTTCAGTTCATGTCCGACCAGCGGCCCGCCGAAGAACGCGCGCACTGCAACCAGGCGCACTCGCCCGGCTGCGAAGTCGACGACCTGCAGTGCGCCGGGGTACATGATCAGCTTGCGGATGTAGTCGGTGACGAGCTGCTCGGGGCTGATAAGCACGTCGACCGGCAACGCCTCCTGCTTGAAAAGCTGCGGCCGGTCGAGGTAGTCGGCTTCGCGGACCCGGGCAATCTTCGTAGGCGTATGGAACAGGGTGTACGCGACTTGGCAGGCGATCATGTTTGTCTCGTCGCTGTCGGTGACCGCGATCACCATCTCGGCGTCTTCAGCGCCAGCCTGCTCGAGCACCGCCGGGTGCGATGCGAAGCCCTGCACGGTGCGTATGTCGAGGCGGTCCTGCAGGTCGCGCAGCAGCTTCTCCTGCAGGTCGACGACAGTAATGTCGTTGACCTCCTCCTTCGCGAGGTGGCGCGCGACGGTCGAACCAACCTGGCCGGCCCCCAGAATGATTATTTTCATGGGCGCCAATGATACGCCCGTTTTTCAGGTATGGGCCGTGCCGGCTGCTGCAATCGCGGTGCGGAGCACCGCTCCTACACTGAAGCACCACCTACCCTTAGCGCAGGGGCTCGAGCTTCGCGTAGGCGATGACGAGCCACTTGGTGCCGCCGTCGTGGAAGTTCACCTCTACGCGCGCGTGCTCGCCGGCACCCTCGAAATTCAGCACGACCCCCTCACCGAAGCGGGCGTGCGCAACGCGCTGGCCGAGCTTCATGCCTCCGGGGGTCTCGCGAGGCGTCGCGGCGGCGAGCAGCGAGCGCTGGTGCGGGAACAGCCCGTCTTCCAAGCCGCACAGGAACACCAGCGGAAATTCGAGGCCTTTCGCCGAGTGCAGCGTCATCAGCTGCACGCAGTCCTCCCACGCGCTGCCCTGCGCCTCGCCAGCTTCGAGTGCGGCGTGCGCGAGGAACGAAGCGAGCGGCTCCATATCGCTGCCCGGCTCGACATCGTAGCCACGCGCGGCGCTGACGAGTTCTTCGAGGTTCTCGATGCGGGCCTCGCCGCGCTCACCCTTCTCCTTCTCGTAGTGCGCAATCAGGCCACTGCCCCGGATCACCGCGTCGACTTGCTCGTGTAACGGCAACCCGGTGACTTCTGCGGCGAGCCGCTCGACGAGGTCGTGGAACGCCTCCAGCGCCGCCGACGCGCGCGCGGTCAACCGGCGTTCATCGCGCAAGCGCGACGATGCCTGCCACAAGGAGATGTCGCGCTCCCGCGCGGCTGCCCGCAGGTCTTCGATGGTCTTTGCGCCGATACCGCGCGTCGGCAGGTTCACGACCCGCTCGAAAGACGGGTCATCGTGGCGGTTCTCGGTTAGGCGCAGGTACGCGAGCGCGTCCTTGATCTCCAGGCGTTCGAAGAAGCGCAGCCCACCGTATACGCGGTAAGGCATCGCGGCAGCCATCAGTGCCTCCTCGAACACGCGTGACTGCGCGTTCGACCGGTACAGGATGGCGCACTCGCGTCGTGCGCCGCCTTGTGCGCTCCACTCGCGTATCCGGTCGATAACGAAGCTGGCCTCTTCGCGTTCGTTGAACGCAGTGAACACGCGCACCGGCTCGCCTTCGCCGATGTCTGTCCACAGGTTCTTGCCGAGCCGCTCGCTGTTGTGCTCAATCAGCGCATTCGCGGCGCCGAGAATCATGCCCGTCGAGCGGTAGTTCTGCTCCAGCCGCACGGTTTGCAGATCCGGAAAGTCCTTGCCCAGCCGGAGGATGTTACCGACGCGCGCACCGCGCCAGCCGTATATCGACTGGTCGTCGTCGCCGACGATGAAGACGCCGGCACCGCCGCCAGCGAGTAGCCGAATCCAGTCGTACTGGATTGCGTTCGTGTCCTGGAACTCGTCGACCAGCACGTGGGAAAAGCGCCGCCGATAGTGGTCGAGGATGTCCGGCCGGTCGCGGAACAGTTCGAAGGTCCGCAGCAGCAGTTCGGCGAAGTCGACGACACCTGCGCGCTGGCACGCTGCCTCGTACGCGGTCCAGACTTTTAGCTGTGTTTGCAGCACCGGGTCGCGCACCTGGCCGAACGACTGCGGTCGCTTGCCCTCGTCCTTGCGCGCGTTGATGAACCATTGCAGTGGCTTCGGCGGCCACTTGTCGTCGTCGAGGTCGAGCGCGCGCATGACGCGCTTCAGCATCCTGAGCTGGTCCTCGGAATCGAGTATCTGGAAGCCTTGTGGCAGGTCTGCGTCGCGCCAGTGCGTGCGCAACAGGCGGTGCGCAAGTCCGTGGAAAGTGCCTATCCAGAGCTGGCCGGCCGGCATGTCGAGCAACTGCTCAACACGGGTGCGCATCTCGCCGGCAGCCTTGTTCGTGAAGGTGACCGCCAGGATTGCGTACGGCGACACCCCCTCGTGCTCGACGAGACTGGCGATACGGTGCACCAGTACGCGGGTCTTTCCGGACCCCGCCCCTGCCAGTACCAGCATATTCTGCGACGCGGCGGTGACGGCCTCGCGTTGCGCATCGTTGAGTCCGTCAAGAATTGGCGATACATCCATCGCGGGTATTGTAGATTATGCCGATGACGGTCGAAATCGCCCTTGTCTTCCTGCTGATTGCCGGCGCGCTGTACCTGTTCGCAAGCGAACGCATGCCGCTGGATATCACCGCGCTGCTGATTCTGGTTACCGTGATGGGCATCCCCGTCGTGTTCCACGGTGAATGGCTGCTGAGCCACGGTGTCGACCTCGCAGCGGCGTTCCCTACAATTCCGGAAGGGCTGTCCGGCTTGTCGAGCCCGGCGACCGTAACCGTGCTGTGCATGTTCATCCTGTCGGCCGGCATCCAGCGTTCCGGGTTGGTGCACCTGCTCGGGCGCAAGCTGTTCCCGTTGGTCGGCAAATCTGAACTGCGGCAAATCCTTGTCATCGCACTGCTGATTGGGCCGGTCTCAGGATTCATCAACAATACTGCGGCGGTCGCAATGGCGATCCCGCTGGTGCTCGACATGGTGCGCCGCAACGGCGGGCAGGCCGCCCGTGTGCTGATGCCGGTCAGCTTCTTCGGCATGCTTGGTGGCACTCTGACCTTGATCGGCACCTCGACCAATATCCTCGCTTCCGTGATCCTCAAAGACGACCCGGCGTTCGGCCGTGAGATCGGCATGTTCGAGTTCACGCACCTGGGCCTGATCGTCCTGGGCGCGGGGCTCCTCTATTTCATCACCATCGGGCGCTGGCTCATGCCGGTCAAAGACGCCACACGCATCACTGGCGATGAAGAGGAGACCTTCGTGGTCGAGTTGCGCGTCAACAGCGACAGCAAACTCGTCGGTCGGTCGCTTGAGGACGCGAAGTTCCTGGGCCGGAACCCGGTCGAAGTCCTGAAGCTGGTGCGCGAGGGCACCGCGCACATCAAGCGCGCCGCGACCATCAAGCTCGCGGCCGGAGACCTGCTGCTGGTCCGCGCCAGCATCCGCCAGGTGATGGACATGATCAAAGACGCCGCCGTCGAGGTACTTTCGGAGTTCGGCGAACCGCGGCGCGTGCGGGGCGACGGGATGCTGGTGTCCGTACTGCTACGCAACCGCGTGGTGTTCGCCGGCAAGGATGCAAGCTCGGTCGACTTCTGGGGGCGCTACAAGGCGCGCCCGATCGGCATCTCGGTCAACGATGTTCGGAACCACCGCCTTGAGCATGAGTGCCTGCATGTCGGCGAGAAGATGTTGCTGGAGGTTTCTGGCTCGGCCGCGGCCAACCTGCGCCGCAATGGTGACGTGGTCGTACTCGGCGAAGAGTCCGACGAGTTCGACCGCAAGCGCATGTGGCGAGCCGGCAGCATTGTCGCGGCAGTCGTTGCCGTCGCGGCGCTGACCCCGCTGCCCATCGTGGTCACCGCGATCGGCGGCGTAATCTTGATGGTCATCACCGGCTGCGTCAGCAAGGACGATATGTACACGAGCGTCTCCTGGGACGTGATTTTCCTGCTTGCCGGTGTGATTCCACTGGGAATTGCGATGACGAAGTCCGGGGCCGCCGACTGGCTCGGCGGACTGCTTGCCATGCATGCCGCTGGCTGGCACCCGGTAATGCTGCTGATGGCCGTGTACCTTGTGACCACGCTGCTGACGGAACTCGTCAGCAACAATGCGTCAGTGGTGATCCTTGTGCCGGTCGCAATCTCCATATCGGGGCTGCTCGGGCTGGACCCGTTCCCACTTGTGCTATCGGTAATGTTCGCGGCGTCTACCAGCTTCCTGACCCCGATCGGGTACCAGACGAACACGATGATTTACGGAACCGGCGTATATAAGTTTTCCGACTTCGCCAAGGTTGGCGCACCGCTGAACCTGTTGCTGATGGTGGTGACCAGCGTGTCCATATGGTTACTCTGGCCGATGTGATGAATGCACCCGTCGAAATCCCGCTGTGGTTGGTAGTAATTCTGGTCGGGGTTTTGCTGTGGTTCGTGTTGATGCGCCTCTTGGTGCCCAGCGTTCGGTGGTTCTTCCAAAGCCGTGCAAACCGCGTAATCGACGAACTCAACCGACGGCTGAAGCTCGAACTGCCACAGTTTGCGCTGACGAAGCGGCGGGTCTTGGTCGACCGACTGGCATACGACCCGGCGGTGATTGCTGCGGTCCAGGCGCACTGTCGGGAGACCGGGGAGCCGCGCGGGGTCGCGATGGCGCGCGTCGAACGTTACGCGCGCGAGATCGTGCCGTCGTTCAACGCGTACGTCTATTTCCGGCTCGGCACCTGGATCTGCAAGCGCATCGCGCGGGCGCTGTACCGGATGCGTCTGGGCTACGCGGACGAGGATGGACTCGCGCACATCGGTACACACGCGAGCGTCGTGTTCGTGATGAACCACCGCTCGAACATGGACTATGTGCTTGTTGCGTACCTCGCGCTGTACCGCGCCGCGCTCAGCTACGCGGTCGGCGAATGGGCGCGCATCTGGCCGTTACAGCAACTGATCAGCGCGATGGGCGCGTACTTCGTCCGCCGCGGCTCCGGCAACCCGCTGTACCGGCGCGTATTGGAACGCTACGTGCAGATGTCCGTAGAAGGCGGGGTCACGCAGGCGATTTACCCCGAGGGTGGGCTGAGCCGCGACGGTCGGCTGCAGCCGCCTAAGCTCGGCCTGCTCGACTACATGGTGAAGGCGTTCGACCCACACGGCGAGCGCGACTTGGTGTTCATCCCGGTCGGGATCAACTACGACCGCACGCTCGAAGACCGTTCGCTGCTGCTTTCGCTCGACCCGGGCGCTGTGCGGCGTGGCCCGGTGCGCGGTCTGGGCACCGCGCTCGCATTCACCACGCGGAACGCGTGGCAAATGCTGCGCGGGCGCTGGCACCGGTTCGGGCACGCGTGTGCGAACTTCGGCTCGCCAATCTCGATGCGCGCGTGGCTCGCCGAGAACGACGTCGACCTGCGCGCGATGGAGCGCGACGCTCGCTTCGTTGAAACGCGTAAGCTCGCCGACCACTTGATGCAGTCGGTCGCCAAGGTCATACCGGTGCTGCCGGTGTCGCTGATTTCAACCGCGCTACTCGCGCGCGGTGACGCCGCGCCCACGCGCGCTGAGCTGCGCGCCGACATCGACGCGCTGATCACTCAGCTTGCCGCGAAAGGGGCGCCACTTTATGTGCCTGGCCGTAACTGGGATTACGCGGTCGAACTCGGCCTCGGCACGCTGACGCTGCGCAGGGTGGTCGAACTGCACGACGGGCGGCTCCACATTTCCGCCGGGCAGCAGCCGCTGCTTGCGTACTACGCGAACTCCATCGCGCACCACTTCGCTGCACCGCAGGGACAGGCGGCGCTTGCACCGGAGCTGCGTCCCGCAGGAGCCTGAACGCATCGCCACGGCATGGAGGCCGCACGATGCTCACCTCGATCCTTATTTCGCTGGCGCTGGCGCCCGCACCGACCGCGATCGTCGACAGCGTCTCCGGTACGCGCGCGGTCGAATCGCTGCAGCTTCTGGCGCCGGGTACCGATATCGAGTTGCATGACGGAGCCCGCGTGCGGCTCGCCTATTTCGCGTCTTGCGTACACGAAACTGCGCGCGGCGGTCGCCTTCGAATCGGCGTCACGGCGAGCCTTACCGTCGACGCCATCGTTGAGCGCGTAATCGGCGACTGCGTGCCACCCCAATACGGGCCTAGCCGCGCCGGCGTACCGGGCGTGCTGGTCCTGCGCGACGGCTTTGCCGCCCGACACGGTGCGCCGGTGCAACGCATACGGACCCGGACGCCGTTATTGTTGGCCACGCCGGGTACCGGCATCACGCTGACGCGCATGAACCCCGGCGGGCGCAAGATTTTTTTTCCGGCCGCTGACGGGCGCGCCGACCTTGCCGAACATGGAATTGCGCTCGAGGACGGCGCGTTGTATCGCGCATGCAGCGCGCAGCGCTGCCGACGGCTATGGGTTGACCCAGCGGTACAGCACGAGCGCGGGCCGGTATTGGAGCGGGTGGTCCGCGTGCCGTGAGGCGCCGGTGGCTGGCCGCGGTGTTGTCCGGCGCCGCGACTGGCTTACTGCCGCCTTTCGCGCTCGACGCGTACAACATCGAAGGGCTTGCGGCAGCCGCAGCGATTCTGCCGATGCACGAAACCGAGACCGGGGTCGCGCTGGTGCTGCTCGACGCTGCCACCGAAGCACACCCATCTTTTGCTTCACTGCCTCGCGGACATTGGTCGCGCCCGCTCGCTGATGTTCTGGACACGGTGCTGGATACGAAGCCGGCGGTCGTCGCGATTGACCTGATCCTGCCGCGAGACGACCGCATCGACCCGGCTTGGTTACGAAGCTTGCGCCTGGCCGCCGGCCAAAACCGGCTCGTGCTCGCGACCACCGCTTCGAGCGACGGCACGGGCCCCGCGCCAAGCACGGCCCAGATTGCGGCGGCCGGCGGAACAACAGCGCTCGCTTTAGTGAACCTGCACCCCGGGATCGGCAGCGTGATTCGAACTGTCGCCGCGCGGGATGGCCCGCTTCCGACGCTGGCGGCCAGCGCAGCGATGCGTGCCGGCGCCAACGCCACCGGCCGCGTGCCGCTTGCCCCAGCGCCACCTGGCGTCGCCGCGTGGTCCGCAGCGGCGCTGCTCGACTGCCCGGCGTCCCCGGCATTGCGAAACGCGCTGGAAGGTCGCGCGGTGTTCGTCGGAGCATGGCTGCCGCACGAGGACCGGCACCGTAGCCCGTTCATCCCAGTGCTGTCGGCCCAGCGCGAGCTTCCAGTAGCCGGCTGCAATGGCGTGATCAAGGTCCGGGTCGAAGACCCGGTTCCCGGCGTGCTGCTGCATGCGACCGCCGCGCAGGCATGGCTGCGCGGCGGCGTGCGTTGGACGAACCCGGCACTCGCATTCGCCACAATCGTCGCCGCTGCGACCGCTGGCGCCGGGCTCGCGCCCGGCCACCGGCTCGTTGCGCTCGTAATCGCCCTAGCGGGGTTCGCAGCGGCTGCGATATTCGCGTTCCGCGCGGATATCGTGCTGCCCTGGCTCGGCTGCAGCGTGGCGCTGGTGGTCTCGGCCGGCGCATGGGCAGCATTCGAACGGCTGGAACGCGCATGGCGGTTTACCGCGGCGCTGCCCGCCACGTATCGGAAATCGCCGGATGCTACGGAGGTCGGCACGGTCACGGCGTGCTTCGTCGATATCGAGTCGTTCACCGCGGCAAGCGAGGCGCTCGACGACCCGGCCATCCTGGCGCAGGAACTTGGTAACTGCCTGCAGGGCTTGGCCGAGGCCGCGGAGCGCTCGGGCGGCTTCGTCGACAAGTACCTCGGCGACGGCCTGCTGGTGCTGTTCGGCCTCGACCGGCACCACTCAGGGCCGGCGGATGCGGTCGCTGCGGTCGAGCAGTGGTTTGGTGCGTGTGCGGGGCCGCCTGGCCTGAAGATCGCCGGACAGCCAGTCCGGCTGCGGGTCGGTATCGCGACGGGGCTCGCCCGCGTTGGCGCACTCGGCCGGACCGATCGGGTCCACTTCACAGCTATCGGCGACTGCGTGAATGTCGCCGCACGCCTTGAACAGTTGAACCGGGAGGCCGGGACCCGAGTGCTCGCGGATGCCGCAACCGCGGCAGGCGCCCCGCAAGCGGATTGGCGTGACCACGGGATGCGCGGCCTGCGTGGCCGTCGCGGTAGAGTGCGAGTCTTCGCACTGAATGTACGCCATAGGTCGCTATAATCGATTAAATGTCCGTCCTCTCGCGCCTGCGCGGCGCGCCGCTCGTTGCTGCGCTCCTTTTTATAGCCTGCCCAGCGCCCGCGCCGGCAGCCGAGGTAGAAGTGCGCGTCGAGGGCATCGACGGCAGCGCGCGCGACAATGTCCGCGAATCTTTGTCTATCCTGCGCTACAACGAGTTACCCGAACTCACCGACACCATGATCCAGCGCCTTCACGCGCGCGCACCCGATGAGATACGCAGGGCGCTGCGGCCGTTCGGCTATTACCAGCCCGAGGTCGTCGGGACGCTGCAGCTCGACGGTACCCGCTGGCGCGCACGGTACCGAGTCACGCTCGACGAGCCGGTGCGTATCCGCAATGTCGACATCAGCATCAGCGGACCGGGTGCCGACGAACCGGAGTTCGCGCTGCCGGAGGATCGCCCGCGCACCGGACAGCGCCTGCACCACCCGGCGTACGACGCCGTTAAACAACACCTCCGCACCGTCGCGTCGAACCGCGGCTACTTGGACGGGTACTTCACCGCCAGCGAACTACGCGTGTCCGCGACCGAACGCGTCGCCGACATCGTGCTGCATTTCGAAACCGGCGAGCGCTACAGCTTCGGCGCGATCACGATTGATCAGGATGTTCTGAGCGACGACTTCGTTCGCCGCTTCGTGCACTTCTCCGAGGGCGAGCCGTTCAGTGTCAGCAGCCTGCTGGCGCTGCAGTTCGCGCTGACCGACAGCGAGTACTTCCGGCTCGTGGAGGTGGACGCCGCGCAGGACGACGCCGTCGACCTCGCGATACCGGTGGCGGTGCGAATGGAGGCGCGCGAACGCCACCGGTATACCGCTGGCGTGGGCTACGCGACCGACACCGGCGCGCGCGGACTGCTCGGGTACGAGAACCGGCGCGTGAACCAGCGTGGCCACCGCTGGCGGAGCGACATTGAAGTTGCTCAGGTCCGAAACATTGCGAGCACGCGCTACGTCATCCCGCTTGAGAATCCGGTTTGGGACCGCTTCACGCTGTCTGCTGCCCTGCGCCAGGAAGAACTTGGTGATGTCGACCTCGACACCGCGGAACTCATAACCGCGCACACCAAGCGCGACGGGCGCTGGCAGCGCACGATCGCCGGGCGCTTGTCGCGCGAGCGCGAGCAAGTCGGCGGGACAAGCGCGCTGCTCACGCAGTTCGTGCCGTCAGCTGAGTGGCTGTACACCGGCGGTGAGGCCAGTATGCGTGCGCAACGTGGCCTGCGCGCCACAATCGGCGTCGCCGCATCCGGCCCATTTCTGGGCGCGCCGACCGCGTTCGTACAACTGCGCACGCGCGTGCGATGGATAACCCCTGTCGGTGACATGGACCGGATCATCGTGCGCACGGAGCTCGGTTACACCGCAACCAGTGACCCGCACCAGTTGCCAACATCGCAACGGTTCTTCGCCGGCGGCGACCATAGCGTGCGCGGCTACGGCTACCGGAGCCTCGGCCCGACCGACGCGGACGGCAATGTTGTCGGCGGTCGCTACCTTGCCACCTTCGGCGCCGAGTACGAGCACTGGTTCACAGAACGCTGGGGCGTCGCCCTCTTTGCCGACACCGGCAATGCACTCATGAGCCGCGAGGACCAGCTGTTCACCGGCGCGGGTATCGGGCTGCGAATCGGATTCCCATTCGCATTGATTGCGCTCGACGTCGCACACCCGTTCGACGACGCTGGCGGTCGGATGGTGCGTCTGCACCTGACGCTCGGTGCAGATCCATGACGCGGCGCCGTCGCTGGACCATTGTCGCCCTGCTGCTGTTGGTGCTGGCCCTCCCATTGGCACTCCTGACCAGCGAGACAGCGTTGCGCTTTGTTGCCGACGCAGTCAGCCAGCGCGTGACCGCCTTGGAGATAAAGAACCTGCGCGGAACGCTTCTGACGAGCGTCTCAGCTGACCGCGTCACCTGGCGTGACGAAACCCGCGCGACAGTCACCGTCTCCGGCCTGTCGACCCGCTTGCGCATCCTGCCCGCGTTGGTGGGTCGCCTGCACTTCGATCGCCTCGAGGCGGCGAGCGTCACGGTGGCGCTCGCGCCAACGCGTCCGCCACCGCCCGATACGCCGCAGCCGCGTACGATCCGGCTCCCGGCGAAGATTGAGATACCGCTGGTGATACGCATCCGCGAGTTGGCGGTGGGCGTCGTGATGATTGAACGAGCTGGTCACACCCTTTTCGAAGTGGAGTCTGTGGACGGTGCCGACCTGTACGCGGGCCCCAATTCTTTCCGCATCGGGCGGCTCGCCGCTGCAGGCGACCCCGCATCGTTCGAGGTCAGTGGTGGGGTCGAGCCGGTCGGCGCCTGGCGGACGACACTTGAATCCCGCTGGCGCGTGCACCTGCCAAACCGACCGCGCTTCGACGCAACGCTGTCGTTCGACGGCGCACTCGATGGCACGCTGACCGTCGCGGCGCATGCAGAAAGCGAAGATGCAGGCACCGCCCGATTCGCCGGCACGATGCGCGGCCTGCTGAGCGACCCATCCGTCGAAGGCCAACTGGTAGCCGACGGTGTCGTCGTCCGTCGCTGGGCAGAAGCGGCGCCCGAGGCACGGGTCAGCGTGGACCTCGCGCTCGACGGCTGGCTCCGTGACCTTGGCGTCCTTGGCACCGCTTCGGTTGAGACGCCGGATTGGCCCAGCGCGGAAATCGACGCGGAGGTGCATTGGGGCCAACAGTTGTTCGCGGTCCGCCGTGCAGCCGTGCGCTCTGGCGAAGTGGCGACCACGGTTGAGGCGGTCGGGCACATCGACTGGTCGGCTGCCGACCCAACCGGCAACCTGCGGGCCTCCTGGCGTGCGTTGCGCTGGCCACTCACCGACCCGGACGGCCTGCGCAGCGACGACGGTACGCTCGCGCTGGACTTCGCCGATGGCACCGCACGCGCTGAGGCCGATGCACAGTTCGGCGAGCACGATGCGGGCCGTGCGCGTGCGCGCGCGGACCTGCAATGGCTAGCCCCGGAAACGCAACCGCGCGTCGATGCCAGCGTCGAGTGGACCCACCTGTTGCTCGCCGGTGTCGACAGCGACCATGGCCGCGCATCGGTGCAGGGCACCCTGGATGACTGGGCTGGCGCGGTCGTGGCCACCGTCGCGACGCAGGGCATGCCGATGCTGACGCTGTCTGCGGACGCAACGGGCGACCAGGAATCGATGCGCGCATCGGATGTACACGCCGACTGGCTGGACGGCGCGGTGGACGGCACGGTCACGCTGTCGTGGGCGGACGGGCTGCGCGGCGACGCTGCTCTCGTGCTCGCCGACATCAACCTCGGCACGATCCGTTCCGATTGGGCCGGGCGCATAGGTGGCCGCGTGCAGGCATCCGTTGCAACGGAGCATGGACGGACCCGCTGGCAAGCACGCCTGCGCGACGGCACCGGCCGTGTCGGTGAACGCGCGTTCAACGCTCGCGCTGAGCTCGCGGGTGTGGCTGCCGACCTGCAGCGCATCGACGCAGCCGTGCAACTCGGTGACGCCGAAGCGACGGTGCGCGGTGTATGGACCCCGGAAATTGAGGTCGCGTGGAGCGTCAGCACACCGGACCTGGGTGTACTGATCCCCGGCGCGCGTGGTGCGCTCCAAGGCGAGGGTTACTTGCGCGGCGACCCCGATGCGCCGGCATTCGGTTTCGAAGTCACCGGCGACGCGCTGCGATTCGGTGGCGTCTCTGTCGCGAGCTTGTCCGGTAATGGTGAAGTTGACCTTGCCGGTACACGCGGCACGAACGCCGTGCTAAGCGTGGAAGCGCTGGACTTCGACGGCCGTACGGTCGATTCGGCCGAACTGACGGTGTCAGGTCCACCGACAGCGCTCACGGTTGGGCTCGACGCGTACGCCGATGCGCTGCACCTGCGCGCGCGCGTCGCAGGTGCGTGGAACGACGATGCGTTCGTCGGACGCTTGACCATTGCCGAACTCGTTGAGGCCGGCGACACGCCTTGGCAACTCGCGGCGCCGGCAGCGGTGCGCGCGGGCAGTGACGCGTTCCAACTCGGCAACGCGTGCTGGCGGCAACCGGGCACACCAAACGAACTATGCGTGGCCGGCGGCTGGCGCGCCGGGGTCGACACGCGTTTTCAAGCCACGCTAACTGGGCTGCCGATGGCGGAGTTGTCGGAGTGGCTGCCGCTCGGGTTCCAGTATTCAGGACGCATCAGCGGAAACGCATCACTGGTCTGGCCCGCGGGCGGCCAACCGACGGCGGAGGGCCAGCTCAGGGTGACCGAGGGTGCTAACCGGCACGCTCGATGAGCCATTATTCGACGGTGCGATTCGAATAGACGACGGCACGGCGACGATTCCGCGCCTCGGCATTCGGCTGACCGCGCTCGGCCTTGCAATATCTGGCAAACGCGATGAACTTGCACTAAGCGGCGGCGCGCGCTCCGGAGAGGGCGCGATTGAGTTCGACGGCACGCTCGGCATCCGGGACGGCAAGCTCTCCGGCGAATTCGCGCTCCGCGGCGAGAATTTCCAGGCCGCGAACATTCCGGAGGCGCGCGTAAGCATCTCGCCGCAACTGACGGTCGGCATCGCCGGTCACGCGGTGGATGTGCAAGGCGAGGTGCGCATCCCCCACGCGCAGCTCGCGCCTCGGGACTTCGGCAGCATGGTGAGCGTTTCTGCAGACGAGATACTCGTCGATGACGAGGCAATCCTTGGCGATGAGGATCCGTGGCGCATCAGTTCTCGCGTGCGCATCGTCATGGGAGATGTTTCATTTACGGGCTTCGGCCTCAGC
>JAIVGZ010000042.1 GCA_020201335.1 Natronospirales bacterium
CATCCTGTTGCGCATACTGGAAAATCGGCAGCTCGGAGCCGGGGTCTTCCATGCCGGTGTCCGCCTGGTAGATGAATGCGTCGAACGCATTGCGGAACACGGACACCGACCATTGCAGGGCGCCACGCTGGTCGCGCAAGGCGAGCTCCACAGCCTTCGAGGTTTCGCGGTCGAGCGTCGGGTCGCCGCGTTCGAAGGTCGCCGTCGCGAGGTGGGCGCCGTCCGAGAACAGTTCCTCCGACACCGGCGCCCGCTGGTAGCGGCCGGCATTCAGCGTAGCCTCCACCTCCCCGGCCAGCGGTACGATCAGGCCCGTCGATACGCTGCCGAGCGTGAATGAACGCTTCGCCGCCGTCTCGGGGGCATGCGCGACGCGCTCTATGCGCCCGCCGAGCTCGATGCGGAAGCGCTCGAACGTGCGTTCCTCGACCCAGAACAGCCCGAGCTCGTCGGTTTCGACCGGCGGGGTGAACGCTTCCTCGCCAATCGCGGAGAATCGCCGGTTGCTCGCTTGCACGCCGAGCGCACCTTCCCAGCCGCCCGCTATCGGTGCATGACCGAGTTCCACCCGCGTCTCCCAGGCCTTGTTGGTGAAAACGGTCGCTGTCTCGGCGCCCTCGAGTTCACGGTGCTCGTAATCGTTGACGCCGAGGCGGAAGCGCAGCCGTTCGAACCCGCGTAGCGGGTTGTCGAGTCCGCCGGCAATGTCGAACCGCAACTGCTCCTGCGCGATCCGGACCGGCGCTTCCTCGTGCTCCTCGCCTTCTTCCTCTTCTTCTTCCTCGTGGTGGTGGTGTGCGTGACCACCGGGAATGCCATACGCATTGTCCATCAGCGACACGGAAGCGCCGATGAAACCGCGGTCGCCTATCCAGCTGAGGCCGAACGCGCCGCCGCGGTTCTCGGAGTCGCTGTTCGGTAGCGTGCCGAACGCCTCCTCTTCTTCGTGGCCCTCTTCGCCGTGATCTTCATCGTGCTCCTCCTGCGCGCGCAGGAACGCGGACTCGGCGAACCCTGGGATGTCGATGTCGCCGGTCGACCGCCGGTACGCATTCAAATGCCATGCGTGCGAGGCCCCGCCGCCGTCGAGGCGGCCAACCACGCTGCGTTCGCCGGTCGCGGTCGCGCCGCGGACCTCCGCGCGCCCTTCGAGCGCATGGGCGGGCAGCCGTTCCGGGATCCGGTTGTCGATTACGTTGACCACACCACCGATCGCGCCGGTGCCGTACAGCAGCGTCGCGGGACCGCGCAGGATCTCCACCTGGTCCGCAAGAATCGGTTCGATCGTGACGCTATGGTCGTCGGATACCGACGACACATCGAGCGTGCCGATGCCGTCCTGCAGCATGCGCACGCGGTCGTCGCCGAGGCCGCGGATCACCGGCCGGCTCGCGCCCGGGCCGAAGCTCGTCGCCGAGACGCCGAGCTCACCGGCGATCGTCTCGCCGATGCTCGTCGCCGACTTGCGCGTCAGCTCATCGCCGGTGAGCACCGTGACCGGGCGCGCCATCTCCAGCGGCGAGCGGCTGCGCAACGGCGATGCCCGCACGACGATGCGCTCGCCGCGCAACGCCTCGACCTGCAGATTGGCCATCGTCACGCCTGCCCCGACCTCGACCGACCGTACGGCCGTCGCGGATCCATCGCGCGCCTCGAGCGTCCACGCGCCCTCGGGCACCTCGGCGAAATGGAAATGGCCGTGGCTGTCGGTCTCTGCTTTGCGACCCAGCTCCGTGATCGTAATCGTCGCGCGGGCCACCGGGGTACCATCCCTGTCACGGATGACACCATCGATCTCGCCGGCACCCACTACCGTGCCATACAGCGCCGCCATCACGGCGACGCCAACCAGCTTGAATCTATTCATTGAATCGCACTCCATCCAGGTTCTGAACCACTGCCCGGCGCCGTGGGGGCCACGGTGCGCGGGAATCACACAGGGTCAGGCGAGGATGGGCGGAGCGCGGACGCGGTGCGCCGCGGCGACTTTGGCCGCGCGGCGGGCCACCTGCTGCGGCACGAGCGAAGACGCCGCGTACAGGTCAGGAGGGGAATTGGTGGTGACGGTGTCGACCGTGCCGTAATGCACGCCGGCGACACAGACTTCGCAGCCCGCATCGGGGAACGGCGCACCGTGCTCGATTGAATGCTGGACAACGCCGAACTGGACGACCAGCACCGCGAGCACCAGCACGATAATCGAGAGTCTGCGGTTCATCAGGGGCTGGCAGCTGTCACGCGTCGAACGAGGGCAGAAACCATATCATGCAGTAAGGCGGCGCGCAAAACCTCGGCCTCGTGCGATTTCCCGAGCACGTCCCGTTCGTTCACCGCGTACTCGCGGCTGAGCGCGAGTTCGGTGCGCTCAACCAGCAGCAAGCCGTCCGCATACAATTCAAACTCGACGCGGTAGGTCAGTTCCACCTCGCGCGGACGACCCTGCGGACTGAGTGCGATCACGCGCTCACCACTTTCTTCCGCGACGATGCGCAAGGTCGTCGATGCCGGCACGCCGGCGCCGACGACCGCGACCCCCGCGTTGCCGAGCGAACGCCGCAACGGTGGCAGCAACGGCGACCCGGTGCGTACCGATTCGATGCGCATCGGGCTCAAACCCGGGTCGGCGGTTGCGGCGCCACGCAACTGGAACCCGCACCCAGCCAATGTGCACGCAACGAAAAATAGGAGCACCAGATGTGGGAGCCGTGCTCCGCCGCTCATCCCGCCACCACATTCACCAGCCGCCCAGGCACCACAATTACCTTGCGCACTTGCACGCCTTCCAGAAAACGCTGCACGCCAGGCTCGGCCAGCGCCGCACGTTCGATCTCGGCACGGTCCGCATCGCTGGCAACAGACACTTGCCCGCGCAGCTTGCCGTTGACCTGCACGACGAGTTCGATCGTGTCGCGTACCAGCGCCGTTTCATCCACCGAGGGCCATGCCGCGTCGGCGACGGTGCCCTCGTGCCCCAGCGCCTGCCACAGCGCGTGGCAGGCGTGCGGCACCATCGGCGCGAGGAGCAGTACAACGGCCTCAAGCGCCTCGCGCTCGACTGCCCGCCCTTGCGCGCCTGACGTATCAAACTGCGACATTTCGTTGAGCAGCTCCATCACCGCAGCAATCGCAGTGTTGAACGTGTAGCGCCGACCGATGTCGTCGCTGACCTTTGCAATCGTCTCGTGCGTCCGCCGCCGTAATGTGCGCGCCGCTTCATCGAGTGCAGCCGCATCGAGCGCGGGCACCGGACCGGCTGCGACATGCGTAGCGGTCATCTTCCAGACGCGTCGCAGAAAGCGCGCCGCGCCTTCAATGCCGGCGTCCGACCATTCAAGCGACTGCTCCGGTGGCGACGTGAACAACATGAACAAGCGCGCCGTATCTGCGCCGTAGCGTGCCACCATATCGTTCGGGTCGACGCCGTTGTTCTTCGACTTCGACATCGTGCCCATACCATCCCACTGCACCGGCTTTCCATCCTCGTCGGCGGTCGCCGACGCAACCTCGCCACGGTCGTTCCGCGTTATGGTCACTTCGGCTGGGTTGAAATAGCGGACACGTCCGGCATCATCACGCCGCGAATAGATGTTGTTCAGCACCATCCCTTGCGTGAGCAGGTTGCGGAAAGGTTCGTCGTGCGGGACGAGCCCGGCGTCGCGCATGACGCGCACCCAAAACCGCGAATACAGCAGGTGCAGTATCGCGTGCTCGATGCCACCGATGTACTGGTCGACCGGCAGCCAGTACGCAGCGCGTTCGTCGACCATCGCAGCGTCGTTGCCGAATGACGCGAAGCGCAGGAAATACCACGACGAGTCGACGAAGGTATCCATCGTGTCGGTCTCGCGCCGCGCATCCGCGCCGCACTGTGGGCACGCAACCTCAACGAATTCTTTGCAGCGCGCGAGCGGGTTCCCTGCACCATCCGGAACCAGGTCTTCCGGCAACAGCACCGGCAGCTGGTCGTCCGGCACCGGCACCTCCCCACAGGCGGCGCAGTGCACCACCGGGATCGGGCAACCCCAGTAACGCTGGCGCGAGATGCCCCAGTCGCGCAACCGGTACTGCACGCGCAACACGCCACAGTCCTTAGCTTCCAGGTCGGAGGCGATTGCTGCGACCGCGGCAGGGAACGCCAGGCCGTCGTACTTGCCGGAGTTGCACAGTACGCCGTCCTTGGTCAAAAACGCCTCTTCCATCGTATCCGGGTCCAGCGGCGCACCGTCGCCCGCACGGACGACGGTACGGATGGGCAGGCCGTACTTGCGCGCGAATTCGAAGTCGCGCTGGTCGTGTGCGGGTACCGCCATCACAGCGCCTTCCCCGTACGCCATCAAAACGTAGTTCGCGACCCAAACCGGCAGTGCTGCACCGGTCAGCGGGTGCTCGACGGTCAAACGCGTCGGCACGCCCTTCTTCTCCTGCGTCGCGAGTTCGGCCTCGGTGGTGCCGCCACGGCCGCACTCATCGATGAACGCGGCAACCTTGGGGTCATCGGCCGCGGCCCGTTGCGCAAGTGGATGTTCGGCGGCAACAGCGACCCAGGTCGCACCCATCAGCGTATCGGCGCGCGTAGTGAATACGCCCAGCTTACCGTCCGCGTGCGGGAAGCGGATTTCGACGCCCTCGCTGCGACCGATCCAGTTCGCCTGCATTGTCCGCACGCGCTCCGGCCAGCCATCGAGGCCTTCAAGCCCCTCAATCAGTTCGTCGGCGTAGCGCGTGATGTTCAGGTAGTACATCGGTATCTCGCGGCGCTCGACCAACGCGCCCGTGCGCCAACCGCGGCCGTCGACGACCTGCTCGTTCGCGAGTACCGTCTGGTCGACCGGGTCCCAGTTGACGACACCGGTCTTTTTGTACGCAATCCCGCGCTCGCGCATGCGCAGGAAGAACCACTGGTTCCATCTGTAATATGCGGGGTCGCAGGTTGCGAGCTCACGTTCCCAGTCGAGTCCGAAACCCAACTTTTGCAGCTGCGCGCGCATGTACGCGATATTGTCGCGCGTCCACTTCGCGGGGGGGACGCCGTTTGCCATCGCGGCGTTCTCCGCCGGCAGCCCGAATGCATCCCAGCCCATCGGCTGCAGCACGTTGCGGCCCTGCATCCGGTGGAAACGGGAGATCACGTCACCGATCGTGTAGTTCCGGACGTGCCCCATGTGCAGCTTTCCGCTCGGGTACGGGAACATGCACAGGCAGTAGAACTTCTCGCGTGTGTCGTCATCAAGCGCCCGGAAGGTGTGGTGGGCGCCCCACCAAGCCTGCGCGGCCGGCTCGATCTGGTCGGGTCTGTATTGGTCGTCCATAAGCGATTAAGCGTACCGCAAACGGACGGCCACGCCGAGCAGCAGTACGAGCACCGTGACGATCGGCCAGTTCGCGGCGCGTGCGTACGGCGTCGCGCCATCGCGTGGCTGGACGGTCGCGCGCAGCGCGCCTTGCTCGAACTGCGGAAGCACGGCGGTGAGTTTTCCGCGCGAGTCGATGACTGCGGTAACACCCGTGTTCGTCGCCCTCAGCATCCAGCGCCCAGCCTCGCGCGCACGGAGCCGGGCGATCTGCAAGTGTTGGTGCGGCGCGATGGTATTGCCGAACCATCCGTCGTTACTGATGTTGACGAGCAGCGTGGAGTCGGGCACCGCGCGAATCATCTCGCCGCCGTACGCGACCTCGTAGCAAATCGAGCCCGCCAAGCGCTGGCCCGCCGCAGTAAGCGGCGCCTGGTCGCGCGCTCCGCGGGTGAAATCCGAGTACGGCAGGCTTAACAGGCGCAACCAGTTACGCACTGCGTCCGGAACCGGGAAGAACTCACCAAAGGGCACCAGGTGGCGTTTGTGGTACAGGTCACCGCTCTCCACCGCAAGAATGCTGTTGTAGTAGTGGTCGTCGACGGCGTCCCACACCAGCACACCCATCACGACCGAGGTGCCGGCCTCACGCGTGACTTCGGCGAGTCGTTCGAGGTACGGGTCGAGCTGGAACTTGAGCGCCGGCAGCGCGGCTTCGGGCCAAACGACGATATCAGCGTCAGCGTGCTCCAATGTCATTTGGTGGTACAGCCGGATTGTCGGCTCAAGCTGTTCGGTCAGCCACTTCTTGTCTTGCGTGACATTGCCCTGCAACAACGCGACGGTCACCGGCGGTCCCACGGCCGTAGTCCACTCGACGCGGTCGAGCGCGGCACCGCCGAGCCAGACCGCAGCGACGAGCAACGCCGCACCAACCGTCGCCCGCACGCTGCGCTCGTTGCCGACCCAGAGGATAGCGCCCGCAGTCAATGCGGCCCCGGTGCTCATCGCCAGCACCCCACCCATCGGCGCGTAACCGGCCAGCCAGGTGTCGGTAAACGCGTAGCCGGCGCTCAGCCACGGGAAGCCGGACAGCACCCAGCTGCGCAACCACTCTACGAGGACCCAGACAGCAGGCAAGCCGAGCAGCCAGCGCGCAGGTCCGTTCGGTGGAAGCCCGCGCGCAGCCGCCCAGCCGAACAGGGTGACGAACAGCGCGAGCGCGACGATCATCGCACCGGTCACGGTGCCGGCGAGCGCCCAGTGCAGACCGCCAAAATGCGAAATGCTGACGTACACCCACCAGGTGCCAGCGCCGAAGAGGCCGATGCCGAACGCGAACGCCCGCTTGGCGGAGTTGCCGGGCGACGCATGTTCGACGAGCCAGAACAGCGCCACCAGCGACATCAACGCAACCGGCCACAGACCGAACGGCGCGAATGCGAGCGGCCAGAACGCGCCGGCCACGAGGGCGGCGGCGTTGCGCCCGTGGTTTCCGGTCAGCCAGGGTGGCAGTCGATCAGCCAGCCGCATCGGCTGGCGGCTTCGCGGATGATAAGTCGACCTGCAAGAGGTGGACGCGGCGTGCATCGGCGCGCAACACCTTGAAGCGGTAGTCGCCGATACGTATACGGTCGTTGCGCTTCGGGAGGCGGCCGAACGCGTGCATCACCAGGCCGCCGATTGTGTCGTTGTCTTCCGTCGGAAAATCAGCACCGAAGTAGTCGTTGAAGTCCTCGATCAGCGTCACCGCCTTGACGGTGTATTGCGTGTCGCTGCGCCGCATGATTGCGACGTCCTCCTCTGTGTCGTGCTCGTCATCAATCTCGCCAACGATTTGCTCGAGCACATCTTCAATCGTGACCAGCCCGGCCGCATTGCCGTATTCATCGACGACGATTGCGATGTGGTTGCGGTTCGCGCGGAACTCCTTCAAAAGCACGTTGAGACGCTTGCTCTCCGGGATGAACACTGCGGGCCGCAGGTACTCGCGCAAGTCGAACTGCGCCCGGGATTGCTGCGCGAACCAGCCGAGCAGGTCCTTGGCGAGCACTATGCCCTCGACATCATCACGGCCGTCGCCGATTACTGGAAAGCGCGAATGCCCGGACTCGACGATGACCGGCAGGATTGCTTCGGGGCCCCAGTCGCGCTCGATGACGACCATCTGCGTGCGCGGAATCATGATGTCCCGCACTTGCATGTCGGAAACCTGCAGCACGCCCTCGATCATCGCCTGGGCATCGGCATCGAACAGGCTGCGACGCTGGGCGTCGCGCAGCAACTCCAGCAATTCGTCACGGTCGCGCGGGTCGGCGCTAAGTGCCTGGAGCAGGCTGCGCCACCACGAGCGGGCGTTGGTAGGTCGGTCTTCGGGCATGTTCTATGCGGCCTGGTAGGGGTCTGGGAAGCCTAAACTCGCGAGTATTTCCGTTTCAAGCGTTTCCATGCGCAGCGCGTCCGGTTCGTCGCCGTGGTCATGGCCGAGCAGGTGCAACACGCCATGGACGACCATGTGTGCCCAGTGCGCGGCAGGCGGCTTATGCTGCTGCGCGGCCTCGCGCGCGACCACGGGTGCGCAGATTACGATGTCGCCGAGCTCGGCCACATCGACACCGGGTGGAATCACGGCGGTGAAGCTCAGCACATTGGTCGGCCCTTGCTTGCCGCGCCACTGGCGGTTAAGTGCCGCGCTCTCCGCCTCGTCTACTATGCGTATCGCGAGCGCGCCGTGCCGTTCGGCCGCGGTGAGCGCTGCCCGAGCCCAATGCCGAAACGCGTCGCGCTCCGGCATGTCCGGCAGTTCGACCGCGTACTGCACCCCAATCGTGCTACCGGACATCAGCCACCACCCTGCTGTTCGTGGAGCTCGTACGCGCCGATCACGCGTTGCACAAGCGGATGCCGCACGACATCACGCTGCGTGAAGAAGGTAAAGCTGATCTCGTCGATGTCCTTCAGCACTTCGGTGACCTGGCGCAACCCGGACTGCAGGTGGCGCGGCAAGTCCGTCTGTGTGACGTCGCCGGTGACAACGGCGGTCGAACCGAAACCGATGCGGGTCAGAAACATCTTCATCTGCTCGACCGTGGTGTTCTGCGCCTCGTCGAGGATGATGAAAGAATCGTTCAGGGTGCGCCCACGCATGAAGGCGAGCGGCGCCACCTCGATCACGTGCCTCTCGATCAACCGCGCCACTTTCTCGAAACCGAGCATCTCGTACAGCGCATCGTAAAGCGGACGAAGATACGGGTCGATCTTCTGCGCCATGTCGCCGGGCAGGAAACCAAGCCGCTCGCCAGCCTCGACCGCCGGCCGCACGAGAACGATGCGCCGTACGCGGTCGCTCTCCAGTGCATCAACCGCGCACGCGACCGCGAGGAAGGTCTTGCCGGTACCGGCTGGGCCGATACCAAAATTTAAGTCGTGGCTGCCGATGTTGCGCAGGTACCGCTGCTGGTTCGGTCCTCGCCCGCGGATTGTGCCGCGCTTCGTTTCGATTGCGGGGGCGTCCTCACCGCCTTCGGCCGGCTCCTCGACCAGCGCGTCTACACCGGCCTCCTGCAGAAACAGGTTCACGCGCTGCGGGTCCAGGCCCTGCTCCGCAGTCGATGCGTACATCGCACGCAAAACTTCGCCGGCGGCACGCACGGCGTGCGGTTCGCCAAGCACCCGGAAACGGTTGCCTCGATTGTTGACCTCGACGCCGAGCCGCCGCTCGACCTGCCGCAGGTGCTCATCGAATTGCCCGCACAAGTCCGCGAGCCGTTCGCCGTCGGCGGGTTCTAGCAGGAAGTCCAGCGCGGCGGGATTGGCGTTCAAGCGGTCTCGCGACTCGGCTGGCCAGCGCCACTTTCGACAACCCTTCCCCGCAATGAATTCGGAAGTGCCTCAGTAATAACAACATCAACAAACTCCCCGAGCAGCGCCCGCGGGCCGTCGAAATTCACGACGCGGTTGTTCTCGGTGCGGCCCGCGAGTTGCCGCGGGTCGCGGCGTGACGGCCGGTCAACGAGAATACGCTGGACGGTGCCGACCATCGCAGCCGCGATACGCCGCGCCTGCTCGGTCAGCCGGAACTGAACGAGCTCGAGTCGGCGTTGCTTCTCTTCAACGCTGACTTCGTCCGGCAGAGCGGCGGCTGGTGTGCCGGGGCGCGCGCTGTAGATGAAGCTGAACGACTGGTCGTATCCCATTTCTTCAATCAGTGCCAAGGTGGCGTTGAAATCGTCTTCCGTCTCGCCCGGAAACCCGATAATGAAATCCGAGGTCAGACTCAGGTCGGGGCGCACGCCGCGCAGCCTGCGCACGCGCGACTTGTATTCGAGGATTGTGTGGTTGCGTTTCATCGCGGCGAGTACGCGGTCGGATCCACTCTGTACCGGCAGGTGCAGGTGGCTGACCAGTTTAGGCACTTCTGCATACACCTGGATCAGCGCGTCGGACAGCTCCATCGGATGGGAGGTCGTATAGCGGATGCGGCCGATGCCGTCGAGCTGCGCGAGGTAGCGAATCAGCAACGCGAGATCGCCGGTGCCACCTTCGGCCATCGACCCGCGGTATGCGTTAACATTTTGGCCGAGTAGCGTCACCTCGCGCACACCGCGTGCGGTGAGTTGCACGACTTCGGCAACCACGTCATCGAAGGGCCGGCTGATTTCCTCGCCACGCGTGTACGGGACGACGCAGAAACTGCAGTACTTACTGCAGCCCTCCATGATTGATACGAACGCGGTCGGCCCGTCGGCGCGTGGCTCCGGCAGGCAATCGAACTTTTCGATCTCGGGAAAGCTAACGTCGACGGCCGGTGCCCGCGTCCGCGCCGCCTGCTCAATCAATTCCGGCAGGCGGTGCAGCGTCTGCGGCCCGAACACAACATCGATGTACGGCGCGCGCTCAAGCATACGCGCGCCCTCCTGGCTGGCCACGCAACCGCCGACGCCGATGACCAGCTCCGGTCGCTCGAGCTTCCACTCGCGCCAGCGCCCTAGGTGCGAGAACACCTTCTCCTGCGCCTTTTCGCGCACCGAGCAAGTGTTCAGCAACAGCACATCCGCCCGCTCCGGGTCCGCGGTGAGCTCGAGCCCACGCGCGGCCGCCAACACGTCGGCCATTTTGGCCGAGTCGTACTCGTTCATCTGGCAACCGTGGGTCTGGATGAACAGCTTGCGGGTCATCGACTCCTCAAAACGGTATGTCGTCGTCCAGGTCGTCGGGCACCGTCTGCTTACGCCCGCCGCCGCCACTGCCGCCGCCACCGCTACGCGCGCCGCTTCGACCGCCGCCGCTGTCGTCCTCGTCCCAGCTGCTGCCGCCACCGCCACCGCCGCCGGAACCACCTCGACCGCCGAGCATCTGCATCTCGTTGGCAATGATTTCAGTCGAATAACGGTCTACGCCGTCCTTCTGCCACTTGCGGGTACGCAGGCTGCCCTCGATATAGACTTGGCTGCCCTTTTTCAGGTACTCGCCGACGATCTCCGCGAGCCGATTGAAGAACACCACGGTGTGCCATTCGGTGCGTTCCTGCTGCTCGCCACTGGTCTTGTCCTTCCAGCTCTCACTCGTGGCGAGGCGCACATTCGCGACGGCGCCGCCGCTCGGCATGTAGCGCACTTCCGGGTCCTGGCCGAGGTTCCCGATCAGGATGACTTTGTTTACGCCCCTTGCCATTCGTTTCTCCCATTATTCGGCGTCTGTGATGCGTTCATTCTACGCGTGCGCCGGGCCGGTCGCACGGCCTGCCCGCCTGCTGCCGTCACTTCCGGGCGAGCGCTGCCAGCCAGCCCGCGCCCACCAGCGCCGATACCGCAAAGACCAGGGTTGGCCCACCCGTCCCGTAGAGCGCGCCACCGGCAGCACCGCCCGCGAACGCACCCAGGAACTGGCAGCTCGAATAGACTCCGAGTGCCGCGCCTCGACCGTCTGCGCCGGCCGTCCGCGCTACCGCCGCGGGCAGGCTTGCCTCAAGGAAGTTGAAGGCGGTGAAGAACGCCAGCAGCGCCGCTACCAGCGGCCACAGCGAACCGTGCCCCAGTGCCATCGCGCCGAGCGCGAACACCAGCAGCGTCAGCGTCGCGAGCGCCAGGGGCCGTTGCAGCGCGGGGCGGTCACCCGCGAACACGAGTGGCAGCATCAGCAGCCCGGATCCGACCACGACCGGCAGGTACACATACGCATGCGGCACGCCAGCGAGTGCCGGCAAGGATGCCAATGCCTGTGGCAGCGCGACGAAGCACGCGGTGAGGATGAAGTGCAGCGCGAAAATGCCGCCGTTCAGGCGCCGAAGGCCCGGCGCGAGGAACGCCGCCCGCAACGCGCCGGGCACCGGTGCGCTGCGTGTGACCGACGGCTCCGCGGGCACCACCCACCGCAAACAACAGCAGGCCGGCGGCCAGTACCGGCTTGCGCCCGTAACGGTCGGGCAGCCACCCGAACGGGATTTGCAGGACGCCCTGCGTCAGCCCATACATGCCCAGCGCCAATCCGGCCAGCAACGGAGTCGCGTGCGGCAGTTCGACGGCGTACAGAACGAACACCGGCAGCACGAGGAACATGCCGAACATGCGCAGCGCGAATACGCCGGCCAGCGACACCGTCGCACGGCGTTCCGGAGGGTTCATACGTACGGCCGCGGGCGCTGTTTCGGACACGGAATGCCTTTTGCGGGAGGAGCGGAAAGCGGCGTATATTAGCAGGTTAGCCTAGGCATAGAGACGACATGGACACAATCCGGATCCGCGGCGCACGCACGCACAACCTGAAGAACCTGAATATCGACCTGCCGCGTGACCGCCTGATCGTCATAACGGGGTTGTCCGGCTCTGGCAAGTCATCGCTCGCATTCGACACGATTTACGCCGAGGGGCAGCGCCGCTACGTCGAGTCGCTGTCCGCATACGCGCGCCAGTTCCTCTCGATGATGGAAAAGCCGGATGTCGACCACATCGAAGGCCTGTCTCCTGCGATATCGATCGAGCAGAAATCAACCTCGCACAACCCGCGTTCGACGGTAGGCACCGTCACCGAAATCTACGACTACCTGCGCCTGTTGTATGCGCGCGCCGGCGTGCCGCGCTGCCCGGAACACGGCACCGACTTGTCCGCACAGACAGTCAGCCAGATGGTCGACCAATTGCTTGCGCTGCCGGAAGGCACGCCGCTGATGCTGCTCGCGCCGGTGATGTCCGAACGCAAGGGCGAGCACCTGCAGTTGCTGGCGGAATTGCGCGCGCAGGGTTTCATACGTGCGCGCATCGATGGGCACGTCGTCGACCTCGACAGCCCCCCGACGCTGGACCTGCGCCGCAAGCACACGATCGAAGCAGTAATCGATCGCGTGAAAGTACGCGCCGACCAGCAGCAGCGCCTCGCCGACTCGCTCGAGACCGCGCTGCGCATCGCCGACGGCATCGCCCGTGTCGCGTTCATCGACGAGCCGAAACGCGAGGAGATCGTGTTCTCCGCACGCTTCGCGTGTACGGTCTGCGGCTACAGCCTGGCCGAGCTCGAGCCACGGCTGTTCTCGTTCAATAACCCGGCCGGTGCGTGCGCGGCTTGCGACGGCCTCGGTGTACACCAGTACTTCGACCCGCAGCGCGTGGTTGCCCACCCGGACCTCAGCCTCGCCGGCGGTGCCGTGCGCGGATGGGACCGCCGGAACGCGTATTACTTCCAGCTGGTGCGTGCGCTGGCGACGCACTTCGACTTCGACGTCGAAGCACCGTTCAGCGAGCTCGCCGCCGACGTGCGGCAGGTCGTGCTGCACGGCAGCGGCGATGAGCAGATCACCTTCCGCTACCCATCCGAGCGCGGCGGCTGGGTCAAGCGCAAGCACAAGTTCGAGGGCATCATCACAAACATGGAGCGGCGCTACCGCGAGACCGAGTCGAACATGGTCCGCGAAGAGCTGTCGAAATACCTGTCGACGCGGCCTTGCCCGGAGTGCAACGGTACGCGGTTGAACCGTGCCGCCCGCCACGTGTTCGTCGCAGAGCACGGGCTTGCCGATGTGTCCCGCATGCCGGTCGACCGCGCGCTCGAGTTCTTTGGGGCGCTGACGCTGCCTGGCTGGCGCGGCGAAATTGCCGTGCGCATCGTAAAAGAAATCAACGAGCGGTTACGCTTCCTCGTCAACGTCGGCCTCGACTACCTGACGCTGGACCGTAGCGCCGACACATTGTCGGGTGGCGAGGCGCAGCGCATCCGGTTGGCCAGCCAAATTGGCGCCGGCCTCGTCGGCGTGATGTACGTGCTGGACGAGCCGTCGATCGGCCTGCACCAGCGCGACAACCAACGCTTACTGAACACGCTGACCTACCTGCGCGACCTCGGCAACACGGTGATTGTTGTCGAACACGACGAAGAGGCGATTATGAGCGCCGACCATGTGCTCGACATCGGCCCAGGCGCCGGCACGCATGGCGGCGAAATCGTCGCACAGGGCACGCCAGCCGAGGTCGCTGCAAGTGAGGCATCCTTGACCGGGGCATACTTATCCGGCCGGCGCCGCATCGCAATCCCGGCGCAGCGGCAGGCCCCCGGCAAGCGGAAGATCCGCATCCGTGGCGCCACAGGAAACAACCTGAAAGGCGTGACAGCAGAAATCCCCATCGGCCTGATGACCTGCGTGACCGGCGTGTCCGGCTCAGGCAAGTCGACTTTGATCAACGACACACTTTACTGGCACGCAGCCCGCATCATCAGCGGCAGCGGCGACGAAGGCGCGCCGTGCGAAGGGATTGACGGCCTCGACGAGATAGACGCGATCATCGACATCGACCAGAGCCCTATCGGGCGCACACCACGCTCAAACCCGGCGACCTATACGGGCGTGTTCACGCCTATCCGAGACCTGTTCGCCGGCACGCCCGAGGCGCGCTCGCGCGGCTACCAGGTCGGGCGGTTCAGCTTCAACGTCAAGGGTGGGCGTTGCGAGGCCTGCCAGGGCGACGGCGTAATCAAGGTCGAGATGCACTTCCTGCCGGACATCTACGTCGCGTGCGACGTTTGTAAGGGGCAGCGTTACAACCGCGAAACGCTCGAAGTCCGGTACAAGGGCAAGAACATCCATGAAGTGCTTGAGATGACGGTCGAAGAGGCACTGCCGTTCTTCGACGCTGTGCCGCCCATACGGCGCAAGCTGCAGACGCTGATGGATGTCGGGCTCACCTATATCCGCCTCGGGCAGAACGCGACCACGCTGTCCGGCGGCGAGGCGCAGCGCGTGAAGCTCGCGCGCGAGCTGTCGAAGCGCGACACCGGGCGCACGCTGTACATCCTCGATGAACCGACCACCGGCCTGCACTTCCACGACATCGAGCAGCTATTGGCTGTGCTGCACCGGCTGCGAGACCACGGCAACACCGTGGTCGTGATCGAACACAACCTCGATGTGATCAAAACCGCGGACTGGGTAGTCGACCTCGGCCCCGAAGGCGGTGAGCGCGGCGGCGAAATCATTGCTGCCGCCACGCCGGAACAGATCGCAAAGTCGAAACGCTCGTACACGGGCCAGTTCCTGGCCAAGACGCTCGCCGCAGCGCCGGCCATCGCCACAGGTCCAAAGCGCCGGCGTCGCGCCTGACTCAAGAAAAAGGCCGGGCTTCCTGGGCAGGCGGTTGCGCGCCCCGGAAACCCGACCCTGTCATCACCGCTAGCTAAGCGGTCGGCGTTTAACCGCCTTGCGTCGTGGTACTTGCCTGGCGCTCGCTGATTTCAATCTCGTTGACGACCTGGCGAACGTTCGGAACGTTTGCAGCCAGTTCTTCAACCTCGCGGCGGAGATCCATGCTGTCGACTTCGCCACTCAGGCGCAGGACGCCATTGTTCGCCTCGAAATCCACGCCGTCTTCTATTTGGCGCTGGATGAGTGCGGCTTCGAAATTGCTCTCGATCGCGTCGTCGTGGTTCGCGGCGATGTCCTCGGCCTCACTCTCGAAACCCTGCGGACGCACGGCAATCTCGTTCGCGACAATCATGTCGCCTGCTGCGGACCGTGCGGTTTGCTCTGCGCGTTCGCGGTCAGCGTCGGTGTTGACCTCGCCTGACAGCGTCAAAATACCGCGGTCCCGGTCCTGCGAGACATCGACATCCTCAAATCCTGCATGGCTCAGCGCCGTTTCGATGTTATCCGATACGTCGTCGTTGCCTTCACGATCCGGTGCGCAGCCTACGGCGACCGCGCCGAATGCGACGGCGACCAATATGCCCGTTACCTTGCTATTCATTTAAAGCCTCCTGCCATTCGAAGCCAGCGCACGCACCATTACGTACGCCAATGGCAGTCTTTTTACGCTAAAGGAGGCGGGGATTCGGTACGAAAACACACATTCCTAAAGGATGGACTTCAGTAGCCGGCGGCTTGACCGTCTTTGCGGCTCTCGGTTGCACCAACGTAGTTACCGTGTGCGTCGCGCATAATCGCCTGATAACCGCCGTAGTGAGTTCCGCTGTCCAGTGTGTGGCCCATCGCACGTAGCCGCCGCAGCACTGCAGGGTCGATGCCGGACTCAACAAACAGCGTGCCGCCGTCGCGCATGCCCGACACGCCGTCTGGTTCGGTCGAACCGTCGTGCTGCATACGCGGCGCGTCGCCCGCCTGTTGCAGGTTCATGTCGAAGTCGATCAGGTTCACCAGAATCTGCACATGGCCTTGCGGCTGCATCGCGCCGCCCATCAGGCCGAAGCTTAGCCACGGCTCGCCATCGCGCGTGACGAATGCAGGGATGATCGTGTGGAACGGCCGCTTGTTCGGCTCAAGTGCGTTCGGGTGCCCGGGCACCAGCGCAAACGCCTCGCCGCGGTTTTGCAGGATGAAGCCAAGGTTGCCCGGAGTCATACCGCTGCCCATGCCGCGGTAGTTCGACTGGATCAGCGACACCATGTTGCCTTCGCCATCCGCGACCGTCAGGTAGATCGTGTCGGGATGCTCCGGCATCACACCGGGCTCGTATGCGCGCGCGGCGCGACGCTGGTTTATCAGTGCGGCGCGCTCCGCCGCATATTCCTTCGAAATGAGGCGCGCAACCGGCACTTTGGAGAATGCCGGGTCGGCGTAAAAACGCGCGCGGTCTTCGAACGCGAGCTTCTTTGCCTCGGCGAACAGGTGCATCCACGCGGCGCTGCCGAAGCCCATGCTGCGCACGTCGAAGCGCTCGATGATGTTCAGCATCTGCAGCACCGCAATGCCCTGGCCATTAGGCGGAATCTGCCAAACGTCGTACCCGCGGTAGTTGGTACTGACCGGCTCCACCCATTCCGACTCGTGCGCAACAAAGTCCTCGTAGCGCAACAGACCGCCCTGCTCGCGCATGTACGCGTCAATCGCGCGCGCAATGTCGCCTCGGTAGAACGCGTTCCGGCCGCCTTCGGCGATTTGCTGCAGCGTGTCGGCGAGGCGCGGATTGCGGAAGACATCCCCCTTGCGGTACGGCTCACCGTCGCGCGTGAACACATCGGCGAAGCCGGGATAGTGGCCGATGCGGGGCAAGTTCCGTTCCCAGTACCACGCAATCTGCTCCGGTACAGGCACGCCTTCGCGCGCGTACCGGATCGCTGGCGCGAGCACGTCGGCGATCGGTAGCGTGCCGAAGCGGCCGTGTAACTCGAACCAGCCGTCAACTGTGCCCGGCACTGTGACCGGTAGCGGCCCGAAGGGCGGCATTGCGGGCCCGTCGTGGCCGGCGGCGCGGATTGCGTCGATTGTTGCGAGCGCGGGGGCGCGGCCGCTCGCATTCAACGCGTGCAGCTTGCTTTCACCCGCATCCCAGACCAACGCGAACAGGTCGCCACCAATGCCGTTGCCCGTCGGTTCGGCAAAGCCGAGGAACGCGTTCGCAGCAATCGCCGCGTCGACTGCGCTGCCACCCTGCTGCAGCACATCAAGCGCGACCTGAGTCGCGAGCGGGTGGCTGGTCGCGGCCATGCCGTTGCGCGCGTACACCTCGGAGCGCACCTGAAAAGGGTTGTCGACATGGCGGTCCACGCCCCCAGCGTACGACGGCACCAAGACCAGCGCCAATGAAGCGAGCATCAATCGGATTTTCATGAGGGATCTCCAGTGCCTTTCGCTTTGCGCTTGCGGGTGCGCAAGTGCAGCACAAACGGGTCGCCGACATCGAGGTCGAGTTGCTCGTCCGCGTAGCCGCTGTTCACCGCGATCTCGACCAGTCCATTCGCGTTCTCGTACCAGAATGGCGAGCCCTCGGGCACATCCGAGTAGGTGTTGGCACGCGGCACCTGGAAGCCGCGGATCTCTAGCGTCGCCTTCGGCGTCATCGTGCTGGCCCGGATACCCGTGATTGCGTTTCCAAAGCGGTCAATATAGACAATGCGCGGCAAATCGGCAGGAACCGCCGGTAGGGGCTCGTCGAGCGGTACACAGCCGATTTCTTCGGGCGGCGCCCCGCGGGCAAGCTTCGCGGCGACAGGCGCGAACAGGTCGCGCCCGTGAAAACTCGCCGACAGCTTCTTCGGAAGCCATGTGATCTGCCAGCGGCGCGTGCTCGGGTCGCGACCGGCCTCAATGTCGAGGATGCCGTTGTCGGGACCCACATACCAGCGGTTCCGTGAGCGCTGCACCAGCGCGCGGCGCGGGCCGCCGACGCCCGGGTCGACGATTGTGAGGAACACGGCATTTTCTGGAAAATCCAGCACGTACGCCGGAAGCAGGTAGCTCGCGGAACGCGCGTCGAACGGTGCGAGGTCGGCGAACAGGTCGAGAACCGGGACCCCCGGAGCATCGCGGTGCAGCACCGCCTTCATCTGGCCGATGTAAGGGGCGTCGAGGCCGAAGTCGGTGAACAGGACAATCATGGGTGGATTCTACGCCCAGCTTTCTATGTCGGCGACGCCTGCCGGCGCGCCTCCACGCTCCGCAAAAAAGCGTGGTTTTTTGCTTCGCTACGCCGCTGCGCGGCGGGCGTATGAAAGAACCTCAGTTTGTCTGGTGCCTGTCGGATAGGCCGCCCGCCGGCGGCGCGCATCTGTCCCCGGCTCCTGACCCTCGAGCATCGCGGCCAGAGGGCCGCTCCTACATTGGGGCCGCTATCACGGTGTGAGACGCGTCCGGGCGCACTGAGAAGCGATTTTGGTCAAGCGACCGGCGGCAGTGGTGGCATTCGGTGGCACAGGATAAGCGCGACCACATGAGCGAGCAGGCGACCGGCGCGGCGAGCAAGTAGAACCCTCTGCCATCGCGGCCAGAGGGCCGCTCCCACATTGGGGCCGCTCCCACATCGGCAGGACAAATGAAAGCAAAACACTGGAAAGCAAAAGGCCGGCAGAGCCGGCCTTCTTTGAATCGCGGTGCGGAGCACCGCTCCCACACGGAGCACCGCTCCCACACGGAGCACCGCTCCCACACGGAGCACCGCGCTTACGCTTCGGTGGTCTCTTCCGGCGCCTTGTCGACCATCATGACCAATGCCATCGGCGCGTTGTCGCCGGCACGGAACCCGCACTTCAGGATGCGCAGGTAGCCACCCGGGCGACCGGTAAAGCGCGGGCCGAGCTCGTTGAACAGCTTCGTGACGATTTCGCGGTCGCGCAGCCGATCGAACGCCAGACGGCGGTTCGCGACGCTGTCGTTCTTGCTCAGCGTGATGAGCGGCTCAGCGACGCGGCGCAGCTCCTTCGCCTTCGGCAGCGTGGTCTTGATCGTTTCGTGGCGCAGCAGCGACACAGCCATGTTCTGCAGCATCGCTGCGCGGTGGCTGCTGTTGCGGCTGAGTTGCCGGCCTGAATTACGGTGACGCATCGTTCAAATCCTCTCAGGCCGTGGCTTTTTCGTCGCCGGGGCGACGCAGGCCCGTGGGCGGCCAGTTCTCGAGCTTGGTCCCCATCGTGAGGCCCAGGTTCGCCAATACATCCTTGATCTCGGTCAGCGACTTCTTGCCGAGGTTCGGGGTCTTCAAAAGCTCGACCTCGGTGCGCTGCACCAGGTCGCCGACGTAGTGGATGTTCTCCGCCTTCAGGCAGTTCGCCGAACGCACGGTGAGTTCCAGATCGTCGATCGGCTTCAACAGGATCGGGTCGATGTCCGATTCTGCAGCTGCGGGTGCCTCGTCGATTGCGCCTTCGAGCTCGACGAATACCGACAGTTGGCCCTGCATGATCGTCGCTGCGCGGCGAATCGCCTCTTCCGGCTCAATCGTGCCGTTGGTCTCAATGTCGATGACCAGTTTGTCGAGGTCGGTGCGCTGTTCAACGCGCGCGCTCTCCACTGCGTACGTGACGCGGATGACCGGACTGAACGACGCGTCGAGCCGCAAGCGGCCGATGTGCGTGGTGTCGTCTTCGCTCGCGCGCTGCACCGACGGCTGGTAGCCGCGGCCGCGGGCGACGCGCAGCTTCATACCAAGCTTGCCGGCGCTGGTCAGGTTCGCGATGACCATCTCAGGGTTCACAATCTCGACGTCATGGTCGAGTTGGATGTCGCCGGCGGTGACCGGACCGGGGCCTTTCTTCGACAGCGACAGCGTGGCCTCGTTACGACCGTGCATGCGAATCGCAAGACCCTTCAGGTTCAGCAGGATGTCGACGACATCCTCCTGCACGCCCTCGATGGTCGTGTACTCGTGCAGCACGCCGTCGATTTCGACCTCGACCACCGCGCAACCCGGCATCGATGACAGCAGGATGCGGCGCAGCGCGTTGCCGAGCGTATGGCCGAAGCCGCGTTCCAGCGGCTCCAGTACGAGGCGCGCACGCCGGGTCGACAACGTCTGAACGTCGGTTAGGTGCGGCTTCAAAAATTCTGTGACGGAAGTCTGCATTACGGCGCTCCGTGGTTACTTCGAGTACAACTCGACGACGAGGTTCTCATTGATGTCCTGCAACAGCTCGGACCGTTCAGGAACCGACTTGAACGTGCCACACGACGTTGTCGAGCCGGCATTCGAGCAGCTTGATGAGGTTCTCACCGGTCGAGCCACGCAGCTGCGACGCCTTCTTGTAGTAGTTGCGGAACTGCTTCTCGAGCACGCCGTACATGCGGCGCAGCTTCTGCTTTTCGCGGAGCTGCAGCCCGTAGTCGGACACGCGCGGGCGACGGCCTTGCTGGCCGTGCTGACCGGGCGCCGACTCGATGCGGCACTTCGACTCGAGCGGACGCGCACGGCTCTTCAGGAACAGATCCGTTCCCTCGCGGCGCGACAGCTTACATTTTGGACCGATGTATTTAGCCATCTTTTACACCCTTCTCTTCTTCGGCGGCCGACAACCGTTGTGCGGTATCGGTGTCACGTCGGTAATGCTGAGCACCTTGAAGCCGGCGTTGTTGAGCGCACGCACGGCCGACTCACGGCCCGGGCCCGGCCCGTTGACCATCACCTCGAGGTTCTTCACCCCGTACTCCTGCGCCGCGGTGCCTGCCTTCTCGGCGGCAACCTGCGCGGCGAACGGCGTGCTCTTGCGCGAACCACGGAAGCCGGAGCCACCCGAGGTCGCCCAGGACAGCGTGTTCCCCTGGCGGTCGGTGATCGTGATGATCGTGTTGTTGAACGACGCATGGATGTGCGCGACACCGTCGAGCACATGCTTCTTGACCTTCTTACGCGTCTTCGTTGCTGGCTTTGCCATTTCTTATTTCCTGATCGGACGCCGCGGGCCCTTACGGGTGCGAGCGTTGGTACGGGTGCGCTGACCACGCAGCGGCAGGCCGCGGCGGTGACGCAGGCCGCGGTATGCGCCGAGGTCCATCAGGCGCTTGATGTTCATCGACACCTCGCGGCGAAGATCGCCTTCGACGGTGACCTTGGCGACCTCGGTGCGCAATGCCTCGACCTCGCCTTCGCTCAGGTCTTTGACGCGCATCTCGGGGCGCACGCCGGCGTCGGTGCAGATCTTCTGCGCACGGCTACGGCCGACGCCGAAAATCGCGGTCAACGCGATCACCGTGTGCTTGTTCGCCGGGATGTTTATTCCAGCAATACGGGCCATTCAATCACTCTCCTGCTGAGGGGGTCTGGGCCGCGGGGAAACGCGGTAATCTATCCCAAAACACCCTTCAAAATCAATAGTTACGTCGCTTGTCAGCCCTGACGCTGCTTGTGGCGGGCGTCCGAGCAGATCACCCGCACAACACCGTTGCGGCGGATGACCTTGCAGTTGCGACACATTCTCTTTACTGAAGCACGTACTTTCATCTCTAATCTCCGCGCCTTACCGGACTTGTCCGGGGCGGCCGTATCCTTTCAGGTTGGCCTTCTTCATCAGCCCTTCGTACTGGTGGGACATCAGGTGCGCCTGCAGCTGCGCCATGAAGTCCATCGTCACCACCACGATGATCAACAGCGAGGTACCGCCAAAGTAGAACGGTACGTTCCACTTCAGAATCATGAACTCGGGCAGCAGACAGACCGCCGTGATGTACGCTGCGCCCCAGAAAGTCAGGCGGGTCAGCACGCCGTCGACGTATTCGGCCGTCTGCTTGCCGGGCCGGATTCCCGGTATGAAAGCGCCGGACTTCTTCAGGTTCTCCGCCGTATCGCGCGAATTGAACACCAGCGCGGTGTAGAAGAAGCAGAAGAAGATAATCAATGCTGCGTACAGCATCACGTACAACGGCTGGCCCGGCTGGAGCCCGGCCGATATCGTCTGCATCCACCCAAGCCCGTCGCGTGTGCCGAACCAGCCGGCCATCGTGCCCGGGAACAAGATGATCGACGACGCAAAGATCGGCGGAATCACGCCCGCCATGTTCAGCTTCAGCGGCAGGTGGCTGGTCTGGCCCGCGTACATCTTGCGGCCCTGCTGGCGCTTCGCGTAGTTCACCGTGATGCGGCGCTGCCCGCGCTCAACGAACACGACAAACGCGGTCACGAGGAGCGCCACGACGAAGATGACCAGCACCAGGAACGCGGCCATTTCGCCTGTCCGAGTCATCTCCAGGATGCCGCCAATCGCGGACGGCAGCCCGGCGACAATGCCGGCAAAGATGATGATCGAAATACCGTTGCCGATGCCGCGCTCGGTGACCTGCTCGCCGAGCCACATCAGGAACATGGTCCCCGTCACCAGCGTAATCGTCGCCGTGAACATGAAGCCGAAACCCGGTGAGATGACCACATTCTGGTTCTGCAGCGCGAACGACGCGCCTACTGCCTGGAAGCTCGCGAGCACCAGCGTGCCATAGCGCGTGTACTGCGTGATCTTGCGCCGGCCCGACTCGCCCTCTTTCTTCAGCTGCTCGAGATACGGGATGACGACGGTCATCAGCTGCATGATGATCGCCGCCGAAATGTACGGCATGATGCCGAGCGCGAAGATCGTCATCCGCTCCAGCGCACCACCGGAGAACATGTTGAACATGTCCAGGATCGTGCCGCGCTGAGCCTCGAACAGGTTCGCCAGCGCCACCGGGTCGATGCCCGGCAGCGGGATGTGCGCGCCGATACGGAACACGACCAGCGCGCCCAGCACGAACAGAAGCCGATGCTTCAGTTCTGTCAGGCGCCCGATCTGTCCCAGGCCCGACGCAATGCTGGCGTCCCCACGTGCCACTCTTAGTCCTCGATCTTGCCGCCGGCGGCTTCGATCGCAGCGCGCGCGCCCTTCGTCACCTTGATGCCGCGCAGCGTTACCGCGCGCGTAATCTTCCCGGACGCAATGACCTTCACGCGGTCCGCGTGTGCGGGCACGATGCCGGCGCCCTTCAGCGCCAGCACGTCGAATTCATCGATGCCCGCGCGCTCGAGCTCGTGCAGGCGCACTTCTGCGGCTGTGCGGGCAAGCGCCGAACGGAAACCGACCTTCGGCAACCGACGCTGCAGCGGCATCTGGCCGCCCTCGAAGCCCACCTTGTGGTAGCCGCCCTTGCGCGCGTGCTGGCCCTTGTGGCCGCGGCCCGCGGTCTTGCCGAGGCCTGAGCCCTGGCCGCGACCGACGCGTGTCGCCGACTTCTTGGCGCCGGCGGCTGGCTTAATGTCGTTCATGCGCATGTCAAACTTCCTCGACCTTTATCAGGTACGAAATGCTGTTGATCATGCCGCGCACCTCGGGGGTATCCGCGACCGTGACCTCGTGATGCATGCGGCGCAGGCCCAAGCCCGACACCGTCGCGCGGTGCGCCGCAAGCCGGCCATGCGCGCTTTTCACGAGCTTGACCTTCAATTGCTTCTGCTTCGCCTTCGCCTTCGCCATCTGCTTAACCCTTGATTTCTTCGAGCTTCAGGCCGCGCTTGTCCGCGATCGAGTCGGGCGAGGCGGTGTCCGCCAGGCCCTTGATCGTCGCGCGCACCACATTAATCGGGTTCCGCGAGCCCATCGATTTTGCGAGCACGTTCTGTACGCCGACCACCTCGAACACGGCGCGCATCGCGCCGCCGGCGATCACACCGGTACCTTCCGATGCCGGCTGCATGTAAACGCGGGTCGCCCCGTGCGACGCATTAATCGCGTAATGGAGCGTGCCGTTCTGCAGGCTGACGCGGCGCATGTTCTTGCGCGCCTGCTCCATCGCCTTCTGGATTGCGAGCGGCACTTCGCGCGCCTTGCCGTAACCCATGCCGATCTTGCCGTTGCCGTCACCGACCACGGTCAGCGCGGTGAAGCCGAACTGACGTCCGCCCTTGACCACTTTCGCGACGCGGTTGATCGTGACCAGCTTCTCAAGCAGGCCATCACCTTTACCCTGGTTGTCCATGTGTGCCATTCGTTAAAACTCCAATCCGTTTTCGCGGGCGGCGTCGGCCAGCGCCTTGACCCGGCCGTGGTAACGGAAGCCGGAACGGTCAAAAGCGACCTTGGTAATGCCTTTGGCCTTCGCCTTCTCAGCGATTGCACGGCCAACTGCGGCCGCAGCCTCGGCGTTGCCGGTGCCCTTGAGTGCCTTGCGCAGGTCGGCCTCGACAGTCGACGCAGCGACCAGCACCTGCGAACCCTCGGGCGCGATGACTTGCGCGTAGATGTGGCGAGGCGTGCGGAACACACACAACCGGTGCGTGCCGGACTCGCGGATACGGGCGCGCCCGCGGGCAGCGCGACGCATTCTGGATTCTTTCTTCTCGTGCATGGCTCGTTACCTGCCTTACTTCTTCTTGGCTTCTTTGCGAACGACTCGCTCGTCCGAATAGCGCACGCCTTTGCCCTTGTACGGCTCGGGCGGCCGGTATGCGCGGATTTTCGCTGCAACCTCGCCGACCACCTGGCGGTCACAACCGCGCACGATGATCTCGGTCTGGCTCGGCGTCTCAATCGTGATGCCCTCTGGCACCGCGAACACCACCGGGTGCGAGAAACCGAGCGTCAGGTTCAGGTTCTTGCCCTGCGCCTGCGCGCGGTAACCGACGCCGACCAGCTCCAGCTTTTTCTCGAAGCCGGTGCTGACGCCGTTGACCATGTTGTTGGCCAACGCGCGGATGGTGCCGGCAAGTGCAATCGCCTGCTGCTCCTGGGTACGCGGCGCGAACTTCAGCACGTTGTCCTCGAGCTTCGCCTCGACCTGCTCATGCACAACCAGTTCCAACCTGCCCTTCGGGCCTTTCACCGCCAGCACGGCGCCATTCAGAGTCGCTTCGACCCCTTTGGGCAGCGGTACCGGCATCTTTGCGATTCTTGACATGTCAGCACACCACGCAGAGGACTTCGCCGCCGTGGCCGGCCGCGCGCGCGGCGCGGTCGCTCATCACGCCCTGCGAAGTCGAAACAATCGCGATGCCCAGTCCGCCCTGCACCTTCGGCAGGTCGTCGGCACGCTTGAAGATACGCAGGCCCGGTCGGCTGACGCGCTCGATGCGGTCGATGACCGGACGGCCGTCGTAGTACTTCAGGCGAACGGTGAGCGCCTTCTTGTTGCCTTCCAGGTCACTGGTACCGAAGTCCGTGATGTAGCCCTCGTCCTTCAGCACCTGCGCAATCGACGCCTTTACCTTCGACGCAGGCATCGTCACTTCTGTCTTGCCCGCCGTCTGGCCGTTGCGGATGCGCGTCAGCAGGTCGGAAATAGGATCGGTCATGCTCATGTTCTTTTCACCCTTACCAGCTGGACTTGACCAGACCGGGAATGTCGCCACGCATCGCAGCTTCGCGCAGCTTGTTACGGCCGAGGCCGAACTTTCGGTAATACCCATGCGGGCGGCCGGTCAGCGCGCAGCGGTTCCGCTGGCGGGTCGGGCTGGCATCGCGCGGCAGCGCGTTCAGCTTGTCGACCGCCGCGAAGCGCTCTTCGTCGCCGGTTTCCGGATTCTTGATCAACGCCTTCAGCTCCGCGCGCTTCGCAGCGTACTTCGCCGCGATCTGCTTGCGGTGCGTCTCGCGCACGACCATTGATGTCTTCGCCATCGCTCTTTCCTCAGTTACGGAACGGGAAGTTAAACGCTTTCAACAGCGCCTTCGCTTCCGCGTCCGTCTTCGCGGTCGTGGTGATCGTGATGTCCATGCCACGCACCGCGTCCACCTTGTCGTATTCGATTTCCGGGAAGATGATCTGCTCCCGGACACCCATGCTGTAGTTGCCACGGCCGTCAAACGACCGCCCGTTCACGCCTCGGAAGTCGCGCACGCGCGGCAGCGCCACGGACACCAGGCGATCCAGGAACTCGTACATCCGGTTCCGGCGCAGGGTGACCTTGCAGCCAATCGGCCAGCCGTCGCGGATCTTGAATCCGGCGATCGACTTGCGCGAGAGCGTGACCAACGGCTTCTGGCCGGCGATCTTCGTCATGTCGCCGACGGCGTTATCCATGACCTTCTTGTCGGCCACGGCCTCGCCCACGCCCATGTTCAGAGTGATTTTCGTGATGCGGGGGACTTCCATCACGTTGCCGTAACCGAATTCCTTCATCAGGGTCGGTACGACAGTCTCCCGGTAATGATCTTGCAGTCTTGGCATCGGACTCACCTGGTTACACGTCGACAACTTCGTTGTCGGACTTGAAGAAACGCACCTTGCGGCCGTCATCGAGCGTGCGCACGCCGACCCGGTCGCCCTTCTTCGAGCGCGGGTTGTACAACATCACGTTCGACGCCTGCAGCGGCGCCTCCTTCTCGACGATGCCACCCGGCTCGCCCTTGTTCGGGTTCGGGCGGGTGTGCTTCTTGATCATGTTCAAATTCTCGACGAGCACGCGGTCGTTCGCGAACACCTTCAAAATGGTGCCGCGCCGTCCCTTGTCCTTGCCGGCGATCACGATCACGTCGTCGCCCTTCTTCAACCTGTTCATGCGTCTACCCTCGATCTCACAGCACTTCCGGTGCCAGCGAGATGATTTTCATGAATCGTTCGCTGCGCAGTTCGCGCGTGACCGGCCCGAAGATACGGGTGCCGATCGGCTGCATCTGGTTGTTCAGCAGCACCGCCGCGTTGCCGTCGAAGCGGATCAGCGAACCGTCCGACCGGCGCACGCCCTTCCGGGTACGCACGACAACCGCGTTGTACACCTCGCCCTTCTTGACCTTGCCGCGCGGAATCGCATCCTTGACGCTGACTTTAATCACGTCGCCGATGTGTGCGTACCGGCGCTTCGAGCCGCCCAGCACCTTGATGCACATCAGGCGGCGGGCGCCGCTGTTGTCGGCTGCGTTCAGAATGCTCTGCATCTGGATCATTGCTGCTTACTCCGCCGCTTTTTCGACAACGTTGACCAGCCGCCACGACTTGTCGCGCGAAATGGGCCGGCACTGCGTAATTGCCACGAGGTCACCCTCGCCGCACTCATTCTTCTCGTCGTGCGCCTTAATCTTGCTCGAGCGCCGGATGTACTTGCCGTACAGCTCATGCTTCACCTGGCGCTCGACGAGCACGGTGATGGTTTTGTCCATCTTGTTGCTGATCACCTTGCCGGTGATCGTGCGGACTGGAGTCTGCTCGCTCATCACGCGTTACCTGCCTTCGCCTTCTCGTTCAGGATGGTCTTGATGCGCGCAATGTTGCGGCTCAGACCCAGCAGCTCCTCGCGGAGCTCCTGCTCGTTTTTCTTTCTCAAATCCGTCGCTTTCATCACAGTACCGTCCGCGCCACGAATGCCGTCTGCACCGGGAGCTTGGTCGCCGCCAGGCGGAACGCCTCGCGGGCGATATCCTCGGTCACGCCTTCCATCTCGTACAGGACGCGGCCCGGCTGGATCTTGCAGACCCAATACTCAACGTTGCCCTTGCCCTTACCCATGCGGACCTCGAGCGGCTTCTTCGAGACCGGCACATCCGGGAACACCCGGATCCAGATCTTGCCGCCACGCTTCACGTAGCGGGTCATCGCACGACGCGCGGCCTCAATCTGCCGGGCGGTGATGCGGCCACGGCCCAAGGCCTTCAGGCCGTACTCGCCGAAGCTGACCTGGTTGCCCGAGGTCGCAAGCCCGCGGTTGCGGCCCTTGCGCATCTTGCGGAATTTCGTTCGTTTCGGTTGCAGCATCTCAGCTGTCCTCGCGGCGTCCGGCGCCGGTCCTGCCCGTGGGTGCCTTCTCGGCCGCCGGGTCCTGGCCGATGGTGCCCGGATCGAACACTTCGCCCTTGAAAATCCAAGTCTTCACACCGATTACGCCGTAAGTCGTGTGCGCTTCGGCGAACCCGTAGTCGATGTCGGCGCGCAGCGTATGCAGCGGCACGCGGCCCTCGCGGTACCACTCGCTGCGCGCAATCTCGGCGCCATTCAGGCGGCCGGCTACGTGCACCTTGATGCCGAGTGCGCCCAGGCGCATCGAGTTCTGCACCGCGCGCTTCATCGCGCGGCGGAACATGATGCGACGCTCGAGCTGCTGCGCGATGCTCTCTGCAACCAGCTGCGCGTCGAGCTCGGGCTTGCGGATCTCGTCGACGCCGATATGCACGTCAACAACCGGCAGGTCGAGCATCTTTGCGACTTCATTACGCAGCGCCTCGATGTCCTCGCCCTTCTTGCCAATCACGATGCCCGGACGCGCCGTATGGATCGTGATGTTGGCCTTCTTCGCTGGACGCTCGATCTGGATACGGCTGACAGACGCCTGCGACAACTTCTTTTTCAGGAAGTCGCGAACCAACAGGTCGTTCTGCAACAGACCGGGGAAATCGGACGACGTCGCATACCACTTCGACGTGTGGTCCTTCGAAATCCCGAGCCGGATGCCGGTCGGATGTACTTTCTGTCCCATGGCGTCTCTCTTATTCGTCCGCGACCGTCACAGTAATGTGACTGGTACGCTTTAGGATGCGGTTGCCCATGCCCTTCGGGCCGGCGCGCATGCGCTTGTAGGTCGGGCCTTCATCAACCGTGATCGCAGCAATCTTCAATTCGTCGACGTCTGCGCCGGCGTTGTTCTCGGCGTTGGCGATCGCCGACTCGAGCACTTTCTGCACGATGCGCGCAGCCTTCTTCGGGCTGAAGGTAAGCGTGCGCAACGCCTGGTCGACGCTCTGCCCGCGGATCTGGTCGGCGACAAGCCGGCACTTCTGCGGCGAGATACGCGCGAACTTGTGTTTGGCAACGGCTTCCATCGTGCTGCTCCTCACTTAAACCGCCTTGACCTTCTTGTCGCCCGAGTGACCCTTAAAGGTCCTGGTCGCAGCGAATTCGCCGAGCTTGTGCCCGACCATGTTCTCGGAGACGAGCACGGGCACGTGCTGGCGCCCGTTGTGGACGGCAATCGTCAGGCCGACCATCTCCGGCGTAATCATCGAACGACGCGACCAAGTCTTGATCGGGCGCTTGTTGTTGGTCGCCAGCGCGGCACTGACCTTCGCGGCCAGATGCGCGTCAATGAACGGCCCTTTTCTGATTGAACGTGGCATCAGTTCAGTTCCTCATCATTTCTTGCGGCGGCGAACGATCATGCCGTCGGTGCGCTTGTTGTGGCGCGTCTTCTTGCCCTTCGTCTGCACGCCCCACGGTGTTACCGGGTGCTTGCCCATGTTGCGACCCTCACCACCACCATGCGGATGGTCGACCGGGTTCATCGCGGTGCCGCGGACCGTCGGACGGATACCGCGCCAGCGCTTCGCGCCGGCCTTACCCAACGAGCGCAGGCTGTGCTCCGAGTTGCCAACTTCACCGATCGTGGCGCGGCACTCGATGTGGATCCTGCGCATCTCGCCGGAGCGCAGGCGGACGGTTGCATACGCACCCTCGCGGGCAACCAGCTGGGCCGTTGCACCTGCGCTGCGCGCAATCTGCGCGCCCTTGCCGGGCTTCAGCTCGATCGCGTGCACTTGCGTACCGACCGGAATGTTGCGCAACGGCAGCGTGTTGCCCGCCCGGATCGGTGCATCCGCACCGGAACGGAGCTGGTCGCCGGCCGAGACATCCTTCGGCGCGATGATGTAACGGCGCTCGCCGTCTGCGTACAACAGCAGCGCCAGGTGCGCGGTGCGGTTCGGGTCGTACTCGAGGCGCTCGACGCGGGCGGCGATGCCGTCCTTGTCGCGCTTGAAGTCGACAATCCGGTAATGCTGCTTGTGACCACCACCCTGGTGACGCGTCGTGATCCGGCCCGCATTGTTGCGGCCGCCGGTGCGCGACTTGCGCTCTACGAGCGACGAAACCGGCTTGCCCTTGTGCAGGTCCGGGTTCGAAACCGAGACCACAAAACGGCGGCCCGGAGAAGTAGGCTTGGCTTTACGGACGGTCATCAGCCTTCACTCCCGATCATGTCGATCGACTGGCCTTCAGCCAGCTTCACGTACGCCTTCTTCCAGTCGCTGCGGCGGCCGGTGGTCTGGCCGAAGCGCTTGCTCTTTCCCTTCACGTTCATCACACGAACTTCCGCGACCTTCACCTCGAACATCAGTTCGACGGCACGGCGAATCTCGTCCTTGTCCGCGTCCGGGCGGACCCGGAACACGACCTGGTTCGACTGCTCCTGCAGGCGCGCGCCCTTCTCGGACACGTGCGGCGACAGCAGTACATTCATCAGACGCTCTTGGGAGCTCATGCCAGCCACTCCTCGACGCTGCGGATCGCGGGGACCGAGATCAGCACCTTGTCGAAATTGATGAGGCTGACCGGGTCGAGGCCCTGCACGTCACGCACGTCTACCTGGTGCAGGTTGCGCGCGGCGAGATACAGGTTCTCGTCGATGTCGTTGGTCACAATCAGCACGTTCTCGAGGCCGAGGTCCTTCAGCTTTCCGACCAGCTGCTTGGTCTTCGGAGCATCGACCGCGAAGTTCTCGACGACAATCAGGCGCTCTTGACGGACCAGCTCGCCGAGGATTGCGCGAATCGCACCGCGGTACATCTTGCGGTTGACCTTCTGGCTGTGGTCGCGCGGCGCCGCAGCGAATGTCGTGCCGCCGCCGCGCCACAGCGGGCTGCGGATCGAACCGGCGCGTGCGCGGCCGCTGCCTTTTTGCTTCCAAGGCTTGCGCCCGCCGCCGCTGACTTCGGCGCGCGTCTTCTGCGCCTTGGTTCCGGAACGGCGCGCGTTCATGTACGCGGTGACGACCTGGTGGACGAGCGACTCGTTAAAATCGCCGCCGAATGCTGCGTCGGAGACGGTGACTGAGCCCTGCGCGTTCTGCAATTGGAGTTCCATCGACGCCCCTCAGCCCCGCGCCTTCGAGGCGGGACGGACAATGACGTTACCGCCGCGCGCGCCCGGCACTGCACCCTTGATCAGGATGACATTGCGGTCGGCATCGACGCGGATAACTTCGAGGTTCTGGATGCTGCGGCGCACGTTGCCCATGTGGCCGGACATCTTCTTGCCCTTGAACACGCGCCCGGGGCTCTGGTTTTGCCCGATCGAACCCGGTGCGCGGTGCGACACCGAGTTGCCGTGCGTCGCGTCCTGCATGGAGAAGTTCCAGCGCTTGACGGTACCTGCGAAACCTTTACCGATCGAGGTGCCGGTGACATCGACTTTCTGCCCCGGCTGGAACACGTCGACCTTCAGCTCGGCGCCTACTTCAAGGCCGTCGCCTTCGCCATCGGCGAGGCGGAACTCCCACAGGCCGCGGCCCGGGGCGACGCCGTTCTTGCCGAAATGGCCGGCCAACGCCTTCGTCACACGATTGGCACGGCGCTCGCCGGTCGTTACCTGGAGCGCGCGATAGCCGTCGAGCTCGACAGTCTTGACCTGGGTAACGCGGTTGGGTTCGGCCTCAATCACCGTCACCGGCACGGAAACGCCGGCGTCGGTGAAAATGCGGGTCATGCCGCATTTGCGACCAACAATTCCAATTGGCATCTTCTTAACCTCGTTCACCGCATCGACTTCAATTGGCCGATGCTGAATGTTAATGCTTTAAAGAGCCGCGCATGATAGCACGCGGCGTCAGGGCACTTCCAGCCCTGCCGGGCCTAGTTCAGCTTAATCTGGACATCCACGCCGGCGGCCAGATCGAGCTTCATCAGGGCGTCAACGGTCTTGTCGGTCGGGTCCACGATGTCGAGGATCCGCTTGTGGGTCCGGATCTCGTACTGGTCCCGGGCGTCCTTGTTTACATGCGGCGACACCAGAATCGTGAATTTCTCGATCTTGGTCGGCAGCGGAATCGGGCCCTTGACCTGCGCGCCGGTCCGCTTCGCGGTTTCGACGATTTCCCGAGTGGAACGGTCGATTAAGCGGTGGTCGAACGCTTTCAGGCGGATACGGATGGTCTGGGTGGCCATTATTCGATGACCTTCGCGACGACGCCGGCACCAACGGTGCGGCCACCCTCGCGGATTGCGAAACGCAGGCCCTCTTCCATCGCGATCGGGTTGATCAGCGTGACTTCCATCTTCACGTTGTCGCCCGGCATCACCATCTCGATGCCCTTCGGCAGCTCACAGCTGCCCGTCACGTCGGTCGTGCGGCGGCTTGATAGAGGCCGGCTTGCACAGCACCTGGCCGCGCTCGACTTCATCGCGCTTCGTGCCACGCAGCAGCACGCCGACGTTGTCGCCAGCCTCGCCCTGGTCCAGCAGCTTGCGGAACATTTCGACGCCCGTCACCGTCGTCTTCTGCGTCGGGCTGATACCCACGATCTCGATTTCGTCGCCGACCTTCACGATGCCGCGCTCGATGCGTCCGGTCACCACGGTGCCGCGACCCGAAATCGAGAACACGTCCTCGACCGGCATCAGGAACGCGCCGTCAATCGCACGCTCCGGCTGCGGGATCCAGGTGTCCAGCGCGTCGATCAGCTGGCCGATCGCCTGCGTGCCGATCTCCGACTCATCGCCTTCCAGCGCCTTCAGCGCCGAACCCTTGATGATCGGCGTGTCGTCGCCCGGGAATTCGTACTGGTTCAACAGGTCGCGCACTTCCATCTCGACCAGCTCCAGGAGCTCCGGGTCGTCGACCATGTCGCACTTGTTCATGAACACCACGATGTACGGCACGCCGACCTGGCGCGCCAACAGGATGTGCTCACGCGTCTGCGGCATCGGGCCGTCGGCTGCCGATACCACCAGCACCGCGCCGTCCATCTGCGCTGCGCCCGTGATCATGTTCTTCACGTAGTCCGCGTGACCCGGGCAGTCGACGTGCGCGTAATGCCGGTTCTTCGACTCGTATTCGACGTGCGCTGTCGCGATCGTGATGCCGCGCGCGCGCTCTTCGGGAGCGTTGTCGATCTGGTCGTAGGCGCGCGACTCGCCGCCAAACTGCTTCGCCTGCACAACCGTCAGCGCCGCCGTCAAAGTCGTCTTACCGTGGTCGACGTGACCGATAGTGCCGACGTTGATATGCGGCTTCTTACGCTCGAATTTTTCTTTTGACATCGATGACTCTCCCGAATTTCATTTAATCGTCGTCTTCATTTACAACTGGAGCCCATAACCGGATTTGAACCGGTGACCTCTTCCTTACCAAGGAAGTGCTCTACCGACTGAGCTATATGGGCGCCCGCAAACTGGAGCGGGTGATGGGATTCGAACCCACGTCATCAGCTTGGAAGGCTGAGGTTCTACCATTGAACTACACCCGCAGACCCGCGCGCCCCGCGCTGCGTCCCGGCGTTCTTCAAAAGGCCTTCACCACCCGTCTTCTGGTGGAGGGGGCAGGATTCGAACCTGCGAAGGCTGAGCCGGCAGATTTACAGTCTGCTCCCTTTGACCGCTCGGGAACCCCTCCGCGATAACAAGCCGCGTATTGTCAGTCAGCGGGTGAAGCCCTGTCAACTTGAAGTGTCGCGCGTTGCGCGTTGAGTTCACTTGAAGATTTGGGCAGGGAACAGGGTCCGGAGGGGCACCCAGCGTCTCGATTTATCCACAGCTGGATCGCGACTGAGCGAGGTTTATGAGGTTTAATTTATACGGCCTTTAAAGTGGTGCTGGCGGAGGGAATCGAACCCCCGACCTTCTGATTACAAATCAGTTGCTCTACCTACTGAGCTACGCCAGCCACGGGCCCGGATTGTAACCTTTCACTCTTCGCAGCGGCGAGGCTCGAGCGTCAGTCCGTTCCCCGCCATTACGAGGTCGGCGAGCGCCGTCTCACCTGGGGAGCCCGTTGCAGGAACCGGGAATTCGAGCCACCAGGCAGTCATTTCGCGCCGGCGCTCACCGACGACGACGTCAAATCCCATTGCCCGTAACCGTGCGGCATGCTGCTCAGCAGTTTCCGGCCGACCAAATACGCCGAGCGAGACCGCATTGCTGATCTCGCCTTCTGTCACCACATAGAAATCCCGGATGCCGGCGCGCCGCAACCGATCGATGATTGCGGCTGCCTCTTCGCGCGTCGCCGCTGGGCGCGTGTGGACCCAGAACCCGAGGCGCTGCGACGCATCCACGGCGCTCGGCAACGCTGCGATGCCCGCGTCAAGCAATTCGTCGCGCGCTGCGATGACCGCATCGCGGTCGCTGAACGGGCCGACGCCCTGGCATGCAGGCGCCTCTGCATCCGCCTCGGTCGGCTGCTCGGGCGGATTGTCCTGCGGAATCGCGGCTGCGGGCAGCGGCGCGGGCAGTTCCGCGAGCAGCACCAGCGGCGATGCTTGCAGCGCCGGGGCCGCCGGTGTCGATGCTGCATCGGGCGCCCGGGTCCACGCCCACCCGAACAGCAATAGGTTCGCAACCAGCAACAACAGGGTGACCGCGCGGATCACGCGTCCGCCCACGCGGCCAGGCCGCGCAATACGAGGTCGTCGATGCGCTGCGCCGCCGGGAACGCCGCGGCCAGCAGCTCCGCGTCACCGCCAGTGACCAACAACGCCGGTTCCGCACCGAGTTCGCGCGCGCCGATGCGGTACGCCCGCTCGACGAAACCCAGCGCCGCAAGTGCGACGCCGCCGGCGACGGCGTCCGCGGTATTTCGTGCCGGCTTGGTGCCGTGCCGTCCCGGCTCCAACGGGCGCACACCCCGTGTGCCGCTGGCGAGAGCGGCCCGTGCAAGCGCGGGTCCAGGGG
>JAIVGZ010000067.1 GCA_020201335.1 Natronospirales bacterium
CGCCCCGCCGGTCGCGGTTGACGACGCAGCGAGTACAAATGAAGATCAGCAGGTCGACATTGATGTACTGGCCAACGACAGCGACGTCGACGGCGACCTCGACCCGGCCTCGGTCACGGTCACCAGCGGCCCGACCAATGGCACCACCAGCATCAATCCGGCCACCGGCGTGATCACCTACACCAAGTCCGGCGACTTCAACGGCGCCGACAGCTTTGTCTACCAGGTCTGTGATGACGGCACGCCGCTGCCGGCGCTGTGTGCCACGGCGACCGTCAGCATCACGATCGACCCGGTCAACGACCCGCCCGTTGCCGATGCCGATGCGGCAACCACCGACGAGGACACGGCGGTGACGATCACACTGACCGGCAGCGATATCGACGGCGATCCGCTGACCTTTGCCGTCGCCTCACCACCAGGTAACGGCAGTCTGGGCGCGATCACTCAACTGACGCCGACCTCGGCATCCGTGACCTACACCCCGAACGCCGACTTCAACGGCAGCGACAGCTTTACGTTCACGTCCAACGACGGCACGGTCAACTCAGCCCCGGCGACGATTTCGCTGACGGTCAATCCGATCAATGACCCGCCGACCGCTGATCCCGGCGCGGCAACCACCGACGAGGACGTGCCGGTCACGATCACGCTGACCGGCGGTGACGTCGACGCCGACCCGCTGACCTTCGCCATTGCCAGCGGCCCGGCCAACGGCAGCCTGAGCGCCATCACACCGATTAGCGACACCACCGCCGAGGTCACGTATACACCGGCTGCCGACTTCAACGGCACCGACAGTTTCACCTTTTTCGCCAACGACGGCACCGTCGATTCGGCATCGGCGACGATTTCGCTGACGGTCAACCCGGTCAACGACCCGCCCGTGGCGGATGCCGGCACGGCAAGTACCGACGAAGACACCGCAGTAACGATCACACTCAACGGCAGCGATGTTGAAGGTAATGCGCTGACCTTTGCAATCGTGACCGGGCCAGGTAACGGCGCCCTTGGCGCGATTACGCCAATCAACGACACCACCGCCGAGCTCACCTACACGCCGGCCCCCGACTTCAACGGTGCCGACAGCTTTACGTTCAGCGTGAACGACGGTGCGCTGGACTCGGCTGCCGCGACGGTCGAGATCACGATCAACCCGGTCAACGATCCGCCGACGGCCGATGCTGCCTCTGCAACCACCGACGAAGATACTCCAGTGACGATCACGTTGACCGGCGGTGACGTCGACGGCGACCCGTTAGCCTTCGCCGTCGCAACGCCGCCTGCCAGCGGCAGCCTGGGTACGATCACCCAATTGACGCCGACCTCGGCATCGGTGACCTATTCCCCGAACACCGACTTCAACGGCACCGATAGTTTCACGATCACCACCAACGACGGCACCGTCGCTTCGGCCCCGGCGACGGTTGCGCTGACGGTCAACCCGGTCAACGACCCGCCGGTGGCCAACGACGGCGCCGCGACCACCGAGGAAGACATTGCGGTCACGATCACGCTGACCGGCAGTGACATTGACGGCGACCCGTTGACCTTCGCGATCGCCGGCGGGCCCAGCAACGGCGCACTCGGCACGATTACGCAAGTCAACGACACCTCCGCCGAAGTGACCTACACACCGACCACCGGTTTCAGCGGTTCGGACAGCTTTAGCTACACCGCAAGCGACGCTACGGTTACCTCGGCACCGGCGACGATATCGATCACCGTGACGCCGGGCAATGCGCCGCCGGTCGCCAACAGCGCCATGCCGTCCACCGACGAGGATGCGCCGGTGGTCATCACGCTGACCGGCAGCGATGCCGACAGTGACCCGCTGACGTTTGCGATTGCAACCGGCCCGGGGAATGGTGCTCTGAGTGCAATCGCACCCGTTGATGCCACCAGCGCCCAGGTGACCTACACCCCGAGTGCGAATTTCTCCGGGTCCGACAGCTTCACCTTCACGGTCAACGACGGCACCGAAACTTCGCCGTCCGCAACGGTCTCGCTGACCGTCAACGCCGTCAACGACCCGCCGACCGTGGTCGATCACACGCTGACCACGCATTCGGCAATCCGGATCACGCTGGGTGCAGCCGACAACGAATTGCTCAAGGACGGCGCGGCCGATATCGACGATCCGCCCGCCGCGCTCAGCGTTTCGCCGCTGCCGGCCACATCCACCAACGGCGCGCTGTTGACGCTGGTCGACCCGGCCACCGGCACGTATCAGTACGACCCACCCGGCGGCTTTACCGGCGCCGACAGCTTTACCTATGAAGTTTGTGACAGCGCGACCACGGCAGCGCCGGTGCAGTGTGCGACTGGCACGGTCAATGTTAACGTCACCGGTCCGGCGCTATGGGTGGTGAATCCGAGCGCGACTGCAGGCGGTGACGGCAGCCTTAATCGTCCATTCCAGGCCTTGTCCAGCCTGCCCGGCGCGCGCGCCACCGGCGCGCGAATCTTTCTGGCTTCCGGCAACAACGCCGGCGGGCACGCCTTTGTTGCCAACGAACGGCTGATTGGACAGGGCGCGACCGGTAACACCTTCGACGGCTTCCATGCGGTTCAGGTGCCGGCCAACGGCACGCTGGACGCGCGCCCGGCAATGGCCGGAACCCGCCCGGTGGTGCAGGGTCAGGTGTCACTGGCCAACACCGTGCAGGCACGCGGCTTCAACATTGCGCCCGCTTCCGGCACCCAGGGCCTGTTCGGCAATGGCGCTTTTACCGGTATCGATGTCAGCCAGATGAACGTTGCTGCCAGCAACGCGCCGGCGGTCAACCTCAACGGCGTGACCGGCAACTTCACGCTCGACCGCGTCGATGCCAACGGCGGTGCCAACGGCATCGTGCTGGTCAATACCAATAGTGCCTCTGGCAGTTTTACCGTGGCCGGAACCGGCGGTGCTTGCACTGCGGCCACGCCGACCTGCACCGGCGGACGGATTCAAGCCACCGCAGGCGCCAACGGCGAGGTTGCGGGCAACGGCGTCTATCTGGAAAACACGCGCTCGGTTGCATTCACGCGGATGCGCATCGGCGGTCATCAAAATCACGCAATCTTTGGCACCACGGTGACCGGCTTCAGCCTTGTCGACAGCGTCGTCGACGGCGTCAACGGCAACGACGCCGGTGCCGATGAAGGCAGCGTCCGCTTTGTCAATCTGCTCGGCAGTGGGGCGATCACCCGCAGCGACCTTTCCGGCGGGCTCGAGGACAATCTGCGCCTGGTCAACAATACCGGCACGCTCAATCGGCTGGTGATCACCGACACGATCTTCCGCGACAACTCATCTGCGCTGGGCAACGACGGAATCCTGATCCAGTCCATTGGCACAGCGGTTGTCAATGTCACCGTCGACAACAGCGACTTCAGCGGCCACCGCGGCGATCATTTCGATGCCGCGGCCAGCGACAGCGCCGCGCTCGATCTGGTGTTTACCAACAACAGCATGAGTGGCGGG
>JAIVGZ010000043.1 GCA_020201335.1 Natronospirales bacterium
GACTGTGACCGCTTCGGCGTGCAGGCCGGAGGCGGCCCGCGTGTGGATGGTGGCGAGTGGCATCGGTCCCTCCGTGGACCTGGGTGCCGCCGGTCAGTGGCGCGGCGTCAGTCGTCGTCCTTCGCGCGCTTGCGCCGCTTCGGCGGCGCGGCGGCGCCGAGTTCGAGTTCCAGTTCGGCCAGCCGCGAAACCAGCGTGTCGAGTTTTTCGCGCGTGCGGACCAGGAGCGCTTGCTGCAGCTCGAACTCCTCGCGCGTGACGAGGTCGAGCCGCGAGAAGGTCGCGCTCAGCACCGAGCGGAAGTTCTTCTCCATCTCGTCGCCGAGCCCGCGCACCGCAGGCGGCACAGCCTCGGCCAGGCGGCGCGCCAGCTCATCCAGTCGTTTCGTGTCTACCATGGCGTTACCTCCAAGGCTCCAAGTGTAACCCTGCCTGCCCCTGGTTGGCGGGATGGTAGAATGACCGCCCGTCCCACCTGCCCCCGGAGCCGTTGAAATGAAAATGATTTCCGCCATCATCAAGCCGTTCAAGCTCGATGACGTGCGTGAGGCGCTGTCCGAAATCGGCGTACAGGGGATTACCGTAACCGAGGTGAAGGGCTTCGGCCGGCAGAAAGGGCATACGGAGCTGTACCGGGGCGCCGAGTACGTGGTCGATTTCCTGCCGAAGGTGAAGATTGAACTCGCGGTACCCGACGAGCTCGCCGAGCGCGTGATCGAGTCGATCAGCACCGCTGCACGGACCGGCAAGATTGGAGACGGCAAGATTTTCGTGTTCGACCTCGAGCAGGCGACGCGCATCCGAACGGGCGAAACGGGCCCGGACGCAATTTGAATGCAGGTGTAAGATTCCGGCCTAAGCCGGAGGGGCATCCCATGGTTCGATACATGACATTGATTTTGGTACTGACGGTCGCCGGCGCCGCGTCGGCGCAGCAGCCGCGTTGCTGGACGAATGCCCAAGGCGTCACGGAGTGCGGCACGCGGCCGCCGCCGGGCGTCGACGCCCGCACCATCAACGCGCCTCGGCCCGCGACCAACGAAGTGGTTGAGGAAGCTGAGCGGTTCGCAGAAACCGACCCCGATGCCGAAGAGGCCCAGCGGCTCGCGCTGCAGCGCAGCGCGTGTGAACTCGCCCGCGAGACGCTTGCCGCCTACGATCGGTCTGAGTTCCTGTACGAGCGCGACCCGACGTCCATTACGGCGACAAACCACCCGCCAACCAGGCCGTCGACGAGCTGCCGATTCGTAACGAGCCCACCGATTTGGAAGCGACGCTGCGCGCGCAGGTCGAGCGCGAACGGCAGCTCGAGCTGACGGACCAGCTGCGCGCGGATGCCGCCGAAGATGCCATGAATGACGCAGAGTACGAAGCGCGACTCGCGCGCTCGTGTGAGCAGGCGCGCGCGCGCGTCGCGAACATAGAGCGCGCGCGGCGGCTGTCTCGCGTAGACGAGAGCGGAGCCCGGGTTACCTATGACGAGAGCGAGCGTGCTGCAGCGCTTGCTGAAGCTCAGGCCCAAGTCCGGGACTGGTGCCGATGACGAACGGAAACGGAAACCCGGCGAGCACCCGCACGACCCAGGAAGCGCGTGACACCTACAACATCTCTCACTGGGGCAACGGCTACTTCGACGTCAACGAGAACGGCCACCTGATCGTCCACCCGACCCGCAACCCGGAAGACGGCGCGGTTGACCTGCACGAACTCGCGAGCAATGTCGGTAAGCACGGGCTGAACCTGCCGGTGCTGCTACGCTTCGGTGACATCCTGCACGACCGCATCAATACGGTCTGCGAGGCGTTCGCCAAGGCGCGCCAAGACTATGGCTACCAAGGCGGCTACACGCTCGTCTATCCGATCAAGGTCAACCAGCAGCGCTCGGTGGTCGAAGAAATCATCCACCACGGCGGCAATGGCCGCGTCGGCCTCGAAGCCGGCAGCAAGCCCGAGCTGATGGCGGTCCTCGCGATGTCCCCGCCCGGCAGCACAATCATCTGCAACGGCTACAAGGACCGCGAGTACCTGCGCCTCGCGCTCATCGGTCTGCAGCTTGGACACCGGGTGTACATCGTCGTCGAGAAGCTGTCCGAGCTCGACATGCTTGTGCGCGAAGCGCGCGACATCGGCGTGGATCCACTGATTGGCATCCGCATCCGGCTCGCGAGCATGGGCGCCGGCAAGTGGCAGACGACCGGCGGCGAGAAATCCAAGTTCGGCCTGTCGGCGACGCAGGTGCTCGAAGCGGTCAACCGCCTGAAGGAACTCGGCATGGAGCAGTGCCTGCAGCTGCTCCATTTCCACTTGGGTTCGCAAATCGCGAACATCCGCGACATCCAGCGCGGCATGCGCGAAGCGGCGCGCCATTTCCAGGAGCTGACCGCGCTCGGCGTACGCATCCGCGTGATGGACGTCGGCGGCGGGCTCGGTGTCGATTACGAGGGCACGCGCTCGCGCAGCGACTGCTCGATGAACTACACGGTCGAGCAGTACGCGCTGACGGTCGTGCGCACGCTGTGGGAGATCTGCAGCGAGCACGACATCGCGCACCCGGACATCATCACCGAGTCCGGGCGTGCGATGACCGCACACCACGCGGTGCTGCTCACCAATGTAATCGACGTCGAGTCCATTCCCGACATCGTGCCGCAGCAACCGACCGAAGATGACCCGCTGATCCTCAATGACCTGTGGGAGGTCTACGACGCGATCGACCGTAAGTCGGCGCTCGAGATTTACCACGAGGCGCACTACTGGGCCGGCGAAGGCATCGCGATGTACACGCACGGCGTGCTGACGCTCGAACAGCGTGCACGCGTCGAGCAGACCTACTACGCAATCTGCCAGCGCGTGCGAAAACTCCTCGCGCCCGCCAGCAAGGCGCACCGGCAGGTGCTCGACGAACTGAACGAGAAGCTCGCCGACAAATACTTCCTGAACCTGTCGGTATTCCAGTCGTTGCCGGACGTCTGGGCAATCGACCAGTTGTTCCCGATCATCCCGCTGCACCGGCTGCACGAAGTCCCCACCCGGCGCGCGGTGCTGCAGGATCTGACCTGCGACTCGGACGGCCGCGTCGAATGGTATGTCGACAACGAAGGCGTTGAGGCGACGATGCCGATACACGGTATCCGCCCCGGCGAGCCTTACCTGCTCGGCTTCTTCATGGTGGGCGCCTACCAGGAAATCCTCGGCGACATGCACAATCTCTTCGGCGACACCGACTCGGTGAACGTCGAGCTGACCGAAGACGGCGGGTACCGGCTCGTGAAGCCCGAACAGGGCGACGTCGCATCCGACGTGCTGCGCTACGTGCACTTCGAGCCTGACGAACTGCTCAACATGTACAAGGCCAAAATAGCCGCCGCCGACATCTCGGACGCGCAGCGCGTCTCACACCTGAAAGAACTCGACGACGGGCTGAAAGGCTACACCTACCTGGAGGAATGACGGATGGCCCAGCTGCGGGTGGGATTCATCGGCCTCGGGGCCATGGGTGCGCCGATGGCGCGCAACCTGGCAAAGGCCGGATTGCTCGCTGCTGTGTACAACCGCAGTTCCGCTAAGGCCGACGCACTCGCGTCCGAGTTTGATGTCCCGGCTGTACCCACTGCGTCTGAGCTGGCCGGGCAGTGCGACATCGTCGTGCTGTGTGTGTCCGCCGACGCCGACGTACTCGAGATGGTCGATGCGCTCGCGCCCGCGCTGAAGGCGGGCTCCATCGTCATCGACTGTTCGACGGTCGCAGCGGCGACGGCGCGTGAAGCCGCCGCGCGCCTTAAGCCCGCGAATGTGTCGTTTCTCGACGCGCCCGTCTCCGGCGGCACCGAGGGCGCCGTCAACGGCACGTTGTCCATCATGGTCGGCGGCAACGAAGCGACGCTGGAGCGTGCCCGCCCCGTACTTGAGGCGATGGGCAAGCGCATCGTGCACATCGGTGGCCACGGCGCGGGCCAGGCGACCAAGGCCGTCAACCAGATTGCGGTCGCCGGTGTAAACCAGGCGGTTTCCGAAGCGCTCGCATTCGCCGACGCGCACGGGCTGGACCTCGGCCGCGTGATCGACGCGGTCGGTGGCGGCGCCGCGCAATCGTGGTTTCTGACTAACCGCGGTCCGAACATGCAGAAAATGACCTTCCCGCTCGGCTTCCGCGTGAAGCTCCACCAGAAGGACCTCGGCATTTGCCGCGCGATGGCGGCCGACCACGGCGTACAACTGCCGGTCGTCGAAATGACGATGGTGCATTACGACCGGCTCATAGAGGCCGGGCATGGCGACGAGGACGTGTCGGCGCTGTACCGGCTGAAGCACGCGATGTTCCATAAAGGATAGCTGCGCGATGCAGGACAGATTCTTCCTTCCTGACTTCTGCACCACGCGCAACGTGCTCACCGTCGCGCTCGTCGCACAGCTCACTGCATTCGTGCTGATCCTCGCTCGACCCTCGGGCGCCGCACCGTGGCTGGATCTGGTACGGCTCTCGCTGTTCCTGCAATGGATCGGCCTCGCAAGCGCCGCCGTATTGTGCGCGGCACGCGGGCGACTCGCGCCCTTGGCGCCGGCGCGTGCCGTATTCGCGGCGTTCGCATTGCTGGCAATCGTCGCGGTCGGCGTCGCGGAGGCCGCGTGGTGGACCGCGCAGTGGAGTGGCATCGGTACAGCGCTGGTGCCGGCGACGCGCGCGGAGTTCATCCTGCGCACCCTCGGCCTATCGTTAATCGTCAGCGCCGCCGTGCTGCGCTACCTGTGGGTGCAACACCAGTGGCGGCTACGAGTTGAAGCCGAAGCAACAACCCGATTCGCAGCGCTGCAGGCGCGCATCCGCCCGCATTTCCTCTTCAACAGTATGAATACAATCGCTGCGCTGACGCGCACAGACCCTGCGGCCGCCGAGCAGGCGACCGAGGACCTTGCCGACCTGTTCCGCGCGAGCCTTGCCGATGGCCGGCAGCGCGTGACGCTCGCCGACGAATTGGACCTCTGCCGCCGCTACGCTCGCATTGAGCACACGCGCCTCGGCGAGCGCCTGCGCATCGAGTGGCACACCGATGATTTGCCGAGCGGCGCGCGGGTGCCCGGCCTGGTGCTGCAGCCGCTGGTCGAGAACGCGATTTACCACGGCGTCGAGCCCGCTGATGAAGGTGCGACCGTTTTGGTATCGGGGCGGCGCGTCGGTGACGCGGTGGAGATCGAGGTCCGCAACCCGTTACCGCCGGACCGGACCGCGCCGCGCCACGGCTTGAGCATCGCGCTCGACAACGTCGCCGAGCGCCTCGCGCTCGCGTTTCCGGGACAGGGCCGGCTCGACGCGCGCGCGGAAGGAGACGATTTCGTTGTGACCATCCATTTCCCGTGCGAGGTGCAAGATGCGCCTGCTGGTCGTTGACGACGAAGCACCGGCGCGTGAGCGCCTGGTGCGGATGGTCGCGGCGATCGATGGGTGGAACACCGTCGGCGAGGCCGCGGACGGCATCGCCGCGTTGGAGATGGTGCCGCGCACGGCGCCGGACGCGATCCTGCTCGACGTCAGGATGCCGCGCATGGACGGCATCGAGACTGCGCGCCACCTGTCGGCGCTGGACACGCCGCCGGCGGTGATCTTCACCACCGCATTCGACGAGTACGCGCTCGCCGCATTCGATGCGAACGCGGTTGCGTACCTGTTGAAGCCCGTGCGTGCCGACTTGCTCGCAAACGCGCTCGAACGTGCGCAACGCCCGACCCGCGCACAACTCGCATCGCTCGAGACAGCCGGTCCTCGGCGGCACCTTGCTGCGCGCATCGGCGAGCGCATTGAAATTGTCCCCGTCGACACGATTACCCGCTTCGTTGCGGACAACAAGTATGTGGCCGCGCACCACGCGCGCGGCGAGCTGCTGCTCGACGACACGCTGAAGGACTTGGAGAGCGAGTTCGCGCAGCGTTTCGTACGTGTGCACCGCAACGCCCTGGTCGCCGTCGATGCGGTCGAGCGAATCGAAAGCCACGCCAACGGCAGCGGCGTTGTGTACCTGCGCACTGGCGGCGAACCGCTTGAGGTGAGCCGGCGCCACCTCGGCGAGGTGAAGCGGAGGCTGCGTGGCTGAGCCTCTGCGCATCGCAACGCGCCGCAGCCCGCTTGCGCTGTGGCAAGCCGAATTCGTCGCCGCGGCTCTGCGGGTCGCGCGCCCGGAACTCATCGTCGAAATCGTTCCAATGTCCACCGAGGGCGATGAAATCCTCGACCGCTCGCTGGCGGCGGTCGGCGGCAAGGGGCTGTTCACCAAAGAGCTCGAGCGCGCGATGCTCGACGGCCGCGCGGAACTTGCGGTTCACTCACTGAAGGATGTGCCAGCAGCGCTGCCAGAGGGCATGCTGCTCGTTGCGGTGTTCGACCCGGCTGATCCCCGCGATGCATTCGTTTCGAACGACCACGCAACACTCGACGCGCTGCCCGACGGCGCGCGGGTCGGCAGCTCGAGCCTGCGACGCCAAGCGCAGTTGCAGCACCGCTACCCCGCACTGCGTTTTGAGATGCTGCGCGGCAACGTGCAGAGCCGGTTGCGCCGGCTCGATGAGGGTGCATATGACGCAATCATCCTCGCGGTTGCCGGCCTGGAGCGGCTCGGCCTCGGCGAGCGGGTGCGCGAGGCGATAGACCCCGCAATCTGCGTGCCGGCAATCGGGCAAGGCGTGCTAGCGGTCGAATGCCGCGCCGACGACGACCGCACGCGCCAGGCGCTTGCTGCGCTCGAGCATGCGCCGACTCGCGCGCGTATCACCGCCGAGCGCACGGTGAACGCAAGATTGCAGGGCAGTTGCCACGCGCCGATCGCCGCGTACGCGGTGGTGCACGAAGGCGTGCTGTCGCTAGTCGCGCGCGTCGGCGAACCGGACGGCTCGCGCCTGCTCGAAGCACGGGCTGAGGGTCGTGCGGATGCACCCGAGGCCGTCGGGCTGCGCGTGGCCGACGACCTCCTGAACCAGGGTGCCGCAGCAATCCTCGCTGCGGCGGCGGCCCGATGAACGACCCGGCGCCGCTGCACGGACTACGCGTGCTGGTGACACGACCCGAGCACCAAGCCCATGCGCTGGCCAAGATGATCGAACACGCCGGCGGCACCGTGCTGCGGATGCCGGCGCTGGACATCGCCGACCCGGCCGACCCGGCCGCCCTGGATGCCGTCGCGCGGTCGCTCGACCAGTACGACATCGCGATCTTCGTGAGTCCGAACGCCGTCGACGGCGCGACGCGTCTGCTCAACCGCCCCTTCCCGGCCAGGCTCACGCTCGCCGCGATCGGGCCGGCAACCGCGCGCTCGCTGATGTTGGCAGGCTATCCGGATACCCTGTGCGCCGGCAGCCCGTTCAACAGCGAGGCGCTGCTGACGCTGCAAGAACTGCAGCAGGTCGGCGGGCGGCGTATCGTCATTTTCCGCGGCGACGGCGGCCGCGGTTTGCTGGGCCGGGTACTCGCCGAGCGCGGTGCGGTCGTCGAGTACGCCGAAGTGTACCGCCGCGCACCACCCCCTCCGCCCTCGTCCGAGGTCGCGACCGCGTTGCGGCGTCGGCAGGTCGATGCCGTTATCGCGACCAGTGGTCAGGTTCTCGAGCAACTCGCGGCTATGTGCACCGATGACCTTTATCAAGGGCTTACGCGCGCCCAACTGGTCGTTGCCAGCGACCGTATGGTAAAACTGGCCGAATCCTTTGGGTTTCACTCGCCTTTGGTAGCCGCCGAGCCAGGTGACGGGGCAATGGTGGAGGCGCTCGTCGCGTGGCGGACCGGGCGACCGCCGCAGGAGACCGGTTGAACCGATGACTGAAAAGCAGAAAGAAGACAGCAAGCAGGAAACACCGCGCGCAGCACCGCAGCAGCCTGAGACCGTGCGCCGTGACCCGACGACCACCGTGGTGGCCTGGGTAGCGACGGTCATCGCGACGCTCGCGCTCGCCGGTGGCATCTACCTCGAGAAAGAGCGCGAGAAGTTGAAGGACCGCATCAGCGACGTGCGCTTCGAGCTGCGCGACGCAACCGACACGCTCGCCCGCCGTGATTCCGATTTCGCGACCCGCGACGCGCTGACCCGAATCGAGGGCGACACGATGCGCCGCCTGAACGACGCGGAACGTCGCTCCGACGAGCTCACTACCGCGCTCGAGTACCTCCGCACGCAGAACGAGGGGGCGCGCGCATCGTGGGTACGCGCCGAGATTGAATACGTGCTGCGGCTCGCCGCCCGGCACCTGGAGATTGAACGCGACGTCGGCACCGCGCTTGTTGCGCTGCGTGCAGTCGAGCGCCGCCTGAACGAGGTGGCTGCTCCCGGCTACGCGCTGGTGCTTGAGCGCGTGCGCGCCGACATCGCCGCGCTGGAAAGCATCCCGGCGACGGATGTCGAGGGCATCGTATTAAGCATCGACGGCATGACGAACGCGTTGGCTGAACTGCCGGTGATGTATCCGGAAGGCATCCGGCAGCCGCGTGAGCGGCGTGTGCGCGAGCCTGGCTTTGCCGGCGTCGACTGGAGCCGTATGTGGCGGCGTGTACGCGAGAGCTTCCGCGACATGATTACAATCCGGCGCGAAGGCCGCCCCGAGCAAGTATTGCTGTCGCCGAACGAGGAGTACTTCGTGCGGATGAGCGCGCAGCTGAAGCTCGAGAGTGCCCGGGTCGCCGCGATCCGTCGCGATGGCGCGGTCTTCCGCAGCAGCTTACGCAACGCGCACCGTTGGATAGACTTGTGGTACGACACGGACGACGCAACCGTGCAGACTCTGCTTGACGAGATCCGCGCGCTCGAGAGCCAGGCGTTGCAACCCGACCTGCCCAACCTCGATGCCGCGCTGCGGCTCCTGCGCGCGGCGGGCGACCGGCAAGGCGCGCGTTGATGCGGTTCGCTGCGCTGCTGCTCGGCTTCCTGCTGGTCGCGTTCGCGCTCGCGATCGGGCTGCGCCAGGACAACGGCTATGTCTTAATCGCATGGGGCCAAACCACCGTCGAGATGTCCGCGGCGATGCTGGTCATCGTCACAACGCTGCTGTTCACGCTGCTCTGGCTCGCGATTCGATTGCTAATCGCCGTTTGGCGGCTGCCTACGCGGCTCGCAGCCTTGCGCCGCAAGCTGCGGCTCCGCAAGGCGCAACAGTCGCTGACGCGCGGCCTGATTGAGATGGCCGAAGGTCGCTGGCGCGACAGCGAGCGTTCGTTACTGAGGTACGCCCGCTATTCCGAAACCCCGCTGCCGCACTTCCTGATGGCGGCGCGCGCCGCACAGGCGCAGGGCGCGCATGAGCGGCGCGACAATCATCTGCGCCTTGCATACGAGACGACGCCGGCTGCTACCGTCGCGGTGCTGCTCACGCAGGCGGAACTCCAGCTGCAGCACGCACAGTACGAGCGCGCGCTCGCGACGCTTAGCCGCCTGCGCGAGCTCGCTCCGAACCATGCGTTCGTATTGCGGCTGCTTGCACAACTGCACGAGGCACGCGGCGAATGGGAGACGCTGCACGGCCTGTTGCCCGAGCTGCGCCGGCATGACGCATTCGACAGCGCGGAACTCGATGGGCTTGTCACGCGCATCTACCGGGTGCGCCTGCGCGTCGCTGCCGACCGCCGCGACGTGCAGCAGACCGAGTCGCTATGGAACGAATTGCCGCGGCAGTTGCGTACCGTCCCGGACCTCGTCGCGCCGCACGCGCAAGTGCTGGATGGCGCCGGTCGCGGCGACGAAGCCGAAGTACTGCTGCGCAGCGTGCTGCGCCAGCACTGGGACGACCGGCTCGGGCTCTTGTATGGCGACGCCAAGACCAACGACCCCGCTAAGCAATTGGGGCGAGCCGAAGCGTGGCTACGCGAACGCGGGGACACGCCAATCACGCTGCTCATTTGTGGCCGGCTCTGCATGCGCGCCGGCCTGTGGGGCAAAGCGCGCAGCTACCTCGAATCGAGCCTGGCTGCGGGGCCGCGTGCCGACACCTGGAACGAGCTCTCTAAACTGCTGCACCACACCGGCGAGCACGAACGCGCGGCCGAATGCACGCGCAAGGGTTTATTGCTCGCGCTCGGCAACCCGGCCGGACTCGAGAAACTCCCGCCGGTGCGCGCCCCGATGCAGCCGCGTTCCGACAAGACCCGACCGCGGAAAAATATCGGGGAATAATCTCCGTTGAAAATCCTGATTGCAGGTTGCGGCGACCTCGGCGTGCGCGTCGCCACCAAATACCTCGCCGACGGCGCAGCGGTAATCGGTCTGGTCCGAAGTGCCGACAGCGCCGCGCGGCTCGCACGCGCCGGCATCGCACCGTGGATTGCTGACCTCGACGCAGCGCCGGTGCAGCTTCCTGGCAATACCTTCGATCTGGTCCATCATTTTGCTCCGCCGCCCCGGACCGGCACCACCGACCCGCGCACCGCAGCGTTGCTCGCCGCCATTCCGCATTGCGGACGCTTGCTTTATGTCTCCACCACCGCGGTTTATGGCGACCACGGCGGCGCATGGATTGATGAATTGACGCCGCCCGCGCCCGGTACCGACCGCGGCCGCCGCCGCCTCGACGCTGAAACGCAGGTGCGCACGTGGGGAGCGTCCATTGGAACGGAAACCATCGTGCTCCGGGTTGCGGCGATCTGGGGGCCAGGGCGTGGCGGACGGGAACCACCGCGGACGCCAAGCGGAACGCCGACCCCCGTAAACCGGATCCACGTCGACGACCTCGCGGAAGTGTGCATCGCTGCGGCCGCGCGCGCACCGGATGGCGCCGTCTACGACTGCGCCGACGGCGCGCCGACAGAGACGGGCAGGATGGACGAAAGCAAGCGCGTGCGGGCGCAGCGCATCCGCGACGAACTCGGCGTCACACCGCGCGTTGCTGCTCAGCCCTGAGGCAAGCTCCGTACGCTATTCAGCCACTTCATTACGGGGTCCCACATCTCCCAGTCCTGGTACGCCAAGTACGGTGGCATTTCGAAGATGCCGAGGCCGCGCGCCTGCGCCCGGTTGTAGTTCTGCGTTTCTCGGAGTGACCCGACGTACGGCATGCGGATCTTGCGCAAGAACTCCTCGAGCTCGTCGGCGATGTTGGTGTTGCCTTTCACCCGGTTACCGACGAGCCCCAGCCGCACTTCCTTGTTCTCGTACTGTGAGGTTGCCTGCACCTCGTTGATGAAGTGCGCAGCGGCGCGCATATCGATTGGCGACGGCAGGACCGGTACCAGTACCGTCTCCGCCCGCTTCAGCAACTCCTTCAGCTCGCTATCGTGTACACGCGCCGGCGCATCGATGATCAGCACATCGGTGTCGCGTTTCAGCCCACGCAACCCACTGCGAAACGCAGGCAGCCCGTCGATTGCCGGCCGGTCTGCTGGCCGCACCGCCAGCCAGTCGAGGCTTGAACATTGCGGGTCGTAGTCAGCGAGCGCGACCGACATGTCCTCGTTTGCGTAATAGGTCGCGAGGCTGGTCGCTATCGTGCTCTTGCCGCAACCGCCCTTCGCGTTCATCACCATGATTGTTCGCATGCGTTTATCTCCCCCTAAATCCCCAAGCTATCCCACAGAGAATCAATCTTCGATTTGACCTCATTGCTCATCGATATCGGCTTGCCCCATTCGCGCTGCGTTTCGCCACGCCATTTACCGGTTGCATCGATGCCCATCTTCGAACCGAGACCCGCGACCGGCGACGCGAAATCGAGGTAATCAATCGGCGTGTTCTCGACGATTAGTGTGTCCCGCGCCGGGTCGACGCGTGTACTGAGCGCCCAGATCACGTCGTTCCAATCGCGGGCGTCGACGTCGTCGTCGACGACGATAACGAATTTCGTGTACATGAACTGGCGCAGGAATGACCACACGCCGAACATCACGCGCTTCGCGTGCCCCGGGTACTGCTTCTTCATCGACACCACCGCAACGCGGTATGAGCAGCCTTCCGGCGGCAGGTAGAAGTCGGTGATTTCGGGAAACTGCTTTTGCAGCAACGGCACAAATACTTCGTTCAGGGCAACGCCAAGCACCGCCGGCTCGTCCGGTGGACGGCCGGTGTAGGTGCTGTGGTAAATCGGATCGCGGCGGTGGGTGATGCGGTCAATCGTGAACACCGGGAAGCGCTCGACCTCGTTGTAGTAGCCGGTGTGGTCGCCGAACGGCCCCTCGTCTGCCTCATCGCCCGGGTGGATGTGACCTTCGAGCACAAATTCGGCCGTTGCAGGCACCTGCAGGTTCGAGCCGATGCATTTCGTCACTTCCGTGCGGCCGCCGCGCAGCAAGCCGGCAAATGCATACTCCGACAGCGAGTCGGGGACCGGCGTCACTGCGCCGAGTATCGTCGCGGGGTCGGCGCCGAGCGCCACCGCGACCGGGAACGGCTCACCCGGGTGCTGCGCCTGGAAGGCGCGGAAATCGAGCGCACCACCGCGGTGCGCAAGCCACCGCATGATGACGCGGTTGCGCCCGATGACCTGCTGGCGATAGATGCCGAGGTTTTGCCGCTCCTTT
>JAIVGZ010000044.1 GCA_020201335.1 Natronospirales bacterium
GTTGTAGGCTGATCGCCTGGCGACATTCGATGTCTTCGCGCGCGCAAGACAGATGCACCTGAGCAAGATCGGGCGCGGCAGCAATCGTCGCTACAGTAATCGTGGCGTTGGGTTTGTACCCCTGCAGGCTTAGGGAGCCGAAAATCACCACGGCCGTCACTGCCGATACCGCGAGCGCGCTAGCTATACGTGATGTACGCGCGCCGCGGCCTTGCTCTAGAATAAGATTCGAAATGGCGGCGAGCCACGCGATCAGGAATGTGATGCCCCAGATGCCGACCGCCGAAACCGATTGCAACAGCAACAAGAATCCCGTCTGGGTGTACGCGATGTCACCCCAAGTGCCGAACGGGCTGGCCATGTATCCAACATAGAGAACTGCAAGCAGGACGGCGGGGAATACCAGTGTTGCCAATAGCGGCGGCAGCCGTGGCGCCACAACGCGGTCGATGAGAAACACCAGCGCAGCGAACACGGCGCTGAAGGCGATGGTGATGGCGTACTCGACCACGGGTACTGGAATAACACCGTCCAGCTGGAACCACAGGACGATACCGTGCGCGAGCGCGATCCACGCAAAGCCGCTCCACGGCCGGCTCAGGCGGGAAAAGCGCAACAGGAAGGCGAGGAAGAACCAGGCTGCGAACACCGCCACGCCAGGTATTCCCGTTAGAAAGAGCAGCAGGCTCCCTACCAGCAGCCACGCAAATCGCGAAACATTCCATGCTTTCATCAGAATCCCCAACCTATGAAACAAGTTGCATACTCTAAGCGTTCGGTTCACAATATGCAATAGGTTGCATAAGGAGGCTTCATGGCGCTGGGGAATGTCCTGCTCGTTGCACTACTCCATAAGGAGGCGACGGGCTATGAGATCACACGCGAGTTCGACAGCACGCTGGGGCACTTCTGGCAGGCCTCGCATCAGCAGGTCTATCGCGAGCTGGGGAAGCTTGAGTCAGAAGGCCTTGTCGCCTATCGCGACATCAAGCAAGAAGGGCGGCCGGACAAGAAGCGTTATCGGCTGACTGCAAACGGCCGGCGCGCACTGAAAGCCTGGCTGCAAGAGCCACCGGCCACGCGGCGCGTGAACGATGAACTGCTGGTCAAGATACTTGGTGGGGAGATCGTCGGCGCCGAGATGCTTCAAGCCCATATTGCCGCCAAGCGCATCGAGCAGGAGCATCGCTTGGAGCTCTTTCAAGGCATCGAGCGCGAGTACTACAAGGGCAGCAAGCTGGAAGACTTGTCCACGGAGATGCGCTTGCTCTATCTCACCTTGCGCAAGGGTATTTTCGTGGCGCAAGCATTTGTCGATTGGGCGCGCGAAGCGGAATCCTTGCTTCGGCGGGGGAGGATAGTCTGATGTCACCTCCACTGGCGGCCCTCGGCGCACGCCGCTTGCGTAGGTTAGGGCAGTGAGAAAGGTCATCGTTTTCGGCAACTCAGGTTCCGGGAAATCGACTTTAGCGGCAGAACTTCGCGATGAAGGCCTGGCGCACCTTGATTTGGACGTGCTCGCTTGGCTTCCGACAACTCCGCCTGAACGGCGATCCATTGAGCAGGCGTACGTCGATATCCAGCAGTTCATGACGGGCAACGCTGAGTGGGTCATAGAGGGCTGCTACGCGGACTTGCTCGAATTAGTGAAACCGTTTGCGACGGAAGCGATTTTCATGAACTTGCCGGTCCACCTCTGCCAGGAAAATGCGAGAAATAGGCCATGGGAGCCCCATAAATACGAGACCAAGGCGGCGCAAGACGACAATTTGGAAATGTTGCTCGATTGGATTGCGGGGTACGCCGATAGAGATGATGCACTTTCACTTAGCGCGCACCGTGCTATTTACGACAGCTTTCGGGGTGAAAAGAAGGTGATCACCAACAATAATCGTCGGGGGTGACATCGACCTTCCCCTGCGATCAGTTCCACGTCCAATGTGGGGGATTTGTGGGGATGCGTTGCAGCCGAGCGCGCCTATGGTTTAATGCCCCGATGGAAATCCTATCCTGGTTGCGTTCCATCGACCGCGCGAGGCGGAACCGGCGGTTCCAAGGTCAGCGCGAGGCGTTTGACGCCGTCCTCCGAACGCTTGGGCCCGGAGACCTCGCGCTCGACTGCGGCGCGAATGTCGGCGAATACACGGTGCGGATGGCGCGAACCGGTGCCACCGTCCACGCGTTCGAACCCAACCGCGTGGCGTTTGACGCCCTCTCAACTGCGGTCGCAGGGTTCCCGAATGTGACTCTCCATCACGCGGCGCTCGTCACCTCCGCAGGGCCCGTGAAACTGTACCTCCACCACCGTGCAAAGAGCGATCCGTTGCTGCGCTCCGTGAGCTCTTCGTTGATTGTCGACAAGTCCAATGTCTCGCCAGAGGATTTCGAGATGGTCGAGGGCATCGACATCGTCGCTTTTATGCGGGAGCTTGGAGCGCCGGTGAAACTTCTCAAGATGGATGTTGAAGGTGCGGAGGTCGGGCTGATCAACCGATTGCTGGATGTGGGCCTGCACGAGGGTATCGGGCACGCGTTCGTCGAGGTCCACGACCGCAGCGTACCCTCGTTGCGCGAGCCGACACAGGCACTGCGCGAGCGTCTCGCGGCGCTGGGTGCGACGAACTTCCGTCTTGATTGGCGCTAAGCGGCGCTATCTTCGAAGGTCGCGCCTTTTCGCCCCTTAGCTTTGTGCCGGATCCGGTAGAACCCTTCGATTTCGAGCGGCGTGCCTTGCGTACCCAGTAGCCAGCGGAACACGCAGTCCTCCCGCGCCTTGCGCCAGCGTGCGGCAGGGCGCTGAAAGTACCCAGTCGTTCCGCAGTAACCGAGCGCACGCGCAACATCGCCGCGGGTGATCTGGAAGGGTCCGGTCGCACGATCGCGCACATCCGGAATCCAATCATATTCCGGCACCTCGACCACCGTATCGTACGGCACGGTGAACATCGGGTGGTCGCCGGGCAAGAGTGGCGTCACCAAATGGCGTCCCGGATAGAACAGGACTTCGTCGCGACCAACCAACATCCGCCCAAGCCGGTCGAGCACACCCTCACCAAACAATACGTCGCAGTCGGTGAAGAATACCCAGTCGGCGTCCGACTCCAGCGCCGCCAGGTTGCGACCGATAGCCCGCCGCATCAGATTCGGTAGCGTGAGCGGACGCCAGTTCCAGAGCACATTGGGGACTTGCTGTCGGCCGAAGTATTCGAGTACCCGGCAGGTCGCGTCGTCCTCGGCCGCGTGGAAAACGGTCATGGTCACGACGGTGTCGCGCGGGGGGTTGCGTACCAGTGAACTGAGTTGGTAGGTGAGCAACGTCGCGTAGCGCCAGCAATGGCTGACGATCTCGATGGAGGTGCGGTCGACCGGGGCGTAGGGGCTCACAGCAGGTACAGCGGGTGCATACAGCCGGTTCAGGTGCGGGAAGCGCCTCAGGACCTGGTAGTAGAGCTCGCTGACACGGGCGATACCCGGCGATGCCGGGGTTCGCAGCGGTTCGCGGAGAAGACGGGGCATTGGCGCAGTATAGCCCGACGACGCCAATCGCTAACCCTGCGTTTTTCCTAGAATCACACCTGCTCAAAATTCCCACGCACATTCTGCTCGAAACCGTGCAGTAGTATTCAGAATTCGCTTCAGAAATGGGGGATTATCCGATGCGTTACTTCCTTTTGGTTACTGCACTCATTGCATTTGGCACGGCGACCGCGCAGCCGCCGCGCGGAGGCCCGCCGCCGCACGCAGGCCCACCGCCGCATGCCGGCCCGGCGGAGCCGCTCAACGAGTTCGGCCGTTTCGTTACGCACCTCGGTGTCGACCAGACGCGGGCGATATTGTTCCGTCAGGGAACGGACTGCGATGGCGTCAACCCAGGCGTTGAGTGCGTCACGCTGAACCCGGCGCCGGCGTCTACCGGCTTTAATTTCGACGACCTCGCGGAAATCTCGCTGCCCGGCGGCGCATCGCATAGCCTGATTTGCTTTTCATTCACGCCGTTCCACAGCATGAACTGGCACAACCCGACTGGATCGCCAGCACAGGCGCTGTCGTCGTTCACGCCGCGGTTCCGGATCACGAACGCGGCGCTGGATGGCCTCACGAACACGTCGACCGGGATGCCATTCAACGGTGTCTATGAGAGCGGGGCGAGCACCTATCACGAGAGCTGGCGGCTCGACTCCGGCGAGTTCGGGTCGCGCACCATGTTCCTTTCACGCGCGTGCACCGGCGGGCTGGTCAACGCCAACGTGCTGCAGGCGTTGGGGTTGACCGAAGATCAGGTGCGCGACTTCTTCGCGACTCCGATGACGATCACGTTCGGAATCGGCGGTACGTTCGGCCTGGCGACGGGCGGCCAGCTTGCCGTTGGCGTGCGGCTATATGGTGATTAGTCGGCGTTAACTTGCACTAGCTTTCGTACTTCGCCGAGCGCAACCGACAGCGTCGCGAAGTCGTGGCCGCCGGCCGACTTCATGTCGGCTGCGAGCCGGCTGATGCGCTGCACAAACATGTGGTTGCGGTCCAGCCACGCATCGAGGCGCGTCAACGCGGTGTTGCCGCCCTTGCGTTCCGCCAGCACCTGGGCGGTTAGCGCGCGCTGCTGCGCGTAGAGGTCGTCTCGCATTGTCGAGCGGGCGATTGCATGCCAATGGCCACTGACAGGCAACAACTCAATCTGCGCACGCATCCAGCCAAGGCCGAGCTCGTGGCCAAGGCGGAAGTACACGGTCGCCGCGTCCTGCATCGGTACGCGCCCGGTCGTCCGAACCTCCACGAGGTCGAGTGCCGGGTACAAGACCGCGAGTGATGCGATACGCCGCGCAAGCTGTTGTGGAACGCCGAAGCCCGCGTACTGCTCGCAACGCTCATGGAAGACGAGGGTGTCCTGCTCATCCAGCACCTCAGGAAGCGCCTCGGTCAGTTCTTTGATGCCAGGCGCGAACCGTCGCACTGCGCGCTCGATGTCGAGACTGGTACGGTGGGATAGCAGCCAGTGTGTCGCGTGTTTGATCAGTCGTTGCGACTGGCTCATCACTGCGGTCTGCACGCTGGACGGGACAAGGTTGTCCAGTTCCTCGGTCGCCCGCCACACCGAGCGGATGTCAAACACCTCGCGCGCGATCGCGTAAGCGCGCGCTACGGCTGACGCCTCAGCGCCGGTCTCGTCCTGCATCCGGTGCGCAAAGGTCGGCCCCATACGGTTGACCATGCTGTTCGTGATGTGTGTCGAAATGATTTCACGCCGCAGCCTGTGGCTCTGCATGAACTCGCGGTAAGGGCGGCGCAGACGCTCCGGGAAGTACGCTTCGAGCTCGCCGCTCAGGTACGGGTCTTCCGGCACATCGGATGCGAGCAGCATGTCGTAGATTGTAATTTTCGCATACGCGAGCAGCACCGATATTTCCGGGCGGGTGAGTCCGCGTCCAGCGGCCCGCCGGACCGCAATCTCCTCGTCGCCCGGCAGGAACTCAAGCGCACGGTTCAACCGACCGCCCCGTTCGAGCACCCGGATCAGGTATGCATGCTCCTCGAGGCGCGACGACGCTTGGTCCTCGACGATAGATATCGCCTGCGTCTGCATGTAGTTGTCGCGGAGCACCAGCTGTCCGACTTCTTCGGTCATCGCTGCGAGCATTTTGTTGCGACGCGCGTCACCGAGCCGCCGTTCGCGGCCGATTGCATTGAACAGAATCTTGATATTGACCTCATGGTCGGAGCAGTCGACACCCGCCGAGTTGTCGATGAAGTCGGTGTTCAGCCGTCCACCGGCTTCGGCGTACTCGATACGCCCACGTTGCGTGAAGCCAAGGTTGCCGCCTTCGCCGACGACCTTGGAGCGGAGGTCTTTGCCGTTCACGCGGATACTGTCGTTGGCGCGGTCGCCGACTTCGGCGTGAGACTCGTCGGACGCTTTCACATAGGTCCCGATGCCGCCATTCCACAAAAGGTCGACTGGCGCTTTCAACAGCTCCTTAATAAGTTGCTGCGGCGTCATCGTCGTAGTCTCGAGCCCGAGCCATGCCTGAACTTCGTCCGAGATGCGGACGCTCTTCGCGGCCCGTGGCACAACCGCACCGCCCTTGGAGATCAGCGCGGCATCGTAATCGGCCCAACTGGAGCGCGGGAGCGCGAACAGCCGCTCGCGTTCGACGAAGCTCTTCTCCGGGTCGGGATTGGGATCAAGGAAGATGTGGCGGTGGTCGAACGCCGCGAGCAGCCGGATATGCCGTGACAACAGCATCCCGTTGCCGAACACGTCGCCGGACATGTCGCCGATACCGACCACCGTGAAGTTGTCGGTTTGCGTGTTCGTGCCGAACTCGCGGAAATGGCGCCGCACGGATTCCCATGCGCCCTTCGCGGTGATCCCCATTTTCTTGTGGTCGTAGCCGTTCGAGCCACCGGAAGCGAACGCATCGCCGAGCCAGAAGCCGTATTCGGCCGAAATCGCGTTGGCGATGTCGGAGAAGGTCGCAGTGCCCTTGTCGGCGGCAACAACCAGATAAGGGTCATCGTCGTCGTGGCGCACGACGTCCTTAGGCGGTACAAGTTCGGTGTCGACCAGGTTGTCGGTGATGTCGAGCATGCCGCGGATGAAAGTGCGGTAGCACGCGATGACTTCCTCCATCAACGCCTCGCGGCTTTCGGTAGCCGGTGGGCGCTTGACGACGAACCCGCCTTTCGCGCCTACCGGCACGATCAGCGTGTTCTTCACCGTCTGCGCCTTCATGAGGCCCAGTACCTCGGTACGGAAGTCCTCGCGGCGGTCGGACCAGCGCAGGCCGCCGCGCGCGACCTTGCCGCCGCGAAGATGCACACCCTCGGTGCGCGGCGAGTACACCCAGATTTCGTACATCGGGCGCGGCAGCGGCAGTTCGGGGATGCGCGATGGGTCGAACTTGAACGACATGTAGCTTTTGAAGCCGCCTTCCGGCAGCCGCTGGTAGAAGTTGGTGCGCAGCGTCGCCATCACGACGCCGTAGAAGCCCCGGAGGATGCGGTCTTCGTCCAGGCTGACCACCGACTCCAGCGCGGCCTCGATGTCGCGTATGCATGCCGCAGCCACATTGTCGGCCTTCGCGCGGTCGGCCGGGTCAAAGCGCGCTTCGAAGAGCTTGACCAGCAGCGCCGCGATCCCCGGGTTCGCACCGAGCGTCTGCTCCATGTACTGCTGCGAAAACGGCAGGCCGGTCTGCAGCAGATACTTGCAATACGCGCGCAGCACGGTGGTCTGGCGCCACGACAGGCCCGCAGCCAGTACCAGCCGGTTGAAGCCGTCGTTCTCGGCGTCGCCGCGCCAGATTCGGTAGAACGCGTCTTGGAAGACGTCGCGGATTTCCTCTAGCGGCTTGTCGCCGCCGTAACCCATGTCGAAGTCCTGGATCCAGTACACGCGCTTCGGCAGTTTGACCTCGTACGGCCGTTCGCTGATGACGCGCAGACCCATATTCTCGAGCATCGGCAGCGCCTCGGACAGCGGAATCGGCTGCACGCGGCGGAAAATCTTGAAACGGAGAACGCCTTCGGGATTCTTGTGCGGCTTGTACAGCGAAAGGGGTAGCTCGAGGCCCTTCTCAAGCTGGTCGAACCGCTCGACATCGAACGCCGCGGCCTTCGGCGTCACGTCATCGACGTATGCCGGAGGAAAATAGCGCGCGTACTCGTGGAACAACGGAAGCCCCTGTGCTTCGTCGTAGCGCGCGACCAGCGCATCGCGCAACTCGTCCTGCCACGACCGGACCGCCATCGCGAGGCGTTCCTCGACTTCGCGCTGGTCGAACTTCACCGAAGTTCCCGGCTTGGTGCGCACAATCACATGTAGCCGGGCAAGCACCGACTCGGACAGGTAAGGCTGCGTCTCGATGGCCACGCCGCCGAGTGCGTCCATCAGGATTGCCTGGATACGTTCGCGAATCTGCGTGTTGTAGCGGTCGCGCGGAACGAACACCAGGCACGACCAAAAGCGCCCGAATGCGTCGCGCCGCATGAACAGGCGCGTGCGCTGGCGTTCCTGCAGTTGCAGGATTCCAAGCGCAATCTTGTAAAGTTCCGGAACCGACGCCTGGAACAGTTCGTCGCGCGGGAAGGTCTCGATGATGTTCATCAGCGCCTTGCCGGCGTGGCTGCCTTTCGCCAGCTCGGCACGCGCCATCACGCGCTCGACCTTCTGCTTCAGCAACGGTATGTCGCGCGGGCTCTTGTTGTACGCGGACGAAGTAAATAGTCCGAGCAACCGCTGCTCGCCACGAACCTCGCCTTCAGCGTTGAACAACTTGATACCGATGTAGTCGAGGTAGCCGGGCCGATGGACGGTCGCGACGGAGTTTGCCTTCGTGATGATCAGCAGCTCGTGCGCACGGGCTCGCGCGCGGATTTCGCGCGGCAGTACGTTGAAGCTCGGCGCGTGCTTGTCGCGGCCGTCGCGCAGAATGCCGAGTCCCGTCCCGGGCACCACACGCAGGATGTCCTCGCCGTCCTCGTTGACCAATTCATATTCACGCACGCCAAGGAAAGTGAAGTGGTCGGCCTCGAGCCATTCGAGGAAGCGTTTCCCTTCATCAATCTCCGCAGCCTTCAGCGGTGGCGGGGAAGTCTCCAGTTGCTCTCTGACGGCGTGGCACCTTGCGCGCATCGCCGCCCAATCTTCGACCGAGGCCCTCACGTCCGCGAGCACCCGACGGACATCGTCTTCGATTGCCTTCAGCCTTTCGGGCTCCGTCTGGCGGTCGATCTCGATGTGCATGATCGATTCCTGGAGCGCGTCGTCGCCTGCCTCAGCGTCGTCGAGCAGGCTTTGGACCTCGCCCGCCGCATCGCGACGCATCGCGAAGATCGGATGGATGGTCAGGTGCACCATCAGCCCGTGGCGGTTCATCACCATGCTGAGCGAGTCGACGAGGAACGGCATGTCGTCGTTGACCATTTCTACGATTGTGTGCGTCGACTCCCACCCGTGCTCCTCGAGCGTCGGGTTGTACACGCGGACCTTCGGGGTCTTCTTCTTGCGTGTCGACGCATAGTCCCAGTGGCCGGTGGCCATGCGGAACAATTCTTCGGTCGGGCGCGATTCGAGGTCGTCCATCGATACGGCGCGGTAGTAGTGCCGGATGAAGTGCTCGCACATCGCGCGCCGGCTGGGGTCGAGCTTCTTATCGAGGTGCTTGACGATGAGGTCGAGCAGGGCGGTTTTCTGGTCGTGCGGCTTAGCGGCCATTCAGGCTCCCCTGACGAGAAACGGCTGCGTATGAATGGCCGGTATTCTATACCTAGAACGGCTTTTGCAGGTCGGCGATCATCGCCGCGAGGAAACGGCAGCCCTCACCCCCGGTGATGCAGCGGTGGTCGAAGGTCAGCGACAGCGGGATACGCCGGTGGGTCTCTATGCCGCCGAGCACCGGCACGACATCATGCCGGATGCCGCCAGTGCCCACGATGGCTACCTGGGGCGGGACGACGACCGGGGTGGCATAGCGGCCGGCCATCATGCCGAAGTTCGACAGCGTGATGGTCGCGTCCTTCATCTGGGCCGGGGTCACGGTCCGGTCGCGGGTCGAGACCTTAATGTCATTGATTGCCGCGCGCAGGCCGCCCCCATCGAGCCGATCCACTCCGCGCAGCACCGGAACAATCAGGCCGTCCGGCGTGTCGACTGCCATCGCGAGGTCCACTTGCTCGTGCAGGATACGGCTCTGCTGTTCGCCGTCATACCACGCATTCAGGCAAGGCTCGGCTCGGCAGCCCGCGACAATTGCGCGGATCACGCGTGCGGTGATGTCCTGGCCGGGCATCCAGCCATGTATATCGGCGTCGTCAAACAGCGTGCACGGCATCACCTGATCGCGCGACGCGCTCATGCTCTGATGCATCGCGCGGCGCGGGCCGCGCAATTTCTCCGGCTGCCCGTAGTTGATATCGTCACGCTTCGCCGCAGGCTGCCAATCCGATGGAGCCGGGCGCTGGGACGGGGACGATGCGGCGCGTACATCCTTCGCGGTGACGACGCCCGAGCGGCCGCTCGGCGCACAACGACCGATGTCGACGCCCAGTTCTTTCGCCAGCGCGCGGGCGGACGGCGCCGCCTTCACTGGCGCCTTGCCGCGCCGGCCTCGACCGACGATTGCGGTTTCTTCGAGTACTTCGTCGGAAGTCGGCATATTGCCGACCACCGTGCCGCTGTCTTCCTTTACTGCCTTGCGGGGTGCATCTTCCGGCGGAGTCGTGTCCGCCATTTCCGCGGCCGCCGCGGTAGCCTCGCCATCGACATCGAAGTCGACCAGCGCTGCGTGCGTCGGGATCATGTCGCCTTCGGCGCCGTGCAGCTTCTTGATCGTGCCGGTCCATGGCGAAGGCACGTCGACGACCGCCTTTGCCGTCTCGACCGACAGCAGCGGCTGGTCCACTTTCACTGAGTCGCCGACCTTAACGTGCCAGGTGACGATCTCCGCTTCGGGTAGGCCCTCGCCGAGGTCCGGCAGCTTGAAAGTCTTCATGCGCTTCAATCCTCCAGCGTCTTGCGGATAGCACCCTTGATCCGGTTCACGCTCGGCATGTAGTCGTGCTCGAGTTTGAACAACGGCATCACCGCGTCGTAACCGGTGACGCGCTGGATCGGCGCATGCAGGTAGAACAGGCCCTTGTCCGCGACCAGCGCCGCGACCTCGGCGCCGACGCCGCACGACAGCGGCGCTTCGTGCACGATGACGAGCCGGCCGGTCTTCTCGACCGATTCCAGAATCGTGTCGATGTCGATCGGGCTCACGGTGGCGAGGTCAATCACCTCGCAGCCGATGCCGTCGGCCTCCAGCTCTTTCGCGGCCTTCAGCGTCTCGAAGATCATCGCGCCCCAGCTGACGAGCGTGACATCGTCGCCTTCCTTCAGGATGAAGCAGCTGTCGAGCGGAAGGGCCTCGCCGTTGTCCTCCACATTCTGCTTGTTCATCCGGTACATACGCGTTGGCTCGAGGAACACGACGGGGTCCGGGTCACGGATTGCCGCCAGCAGAAGCCCGTACGCGCGGGCCGGAGACGACGGGATGACGCACCGGATCCCCGGCATGTGCGCGAAGAATGCTTCGTTCGACTCGGAATGGTGTTCCGGCGCGTGGATTCCCCCGCCGGACGGCGCGCGCAGCACCATAGGCACGCCGATGCGACCGCGCGTGCGACTGCGCAGCCGCCCCGCGTGGTTAATCATCTGGTCGATGGTTGGATAGATGAAGCCGGAGAACTGGATTTCGGCGACCGGCTTCAGGCCTTGGGACGCCATGCCGATGGAGATGCCGGCAATCAGTGCCTCAGCGAGCGGCGTGTCCAGTACGCGCTCCTTGCCGAAGCGCTCCTGCAGGCCGGCGGTCGCGCGGAAGACGCCTCCGTTGACGCCGACGTCCTCGCCGAGCACCACGACCGAATCGTCGTGTTCCATTTCCCAGGCCATCGCGAGGTTGATCGCGTCGATGAGCGTGATAGCGCCCATGTCAGGACTCCTCCGCCGGCTCCTTGGCCTCGGCTTCGGCAACTTCCTCTTGCTTGCGGTAGCGCCGCGCGTCGTCGGCGGTCGTATGGTCGGACAGGCGGTAAGTGACGGCTTCAATCAGCGTCGGTCCTTTGCCTTTGCGCGCGCGGTCGAGCGCGGTGTCCATCGCCTCGCGCATCGCGATGATGTCGTTACCGTCGACCTGCACACTCTCGATGCCGCCGGCGATGCCTTTCTGGGCGAGCGTCTCGCACCGGGTCTGAAGTTCGAGCGGGACCGAGATAGCCCACTTGTTGTTCGCGATCACGAATACGACGGGCAGTTGCCACGCGCCGGCCGCATTCAGCGACTCGTAGAAATCACCCTGAGAGGTTCCGCCGTCGCCGATCACGGACACTGCGACGCGTTTCTCCCCACGGTACTTGTATGCCATCGCGGCGCCGACCGCATGGTGGAACTGGGTCGCAATCGGCACACACCATGGGAAATCGTGCTTAGGTCCGGAGAAGTCGTTGCCGCGCTCGTCGCCGCCCCAAAACAGCAGCACTTCCTCCATCTTCACGCCACGCATGAACTGGGCGCCGTACTCGCGGTACATCGGGAAGAACGCGTCTTCCGGCCGCATCGCCGCGCCAATCGCGACGTGGGTTGCCTCGTGGCCGAGGCTCGATGCATAGGTGCCGAGCTGGCCCGTGCGCTGCAGCGCAATCGCCTTGCGGTCGAAAACACGGACCTGCGACATCATCCGGTACATGCGCAGCATCTCGTCGCGGTCTTCAGCGACCTTCGGCAGCTTTTTCGCGACGGGTTTTCCAGCGGGATCAAGGTACTGGAAGTACTTGATCTCGAACTTGGCTGATATGGTCAAGGAAACTTCTCCGTCAGGTAGAATCCGGTCAAACGGCGCACAGTTTAGCAAAACCGGCAGCGACAGGAGACTGGTATGACCGAGCGCGAACTCGAACCGGGCATCCCCCTGGACCTCGAGGGGCAGTTGACCTATGGGGATTACCTCGGGCTGGCCAAGCTCCTGGACGCGCAGCACCCGCTGAGCAAGCCGCCACACCACGACGAGATGCTGTTCATCATCCAGCACCAGACATCCGAGCTCTGGATCAAGCTGATGCTGCACGAACTGCAGGCCGCGATTGATTTCATCCGCAACGACGACGTCGAGCCGTGCTTCAAGATCCTGGCGCGCGTCAAGCAGATCCAGCAGCAGTTGTTCAACCAGTGGGCAGTGCTGGAGACGCTGACACCGAGCGAGTACCTGCAGTTTCGCGGTGTCCTTCAGGCGGCATCCGGCTTTCAGTCGTTCCAGTACCGCGCACTCGAGTTCATCCTGGGCAACAAGCACGGCAAGCTCGCCGAGATGCACCGGCACGAACCGGCACATTTTGACGCGCTTACGCGGCTACTCAATCAGCCGAGCCTGTACGACGAATTCCTGCGTTACCTGCACCGGCAAGGGCTGCCGATACCCGCGGACCGCGTTGAGCGCGACTGGACGCAGCCGTATGAGTCGTCACCTGGCGTCGTACGCGCGCTTAAGGGGGTGTACGAGGATCCGAACCGTTACTGGGGCGCGTACGAACTCGCGGAGAAGCTGGTGGATGTAGAGGAGTTATTCCAGCTGTGGCGGTTCCGGCACATGAAGACCGTCGAGCGCATCATCGGGCACCGTAAAGGCACTGGCGGCTCGTCGGGCGTGGGCTTCCTGAAAAAAGCGCTCGATATCGCGCTATTCCCCGAACTCATCGAGGTCCGAACGGAACTCTAAATTATTCCTGCATCAGCTCCCTGATTACCCGCACCGGCGCCCGACCATAACTCAGGAATTCGTTGTGGAAATCGCGCAGGACAAAATCTACTCCCATCTCGCGCTTGAGCGCCTCGCGGAAGTCGTAAATTTCGGCGTAACCGGCGAAATAGCTGGTTAGCTGCACCTGTGACAAAGTCGCGCGGCGCCACTTCTCGGTCGCTTCAGTGCGCTCCTGAAACGCCTCGCGCCGCAGCAGGGCGAGAATCTCCTGCTCGCCGGCGCCGTGCACGTGCACCGCATAGTCGAGGATCGCGTTCACGACCACACGCAGGTTCCACTTGCCGTACATCAACCACATCTCCGGTTCCTGGTCGCCCCAGCCTTCCTCGAGCATCATCCGTTCTGCGTACACCGCCCAGCCCTCGACCATCGCACCATTGCCGAACAGCGCTTTCACGATGCTTGGCGACCGGTTCGCGTGGACCAGTTGCGTGTAATGGCCGGGGATGGCCTCGTGGATATTGAGAATCTGGAGGATCCAGTGGTTGTACTCACGCAGATAGCTTTCCGCCTGCTCGTCTGAGAAACGGTCCAACGGGGTGACGTTATAGAAGGTATCGGCACCCGGGTTGAACGGGCCCGGCGCGCTGACCGACGCCCCGGCGCCGCTGCCGCGCATGTATAGCGGCGTTTCGCGCACGATTAGCGGCTTTGTCGGGTCCTGGTCGAGCAGGTCGTGCTCGGCGACGAACGCTGCGAGCAGTGGTATCTGGCGGTTGATTTCGTCGAAATACCCGTCACGCGCGACGTGCCGGGCCGACAGGTGGTCAATCAGCGCGCCAATGCGCTCAAGCCGGTCGCTGGGCATATCTATGCTCGGAAAATACTTCGGCCACAGCGCAACGGTGATGGCGTCCATCTGGGTGTGCAGGCGTTCCTTCTCAACGAGCGCGCGCTCGTACAGTTCACGCGCGCTATACCCGGACTGGATGTCGTACGCGAACTTCTGCTCGTAGAGCGCCTCGCCGATCCGGAACGGTCGGGCATTGCCGTCTGCGACAAGCCGCGCTTCGGTCGCTCGCAGCCAGTCGATCCACTCGCTGACAGCGGCGCGTGCGGCCTCCAGGCGCTCGGCGAACTCTGCTTTGTCATCGTCGGCCAGTTGCGATTCCGCGGCGCGTCGTGCGGTGCCTTCGCCGAGCAACGCGAGCGCGCCCTGGCTCTGTTGCACTGCGAGCCGGGTGTGCTCGAGCGTCGGGGTGCCGATGTTGTCGCGGGCCGCCGCATAATAATCAGGAACACGCGAAAGGCGGGTCGAAACAGCCTCGAGTCGTTGCTCCAGCGGGGCGAAATCAGTGTTCAACAACAATCCAATCGGCCCAGCGACGTTGTATTGGGCCGGATTCCATTCGTGCGAGCGGAATTCGGTTTGGTACCAGCGCGAGGCCTCGATCCGGTTGCGGATCAACTCATAGTCGGTGCGGTTGCCGGCATCCAGCGCATTGGGATCAAAACGGTCCAGCGCTGCCAATTCGGCTTCGGCGAACGCGAGGTCGTCGGCACGACGTGCCGCGTCTGGAACCGTCATGCGGTGGGCGTTGTCGTACCGGCCCGCGTATATCGACCACTCGGGGTTCCGGTCCAGGAAGCGGTCGACCAGCGCGACCGCATGGGCCTCGAACGCGGTGTTCTGGTCAGGGGTCACCGGATCGGGGCGTGTACCACACGCCCCGGCCAATACTGCTGCTGCGGCAATGGCCGCCGCTCGGGTCATGGTCTTCATCGGGTTATAATGCGCATTTGGCGCGAGGTGAGCAATGTCCGAAAACTTCCCGAACCCGATGGGCATCGACGGTTTCGAATTCGTCGAATATTCAGCCCCGAACCCCGAGCTGCTGCATGAGCTTTTCAAGCAGCTGGGCTTCACTGCGGTTGCCCGGCACAAGACCCGCAAGGTCACGCTGTACCGGCAGAACGACTGCAACTTCCTCCTCAATGAGGAACCGGGCAGCTTCGCGATGGACTTCGCGGGGCAGCACGGCCCCGGCGCCCCCGGCTTCGCGATCCGCGTCAAGGACGCAGGCAAGGCGTACGAACGCGCGCTGTCACTCGGTGCCAAGCCGGTCGAGCACAAGCCCGACACGCTCGCGCTGTCTGTCCCCGCAATCGACGGCATCGGCGGGGCAGCGCTCTACCTGGTCGACCGCTACGGCGACAAGGGCTCAGTCTATGACGCGGAGTTCGAGCCAATTCCGGGCGTCGACCAGCGGCCGAAAGGCGCCGGCCTGACCTTCATCGACCACCTGACCCACAATGTCTACCACGGCAACATGGGGCAGTGGGCCGATTACTACGAGCGGCTGTTCAACTTCCGGGAGATTCGCTACTTCGACATCAAGGGCTCGAAGACCGGTCTCATATCAAAAGCGATGACCAGCCCCGACGGGAAGGTTCGAATTCCACTGAACGAGTCGGCGGATGAGAAATCGCAGATAGTCGAGTACTTGAACGAGTATCGCGGCGAGGGCATCCAGCACATTGCGCTGTTCACCGATAACATCTACGAGACCGTCGAGAAGCTGCGTGGTAACGACATCGCGTTCCTCGAAACGCCCGACGCCTACTACGAGATGGTCGACGAGCGCGTTCCGGAGCACGGCGAGGATCTCGCGCGGATGCAGAAGAACAAGCTGTTGATCGACGCCGATGTAGAAACCAAGAAGCAATTGCTGCTGCAGATATTTACGAAGACCGTGATTGGGCCGCTGTTCTTCGAGATTATCCAGCGCAAGGGCAACGAGGGTTTTGGCGAGGGCAACTTCACCGCGCTATTCGAGGCAATCGAGCGCGACCAAATGGATCGCGGCGTACTCTGAGGCATACACGATGAAGCGTTGGATCTCCTTCCCGAAAGTCGAGGGCGAATCGTCGCGGCAGGCGCACGCGGCGCTGCCCGAGGGCACCTACGAGCGCGAGCTCGGCAAGGAAGGATTCTTCGGCCCGGCGACGCACATGTACCATCGCCGGCCGCCGACCGCATGGGTCGGGTTCGACGGTCCGCTACGCCCGCGTGCATTCGACACGACCAAATTCGACGGCACGGGCAAGTCGCCGTGGGACGCCAAGCAGCTGCTCGGCAACGCGCATGTACGTATGCGGTCCTGGAAGTTGGGCGGGAAGATGGACCACCTGGTGCGCAACAGCGACGGTGACGAGCTGCTGTTCGTGCATGACGGCGCCGGACACCTGTACTGCGATTACGGGCACCTCGCGCTGCGCGACGGTGATTATGTCGTGCTCCCACGCGGCACGATGTGGCGTATTGACGCCGCCGAGCCTATGTCAGTGCTGCTGATTGAGGCGACGAACTCCAGCTACATGCTGCCCGACAAGGGCCTGGTCGGTCCACACGCGATTTTCGACGAGGCGATGCTCGATACGCCCGCACTCGACTCGATGTTCGTCGCGCAACAGCAGGATGAGGACCACGAGTGGCGCGTGGTCGTAAAGCGTCGCGACGCGCTGACCACAATCACATTCCCCGCCAACCCGCTTGATGCAGTCGGTTGGAAAGGGGACCTCGTACCGGTGCGCATCAACTGGCGCGACATCCGGCCGCTGATGAGCCACCGTTACCACCTGCCGCCGTCCGCGCATACGACCTTCGTCGCAAACCGCTTCGTCGTGTGCACCTTCGTGCCGCGCCCGTTCGAAACCGACCCCGACGCGATCAAGATTCCGTTCTTCCACAACAACGACGACTACGACGAAGTGATCTTCTACCACCGTGGCGAGTTCTTTTCCCGCGACAACATCCACCCGGGCATGATCACGATGCACCCGTGCGGATTCACGCACGGCCCGCACCCGGGCGCGCTGAAAAATATGCTCGAGCAGAAGAATCCCGGTACCAACGAAGTCGCGGTGATGCTGGACACGCGTGATGCGCTCGATGTCCTCGACGACGCCAAGGCGGTTGAATGGACCGGGTACGTCGATAGCTGGAAGCCCAAATGAAACTTGGAACACTTAAGGCAGGGGGCCGTGACGGCACCCTGGTCGTTGCCTCCCGCGACCTCAGCCACGCAGTCGTAGTTCCGGAGATCGCGCCGACGCTGCAGGTCGTGCTCGACAATTGGGATGCGCTCGCTCCGCGGCTGGAGCAGGTGTCGGAGCGGCTGAATGCAGGAAAGGTTTCTGACGCGTTCCCGCTTGACCCCGATGATTTCGCGGCACCGCTGCCGCGCGCGTACCAGTGGCTCGACGGCTCGGCGTACCTGCCGCATGTCGAGCGCGTCCGCAAGGCGCGCGGCGCCGAGATGCCGCCGAGCTTCCAGCACGACCCGCTGATGTACCAGGGCTGCTCCGATGCATTCATCGGCCCGCGCGACCCGGTGCTCGCAGTGGATGAGGCACACGGCATCGACTTCGAGTCGGAGGTCACGGTCGTGACCGACGACGTGCCGATGGGCGTGACGCCAGAGGTGGCAGCGCAGCACATCAAGCTCGTGATGCTGGTCAACGACGTATCGTTGCGCAACCTGATCCCAGCCGAGCTCGCGAAGAACTTTGGCTTTCTGCAGAGCAAGCCGGCGAGTGCGTTCTCTCCAGTGGCCGTCACACCGGACGAGCTTGGTGACGCCTGGCGCGACGCGAAGCTGCACCTTCCGCTCGTCACACACCTGAACGGCGAACTGTTCGGGAACCCGGAGTGCGGCGTCGACATGCAGTTTGATTTCGGGCAGCTGCTTGCGCACGCTGCACGGACGCGCTTCCTGGCCGCGGGCACGATTCTCGGTTCCGGAACGATCGCCAACCAGGATGAATCGCGCGGCTCGTCGTGCCTAGCTGAGAAGCGCATGCTCGAAATAATCAAGGACGGCGAAGCGAAGACGCCGTTCATGTCGTTCGGCGACCGCGTACGCATCGAGATGTTCGACGCCGCCGGCGTGTCGATCTTTGGTGCGATCGACCAGGAAGTCAGGCGCTACCAGGCGTGAGGCTGCACACCTACTACCGTAGCACCGCCGCCTGGCGCGTGCGCATTGCGCTTCAGCTTAAGGGTGTTGCGTACGATGCGGTGCCGGTGCACCTGCTGCGTGATGGGGGTGAACAGCGTACCGACACTTACCGGGCGCTCAATCCGCAACAGTTGGTGCCGCTGCTCACCGATGGCGACGAACGCATCTCGCAGTCGTTGGCGATCATCGAATACCTTGACGAGACGCACCCTGAACCGCCACTGCTGCCGCGCTCGCCTGCCGGGCGCGCGCGAGTCCGGGCGCTCGCGCAAGTGGTCGCCTGCGACATGCACCCGCTGAACAACCTGCGCGTGCAACAGTACCTTGCCGCTGAGTTTGGCGCGGATGATGGTACGAAGCAGCGCTGGATGCACCAGTGGTTGGCCGCTGGCTTCGACGCGCTCGAACGCATGCTGGCCGATGATCTGCGCACCGGGGCGTACTGCCACGGTGATACGCCCACGCTCGCCGACCTGTGCCTGGTTCCGCAGGTATACAGCGCACGCCGATTCTCGTTCGACCTGGCGCCGTACCCGACGGTCGTGCGCATCGACGCGCATTGCGCGGAACAGCCGGCATTCGCTGCCGCGGCGCCTGACGCGCAACCCGACGCCGAATGAACACGCTGCTCGCGAGCTGCACGTTCTGGGTACTGTCGTTCGTCGTGGTGTTCGTCGCGCTGGCGTTCCTGCGCGCGAACCTGCTGGTCTGGTCGGCCGCCGCCGGCGCGCTGCTCTTGCTGCACGCGCAGTTCGCCCCCCAACCGTGGTGGGCCCAGGTGGTGCTGTGGCTCGTGGTCGTTCCGCCGTTTGTGGTGCTTTGGCTTCCGCAGTTGCGCCGCCGCCTGTTCACCGACCGGTTGTTCGCGTTCTACCGTGCATCGATGCCGGACCTGTCGCGGACCGAGCGCGAAGCGCTGGAGGCCGGCACAACCTGGTGGGACGCGGAACTGTTCACCGGGCGGCCGCGCTGGTCACGGCTGCTGCGGCTGCCGCCGCGCCGGCTGACTGAAGCCGAGCAAGCGTTCCTCGACGGCCCGGTAGAGCAGCTATGCCAGATGCTCGATGACTGGCGCGACAAC
>JAIVGZ010000014.1 GCA_020201335.1 Natronospirales bacterium
AGTAGAACCCTCTGCCATCGCGGTGCGGAGCACCGCTCCCACAAGGCTGAGTAATCGCGAATCACAGATTCGCTCCCACAGGCCAGAGGGCCGCTCCTACATTTCGAGCCGCGTCCCGGCGCAAGCGCGAAGCGATTTATGGGTTTCAGCCGGCTCTGTAAAAGCCGGTGAACCCATAGGAGCGAGCGGTGCGGCGGGCGCGGCGAGCAAGTAGAACCCTCTGTCATCGCGGTGCGGAGCACCGCTCCCACAAGGCTGAGGAATCGCGAATCACAGATTCGCTCCCACAGGGCTGAGGAATCGCGAATCACAGATTCGCTCCTACATTCAGGCCTGATGTTCGGCGAGGTACAGCCAGGTAGAAAGAACGGTGTCCGGGTTCAGCGACACCGATTCGATGCCCTGTTCGACCAGCCATTGCGCGAAGTCGGGGTGGTCGGACGGCCCCTGGCCGCAGATGCCGATGTACTTGCCGCGGGCGATGCAGGCTTTTATCGCCATCGCAAGCAGGCTCTTCACCGCGTCGTTGCGTTCGTCGAACAGGTGCGCGATGACGCCCGAGTCGCGGTCGAGACCAAGCGTTAACTGGGTCAGGTCGTTGGACCCGATTGAGAAGCCGTCGAAGTGGTCGAGGAAGCGGTCGGCGAGCAGTGCGTTGGACGGAAGCTCGCACATCATGATGACCTTGAGCCCGTCCTTGCCGCGCTCGAGCCCGTTGTCCTTCAGCAGCGTAACGACCTGCTCAGCCTCCGCGACCGTGCGCACGAACGGGATCATGACCTGCACATTCGTCAGGCCCATGTCGTTGCGAACCTTGCGCAGCGCGCGGCACTCGAGTTCGAAGCAGTCGCGGAAGCTTTCGTCGATGTAACGCGATGCCCCGCGGAACCCGAGCATCGGGTTCTCCTCATGCGGTTCGTATTTCGCGCCGCCGATCAGGTTCGCGTACTCGTTTGACTTGAAGTCGGACATGCGAACGATCACGGGCTCCGGTGCGAACGCGGCGCCGATCGTCGCGATGCCCTCGGCGAGCCGGTCGACGTAGAAGCTGACCGGGTCCGCGTAGCCAGCTATCTGAGCGCGGATTTTGCCTTGCAGTTCGTCGTCGCAGCGGTCGAACTCCAGCAGCGCCTTTGGGTGTACGCCGATCATCCGGTTGATGATGAACTCGAGCCGCGCGAGGCCGACGCCGCGGTGGGGCAGGCCGGCAAAGTCGAATGCACGATCGGGGTTGCCGACGTTCATCATGATTTTCAGCGGGATTTCCGGTAGCGCGTCGAGGCTCACCTCATTGCGCTTGAACGGGATTTCGCCCTCGTAGATGAAGCCGGTGTCGCCCTCGGCGCACGACACGGTAACGGGTGCGCCATCGGCGATAGCGCGCGTCGCGTCGCCGCAGCCGACAACCGCGGGGATGCCGAGCTCGCGCGCGATGATCGCTGCGTGGCAGGTGCGGCCGCCGCAATCGTAACAAACCGCGGCGGCGCGCTTCATGATTGGTTCCCAGTCTGGGTCGGTCATGTCGGTGATGCCGTCCTTGCCCCATTCGATGTCCATCGCACGGCCGTAGTGCTGCTCGATCGTGACGGCCTGGCGGGCGAGCGCGTGGATATCGGCATCGCTGAGCGAGAAAGAGTTGCGGTCCGCTTCCGGAACATCGATGGTCTCGACCGCCTTGCCGCCCTCGGCGCCGTACACCATCTTGATTGCCTTGGTGCCACGGTTCCGGCGCAGGATCGCCTCGTGTCCCGCGGCGAGGCCGGGTTTGTATACGTAAAATTCGTCCGGGTTGACCGCGCCCTGAACGACGGTCTCACCGAGCCCGTACGAGCTGGTGATGAAGACGACCTTATCGAAGCCCGACTCGGTGTCCAGCGTGAACATCACGCCACTCGCACCGATGTCGGAGCGCACCATCCGCTGGATCCCCGCTGAAAGCGCGACCTGCGCGTGGTCGAAGTCCTGGTGCACCCGGTAGGCGATTGCACGGTCGTTGAACAGCGACGCAAACACCTCGTGCACCGCGCGGATGACGGCGTCGATGCCGCGCACATTGAGGAAAGTCTCTTGCTGTCCGGCAAACGACGCTTCCGGGAGGTCCTCTGCGGTGGCGGACGAGCGCACCGCGACCGCGACGGGTTTGCCGTTCCCGAGCGCGTGATATGCGTCGGTGATTTCGCGGTGGAGGCGTTCGGGCAGCGATGCAGCCATCACCCAGCCGCGAATTTCTGCGCCGGCGCGGCTGAGTTCGGTCACGTTCTCGGTGTCGAGGTCCGATAACCGCGCGTTGATACGGGCGGCGAGGTCATCCTTCGCGAGGAAGTCACGGAAAGCGAGCGCGGTGGTTGCGAATCCACCCGGTACGCGGACGCCGGCATCGGCCAGTTGGCCGATCATCTCACCGAGCGATGCGTTCTTGCCGCCGACCTGTTCGACGTCGGTCATACGCAGGGCTTCCAGGCCTTTCAGGTACTCAGCCACGCGGGCCCCCTTGTAAGCGTGCAGCGATTCTGGACAATAGCCTTCCCATGACCCAGCCGCGCACGGTTTTCATCGTTTCGGACCGGACCGGCATTACCGCGGAGACATTGGGACATAGCCTGCTGACGCAGTTCGACGCCGTGAAATTCAATGTCGTAACTGTGCCATTCCTGAACACCCCTGACAAGGCGCGGGCGCTCGTTGCACGCATCCAGGATGCCGGCGGCGACGCCGGGCTCAAGCCGCTCGTGTTCAGCACACTGGTCAACGACGAACTGCGCGACATCGTCAGCGACGCCGACGCGCTAGTGATCGATTTCTTCGACGCATTCATCGGGCCGCTGGAGCGGGAGCTTGGCATCTCTTCGACCCATGCTTCGGGCAAGGCCCACGGCATGGCGGACTACGCTTCGTACACGAACCGGATCGAGGCGATGAACTTCGCACTCGCCAATGACGATGGGGTTACGACGCGCCACTATACGAAGGCCGATGTGGTATTGGTCGGCGTGTCGCGCTCGGGTAAAACCCCGACTTCGTTGTACCTGGCGCTGCACTACGGTTTGTATGCCGCGAATTTCCCGCTCACGGCCGACGACCTGGAGCGGGGCACGATGCCCAAGGGGTTGATGCCGTTTCGGCAGAAGCTGTTCGGGCTGACAATCGAGCCGGACCGCCTTGCGCAAATCCGGAATGAGCGCCGCCCCGACAGCAAGTACGCAGCGAGTGAGCAGGTGCGGTTTGAAGTGCGCTCGGCCGAGGCGCTCTACAACGAAAACGCGATTCCCTTCCTGAACACGACCCACATGTCGATTGAGGAAATCGCGACGACGATCATGCATATCACCGGGCTCAAGCGCCGTAATTTCTGATCGACTAGTGTAGGAGCGGTGCTCCGCACCGCGATGGCAGAGCTTTCTCAGTGCGCCGCGCCCGCCACAGCGCTCGCTTCTGCGGGTTCACCGGCTTTTACAGAGCCGGCTGTAACCCACAAGTCGCTTCGCGCTTGCGCCGGGACGCGGCTTTCAGTGTGGGAGCGGCCCTCTGGCCGCGATGCTCGGCGCTCACGGCTTCGGACAACTTTTTCGCTTGACCAAAATCGCTTCGCAGTACGCCGGACGCGTCTCCCGTCCCCGACATAGCTAAACCATCGACGTAGGACTCTCGAGGCCGGTCAGCTGCGTGATGCGCGCGAGGTCGCGCGCGGCCTCGGCGAATGGCGCGAGCGCGACCATCGCGTCTTCGTTGAAGCGTGCCGGGTCGTCGGTGTGGTCCTCGATGTAAACACGCAGCGTTGCGCCGGCAGTGTCGGTTCCCGACAACCGAAATACGATGCGTGCGTCGCTCTCCAGTATCAGCCGCAAGCCTTGGCGTTCGCTGCGCATCCCGTCAACAGGGTCGTCGTACGCAAAATCGTCGGCGGCAACCACCGTGCGCCCGGCGAGCTGACGCCCGACCAAGTCAGGCAGGGCGTCGCGCAGGCCTGCGATTACGGCTTGCGCGGCCGCGGCGTCCGGGATCCGGAAGTCGTGCCGCAGGAAGAAGGTGCGGCCGTACTCGGCCCAGTGCGCCGCGAGCAGTTCCGGTACGCTGCGGCCGGTTACGGCGAGCAGGTTCAACCAGAAGAGCACCGCCCACAGGCCGTCCTTCTCGCGGCAGTGGTTCGAGCTCGTGCCGAATGACTCCTCACCGCAGAGCGATATGCGGCCGGCCTCCAGCAGGCTGGCAAAGTAGCGCCAGCCCGACGGCGTTTCGACGCAGGGAATGCCGAGTTTCGCGGCGACACGGTCAATTGCGTGGGAGGTAGGCATCGAGCGCGCGACGGCAACGAGTCCGTCGCGGTAGCCGGGGACACGCGTGGCATTCGCGGCGAGGACCGCGAGGCTGTCGCACGGTGACACAATCGTATGTGGCCCGAGGATCATGTTGCGATCGCCGTCGCCGTCAGACGCTGCGAGCAGGTCCGGCGGGTGTTCGCCGTACGCGAGCGAGCGCAGCTCGTGTGCCTCGTGCGGGTTCGGATCGGCATGCCTGCCGCCGAAGTCCTCACGCGGCGTACCGCGCATCACGGTGAGCTCCGGCAGGCCGAGGCGGCGTACGAGGATCTCCGACGCATAAGGGCCTGTCACAGCGTTCATCGCGTCGAAGCGCACGCACATACCGTCTTTGACCGCGTCGCGTATCGCATCGAAATCGAACAGGGTTTCCATCTTATCCGCGTATTGCGCGACAGCGTCGACGCTGTCGATGCGCATGTCGCCGATGAAGCTCGCGCTGGGCCGGTCAAGGTCTATTTCCGGCACGCCGGTCGCAATGAGATAGCGGTCGATTGCGCGCGTACGTTCGGTAATGGCTTCAGTCAGGCGCGCCGATGCCTGGCCACCGCCGGCCGTGTTGAACTTGATGCCGAAGTCACCATCAGGTCCCGCCGGGTTGTGGCTGGCTGTGAGTATGAAGCCGCCGGTTGCATCCTCGTTGCGCATCAGTATCGACGCAGCAGGTGTGGAGAGCACTCATGGTCGCCACCCAGCGCAACAGGATTATCGCACTTTGGCAGCCGCGAAGCTTCGTCGGGCTGATGATGCTTTATGAAAGCAATTACCTGCGTCTGAAGCGGCTGCTCGGCGGTATCGTGCCGGTGCCCGGCGAGTCGCTGGTGTCACGCGTTCCCGGCGACCTCGCGCTGCACCTCGACGGGATGGAGCGCAGCCGCTACACGACGACGTTCCGCCTCACCTACTGGTTCGACGGCGAGTTAGCGGATCCTGACCTCATCGTGCGCCTGTACCACGATGCGAACCTCGTCGAAGCGATGCAGTGCGGGCACCAACATAGACACCGCCTGTTGCGCCGCTTCCCGACCGACCACGGTGGCGAACTCGAACGCCGCTGGATGCGTAACCTGATGCTGAACAAGTGGCTCGAGTACTGCCATGAGCGCGGGCACCGGTTCGGCCCGGTCCGATTGTCAGCGCAGGAACCGATGGACGCCGGTCTGCGGTGACAGCGGTGCCGCTCGACCGCGCACGGACACCTCCGTCCGCGTGGTACACCGACCCCCGCATGCACGACCATGACCGCGACGCGCTGCTCGCGCGCACCTGGCAGTACTGCGGCGCAGCGTCTGCGCTGGCCGAGCCCGGGAGTTCGCTGCACGCCGATGTCGCCGGTCGTCCGGTTGTCTTCGTCAACGACCCCGAAACAGGCGTACGCGCGTTCTACAGCGTGTGCCAGCATCGTGGCGGCCCGGTAGGCGTGCGGTGCGGGCAGGCGACTTTCTTCCAGTGCCGGTACCACGGTTGGACCTATAACCTCGACGGAAGCCTGCGTGGCACGCCCCAATTCGAAAGAGGGCCATCATTCGACCCGGGCGCGCACGGGCTGAAGCCGGTACGGCATGCGGAGTGGGGCGGGCTGCTGTTCGCGTGCACCGACCCGGACGCGCCTGACCTGGACGAATTTGTCGCAGGGATCGACGCGCTGGTCGCGCCCCTGACCGTCGACGGCAAGGCTTTCCACATGCGGGAGGTGTACCCGGTCAACTGCAATTGGAAGGTGTACGTCGACAACTATCTGGAGGCGTACCACCTGCCGCACGTGCACCCGGAGTACGCTCGGACGCTGGACTACGCCGGCTACCGCGAGGAATTGCACGGCTGGTGGTCGGTGCAGCGCGGCCGGCTCGAAGGCGATACCGGTTACTACGGCGCACTCGGTGAGGGCGTCGAGCTGTTTTATCTGATGGTATGGCCGAACCTGATGCTGAATCTCGCAGCCGGGCGCTTGCAGGTAAATATGGTGCGACCGCTCGCGCACGACCGCTGCGAAGTCTTGTTCGATTACTACTACGCCGACAGCACCTCGGACGCCGCACGGGCCGCAATTGCCGAAGACAGCGTGGTCAGTGCGCGCATCCAGGCGGAAGACGCCGAGATTTGCGAGCGTGTGCACCAGGGGCTCGCATCACCGGCATACGACAGCGGCTGCTACTCGGCTAAGCGGGAACAGGCGCTGCACCATTACCACAACTTGTTAAGGGAGTGGTACGGCAAGAGCGGAGTTCCAGTCTAGGAACGCATCGCGGTGCGGAGCATCGCTCTCCGCTCCTGCACCCGGCCGATGATCCCGAAGAACCAGTCACGCAGCGTGTCGATCAGCACATAGAAGTAGGGCACGACGATCAGGCTGACGATCGTGGAGAACGCGAGTCCGCCAATGATCGCGCGAGCCATCGGGAAGTACGGCGGGCCGCCGCCGCCAATGCGCGTGTTGCCGACCGCGAGTGGGATCATCGCAAGGATGGTCGTCGCTGCGGTCATCAGGATCGGGCGTAAGCGGTCGCGGCCACCCTGGATAACGGCCTCGTTGCGTGGCATGCCTTCACGGCGCAGGTTGTTGATGTGGTCAATAAGCACGATGCCGTTGTTCACGACGATGCCCATCAGCACCAACAACCCGATCATCGCCATCATCGACATCGTGGTTCCGGTAATCATGAAGAACCAGAAAACGCCGATGAAGGAGAACACGATCGAGGTGACGATCGACAATGGGTACAGCAGAGACTCGAACAGAGCAGCCATCACGAAGTAGATGAGGAACAGCGCGAGCAACATGTTCAGCACCATCGCCGACATCGTCTCGTCTTCGCGCTGCATGCCCTGGCCGAAGGTCCACGAATAGCCCGGCGGCAATGCGACCTGGTTCATCACTGCGCTGACGCGCTGGCGCGCATCGTTCGCGGTCAGGTCAATCAGGTTCGCAGTAATCGCGAGCCCGGTACGGCGCTCTTCGCGGAAGATGTTGCGTGGGCCGCTGCCGACATCGAAATCTGCGAGCGTCGCCAGCGTGACGCGCTCACCGCGTTCGTTCATCAGTGGCAGCTGGCCGAGCTGGGCGAGCGTCTGCCTATCGGCGCCCTGAAACTCGAGCCGCACCGCGACCTCGCCCTCAGCCGCCCGGAACTCCCGCAAGTTCTCGCCGCGCATACCGATCGCAATCGCCTGTGCGACTTGCTCGGTGGTAAATCCGTACTGCATTATGCGGTCACGGTTCACCGTCACCCGAACCTCCTGGGGCCCGGTTGCCGCCTCGGAGCGTACATCGGCGAGACCTTCGACCTGCGACAGAACCCGCACCACTTCGCCGCCGAGCTGGAACAGGCGCTCGCTTGACTCGCCGAGGATACGCAGGCGCAGGTTCTCGTCGGTGCCAGCCCGGTTCTGATCGAAGCTTGGACGACCTATCGCAATCTCCGGCAGGCCGGCGCGTACCGCCTCGCGGATCTGGGTGTTCGATTGCGCGCGGTCCTTGTGCAGAATCAACGTCGATTCCGCACGGTCATTGGTGTAGAAGCTGTATACCGATTCGAATTCGAATTGCTCCTGGTGCGCGTACAGGTACTCCTCGATGCGGTCGACTGACTCGCGCACCTTGTCCATCGTATAACTGCCCTGCACGTGGTAGCGCAGGATAATACGGTCGTCCTCGGCCTCCGCGAACATGTCCATTTTCATGTTGGCCATCGGGACTGCGACGCTGAAGAGAAGCGCGAGCACCGACAGCGCCATCAGCCAGCGCCGCCGCAGCGCCCAGCCGAGTACGCGCGCGTAACGGTCGGTGAGACGGGCTAGCCAGTTTCCGGGTTTCGGCGCCGGCGGCGGCTTCAGGCGCGTCGTCAGCATCGGGATGATGGTCATTGAGATTGCGAGTGACGCGAGCAGCGCAATCGTAATCGTATACGCGACGTGCGACAGGAACACGGTGATTTCGTTTTGAGCACCGAAGATGTTGGGCAGGAATACGATCACAGTGGTCAGCGTGCCGGCGGTCACCGCCATCGCAACCTCGCGTACACCAAGCAATGCCGCCTTACCCGGCGCACCCGGGTGCTTGATCTTGTACCGGTAGATGCTCTCAGTGACAACGACCGCGTTGTCGACGAGCATACCGACTGCGAGCATCAGGCCCATCATCGACAGGATGTTCAGCGTCAGGCTCATGAAGTACATGAAACCGAGCGTGATCAGCAGCGAGCAGGGGACGGCGAGCATCACGACCAGGGTGGTCGATAGCTGGCGCAGGAACAGCCACAGCACCAGCAGCGACATCAGCGCACCTATCAGACCAGACAGCGCGAGGTCGCGTAAGGAGCTTGTTACGCCGTCCGCCTGGCTGAACATCACGAAGAGGTTGATGCCCTGCATCTCCGGAAGCCGGTTGATCTCGGCAATCTCATCAAGCACACGGCGCGAGACGTCGACCATATTCGCGCCGGTCTCCCGGTATACGCTGACGCCGACCGCGAAGCTTCGGTCGAGCAGTCGGCTGTACCGTTGCGGCGGTGACGCCAGCACGACTTCGGCGACATCGCGCAGACGCAGGCCGCTGTCGTTAATTGGCGTTTCACCGATTTCCTCAACGGAGCGGTACTCGCCGACCGGGTTGATGCGAATCCGCTGGCCGGTAGCGGCGTCGGTGATGTAGCCGGCGGACAGTGAGAAATTGGCACGCTGCAGCCGCTCGCGCAGCTGGTTGAGGTCGATCCCGTGCGACGCGATGCGGTCCGCGAGCAACTCGATGCGAACCTGACGCTGGTCGACGCCGTCGAGCGTAACCTGCGCGACGCCGTCCAGCCTTTCCAGCCGACGCTTGATGTTTCGGTCCAGCAGCTCGTAAGAGGTGGAAAGGTCGCGTTGCGCACTGATGCGCAGACCAAGCATCGGGTCGTCTGTAGTCGCGAATTTGCGGACGAAAATGCGGCGAACATCCGGCGGCAGCTGGTGCCGGATTCCGTCAATCTTGTCGCGCGCCTCGACGCCTTTCGCGGCGGGGTCGACATCCCAGCCGAAGAATACGAACACGAACGATTGGTCCTGCGTCGAGTTCGAACGCATCATCCGTATGCCGCCCATCGTCGCCAGCGCTTCCTCGATTGGCCGTGTAATCAGGCGCTCGACCTCTTCAGGCGAACTACCCTGATACGGCACTTCGACGAGCACGCCGGGGAATTCGATGTCCGGGAAGAACTCGAGCGGCAACAACTTCGTCGCAATCAATCCGATAACGCCGAAGCAGAGGAACACCATCAGCGTGGTGATCGGCCTGCGGAGTGACAGCCCGGTGACGCTCATGCGTTGCTCTCAGCCGGGATGGCTTCGAGGTCCGCCTCGGTCTTGCGCACGTCGAACAGCGTGTACATGACGGGGATCACGACGAGGGTGAGCAGCGTCGATACGAGCAGCCCGCCAATCACGGTAATCGCCATCGGCGCGCGCATCTCCGCACCCTCGCCGAGCCCGATCGCGAGCGGCAGCAGGCCGAGCACCGTGGTCATCGTCGTCATCACGATCGGCCGTAGGCGGGCGGCGCCGGCGCCGACGACTGCATCGAGCCGTTCAAGCCCGTCCTCACGCAACTGGTTGATGCGTGTGACGAGGACGATGGCGTTATTCACGACGATGCCCGCCAGCATGATTAATCCGATGAAGACGACAATCGAAATTGTCGAGCCGGTCAGCCACAAAGCAAATACTGCCCCGACGAGCGCCAGGGGCACCGAAAACAGGATTACGAACGGGTGCAGCAGCGACTCGAACTGCGACGCCATCACGAGGTAAACGAGGAACACCGCAAGGGTTAGCGCGAGCAGCAGTGACTGGAACGAGCGTTGCATCTCGTCGCTCTGGCCAGAAATGCGGACCATTACGCCGACGGGCAGCGGGACCTGGCCGATGATTTCGCGGACTTCCTCGGCTGCGGAGCCAAGGTCGCCGTAGCGGATGTTCGCGCCGATGACCGCGACGCGCTCCTGTCCGATGCGGCGGATTTCACCCGGTCCGATTGCGACCGTAATATCGGCGACCGCGGCGAGCGTGACCGGGCGCTCTGACGCCGGATTCACAATCAGCCTGCGAATCAGGTCGACCGACTGCCGCTGGTCTTCGCTCGCACGCACCAGAACATCGATCTTACGGTCATGCCAGGTGTAGCGGGTCGCAACTTCGCCGCGCACCTGCGAGACAACGGTGTCTGCGATCTGATCGACCCGCAGCCCCAGGCGCGCAGCGCGTTCGTGGTCGAACACGATCTGCACCTCGGGGTGCCCGAGTTCCATCGAGCTACGCACGTCTGCGAAACGCTCGGAATCCTCCATGAGCGCCGCGATTCGGTCAGACACGCGCTTCAGTGCGTCGAGGTCGTATCCTGCGACCTCGACTTCGAGCGGTGTCTTGAACGAGAACAGTTCCGGCCGCGAGAATTTGTGCTGAACGCCCGGCTGCTCCTCGAGGAAGGCACGCAAGGTGGTTAATGCCGCAGCCTCAGCTTCGCTGCCGCTGCCGGGCTGCATCACCACGTTCAGCGTACCGCTGTTCTCGCCGGCTTCCTCTGGGTTCGCGTCCAAGCGGTTACCGGTGCCCGCGACTGCATACGTCCGGACGATGGTCGGAATCGTGTCGGCGACTTCCTGCAGCTCGCGGATCATCTGGTCGGTGCGCTCGAGCGGGCTGCCCGGCGGGAGCTGTACCTCGATGTTGAATTCGCCCTGCGCCAGCTGCGGAATCAGCTCCATGCCGAGCCGAGGCACGAGCGCAATGCTCACGCCCAGCAGCACCAACGCGCTCCCAAGCGTCAGCGCGCGGTGCGTCAGCGCCCAGCGAAGGACGGACGGGTAGCGGTCGGAGAGACGCGAGTAACCAGCGTTGAACCACCTGACGAAAGGCGCGAACACAATCCGCAACAGCCACGAGATCGCGTGGAACACCGCGAGGAACCCGCGCACCAAGCCGCTTACGCCGCCGGTAAACACTTTGCGGCGGCCCCGCTGCACCACGGTGCCGAAGCGTGTGCGCGGCTGGTACCCGGGGTCCACGGCCGGCGCCTCGGAGGTGGTGGAGCGCAGGCCGCGCCCGGTGACCTTGGCGCCCAACGAAGCCAGCATCGGGATCAGCGTCAACGCGACTACCAGCGATATCAGCAGCGCGAAGGTCACGGTCAACGCCTGGTCACGGAACAGTTGTCCGGCGATACCTTCGACGAATACGAGCGGGAAGAACACCGCGACCGTCGTCAGCGTCGACGCGACGACGGCGGTCGAGACCTCGCGCGTTCCGCTGCGCGCGGCCTCCAGGATTCCAGCGCCTGCCTCGCGCTTTCGTGCGATGTTCTCAAGCACGACAATTGAGTTGTCCACCAGAAGCCCGATGGCTAATGCGATGCCGCCCAGCGACATGATGTTCAGGGTCAGGCCACCGCCGTACATCATTGTGAAAGTTGCGACCACCGAGACCGGAATCGACACCCCAATGATCACGGTCGTCCAGAAGTTACGCAGGAAGAAGTACAGGACCAGAATCGCGAGAATGCCGCCGAATACAGCGGCGCTGACGACCTCGCTGATTGCGTTCTGGATGAACACCGACTGGTCGTAGGTCTTCACCAATTGCATATCGGACGGCAGGTTGTTCCTGATCTGCGCGAGGCGGCGTTCGACATCTGCGGCCACCTTCACCACATTCGCGTCGCCCTCACGGTACACCGCGAGTTCGACCGACTCGGCACCGTTTACACGCGTGATTGCCTCTCGCTCACGCCAGCCCTGACGCACGACGGCGATGTCACGCAGATAGATTGGCCGGTTGTCGCGCGTAGCGATAATCGAATCGCCAATTTGGTCAATCGACTCGAACTCATTAATCGTGCGTACGAGGAATTGCTGAGTGCCTTCCTCGAGGCGCCCGCCGGAAAGGTTGACGTTCTCGGCGCGCAACCGCTGCGCGACGTCTTCGATGCGCAGGTTTAGCTGTGCAAGCCGATATTGGTCGACGAGGATCTGGACCTCGTCCTCGAGTCCGCCGGAAACCTTGACGGCAGCAACGCCCTGGATGGCCTCAAGTTCCTTCTTCAGCTGTTCATCGGCTTGCCGACGGAGGATCTTGAGCTCGTCCTCGGTCTGGCCGGCACCGGCAGGTGGGAGCACGCCGGGCGCGCGGCGCCGCATGGTGGGGGCGGCACCGGGTCCGGCGGCTGCCGGTTCCACAACGGGTTCGGCACGGCTGAGCGCGAAACGCAGCACGGGCTCTGTTGATGGGTCGAAGCGGAGCAGGGTGGGGCGATCTGCCTCAAGCGGCAGCTGCAGGACTTCGAGTTTCTCACGCACGTCGAGCGCCGCGTAGTCCATGTCGGTGCCCCAGACGAACTCGAGCGTGACGTCGGACTGACCTGCACGCGACACTGAACGCACGACCCGGACGCCGCGAATGACGCCGACGGCCTCTTCGATCGGCTTGCTCAGCAGGTTCTCGATTTCGGCTGGCGCGGCACCCTGGTACGCGGTACGCACGGTCAGCGTCGGGTACGACAGGTCGGGCAGCAAGTTGACCGGCAGGCGCGACAGCGAAACGAAGCCGAACAACAGCACCGCCACCGTGAACATGAGGATGGTGACGCGCCGCCGCGTGGCGATTTCGATCAGTTTCATTTCTTGCGCCCCGTCAGGGTTTGGAAGCGAACGCGCGCCCGAATTCGGGCAGGGTGGCGACGAGTTCGGCGTGTTGGGTTTCCAGCGTCTCGGCAAGCGCACATAACGCCGCCGCATGGGTCTCAAGCTTTGCGGCCTCCGCCTCTATCTCGGCCTCAAACTCGTCCATGCGGCCGGTAAATAGGGCACCGATTACACGGAATACGGCCTGCGTACCGAGGTGCGCACCAGCTAGGCCGAGCTCCTTTGCCTCAGATACAAGTGCGTTGTAGCCCCCGCGGTACGCCGCGACAGCGAACTGCTGCTCCGGCGTCAGCGCGACATGCTCACCGTACACATGCAATGAGTAATCGGGATCGATGGTCGCGACAACATCGCCGTCCCGCTCGAACACGAGGGCGTCATCTCTGAAGCGGATGCGGGCGTCCGGCCCTTCGACGCGGCACGAGGTGTAATCCGCACCGAAGCCATTCGTTCCCGCAGCGACGGGTGCCGGTGCGCTGAGCACGGCTGCCGCGACCAGCGCCAGTACCGTGCGCATCATTCGTCACCGCCAGTCGACGCTTCCTCTTCCGTGGCGGTCGGGCCACCGGAGACTACTGTGACCTTCGAATCGTTGCGCAGGCTCGCCTGGCCGGTGACGACCACGAGTTCGCCGGCGACGAGCCCTTCAAGAATCTCTATCGAGCCGTTGTTGCGGTAGCCGACGCGCACGTCACGCCGTTCGGTGACGCCTTCGTTGACCACGAACACGGTTGTGCGCGCATCTTCGGCAAGTACGGCGGCGACCGGGATTAACAAGGTATCGACACGCGTGTCATGGACGATGTGCACACGGCCGAACATGCCGGGCATGAGCGCGCCGTCGGCGTTCACTTCCACGGTGACGCGGAAGGTGCCGGTCGTCGGGTCGACTACAGGGCTGATGCGTGCGATGCGGCCTTCGAAACGTCGGCCGGCCAATGCATCGACCGCGACTGAAGCGACCTGGCCCGCCTGGAGCCGGGCGAGTTCACGCTCCGGTACATGCAGCGTCGCGCGCAGCGGGTCCATCTTCGTCACGACGAACACTGGGTCTTGCGTGTTCACCGTGTTCCCGACCCTGACCATACGCTCGGATACGACGCCGTCGATTGGCGAAGCGATGTTGGTGTAGGAGAGCTCCAAGAAGGCGATCTCGAAGCCAGCCTTCTGTGCGTCGTAATCGAACTTTGCGCGCTCGAACGCTTCGGAGCTGATGAGGTTCCGTGCGTACATCTCGCGGCTGCGGTTGAAGTCCTGCTCAAGCCGCCGCAGCGTCGCCTCGGCACGCGACAACTCAAGCTGGTAGCGCTCGTTGTCGATGCGGGCCAGCGCCTGACCGGCCTCCACCGGGTCGCCTTCCTCGACCAGCAGCTCGACGATGCGTCCGCCGAGGCGGGGCACCACGCGAGCTTCGCGTTCCGCTTCAAGCGTCGCGGTTGTCGAATAGAACGCGGTGATCGTGCCGACGCTGACCGCGGCCACTTCGACCGGGATTGCGGGCGGCTCATCTTTCTCGTCAGGGACTTTTGCCTGGCCGTTACCGCAGGCCGCAAGGCCGCCGGCGACGAGCGCTAGCAAGAGAATCAAGGAGATACGCGTCAGGTTTGGCTTCATGTCGGCTTCTCTCGGTGCCTATCGTGTGATGGCGAAGGCCATCGGATTAGTGTTGTAGTGGAGTATAACAGCAATAATCCAATGGTCAAGCATCGGGCAAGCTTATGTTTTTAAAGCATCTTATGCTATGGTCCTGCCGGTGCGCCCCCTCGCGGTTATCACCGGCATCCTCCTCGGAACCAGCGTTGCGATTACGCTCGGCCTCGGCGTCGTCCTGTTCATCTACTGGTTGATCGGAGCCGATGAACCGGCGCTGCAACGTGAAATCCCGACGCTGCGGACCAGCGCTGCGATGTTCTTTGGGCTGACCGTCGTTGCGGCAGGCGCATTCTACGGCCAACTTGTGCGTAAGTGGTGGCGGTGGCCGCTGCTCGCGTTGCTGCTGCTTCTCGTCTTCGCCGTCGGCCTGTATTACTGGCCCTGAAACGGAAAAGGGCCGCGCAAGCGGCCCTCTCCGTACCACCTTCTGGAACCCAATCGAATTAGTGGGCACCACCCGACGCCGTTTGTGGGGCTGACCGGACGACCTCGCTGCGTCGCACCGCGATGGCGAGGTCGGCAACGATTGCGGCCGACGCGTTAAGCAGCACGTCGTCTCGCTCCTCGCTGCCGTCGATGTCCGCAAGCGCTTCGACCGGGTCTTCCCCGCGTAATGCTCGGCGCGCGTTCTCACGCGCGAGCCGCTGCTGTTCGAGCGTTTCGTTCTCGCGCCGCCGCACATCCAGTTGCAGCGACACCGTGGTGCGCTCCCGGGCGGAACTGGCCGCCGCGAATTCTTCCTGCAACAGGCGATACGCCGGGTCTAGCTGCGCGCGTGTGAGGTGGCGCTCGGCGAGCGAGTCGACGAGGCTGGTGATGAAGCCGCGTGACTGGTACCGCGTCGCCGCAATCTCGTCCCAGGGCAAAGCGGTCGGGCGCTCGGACTCCCCAAGACCGCCTTCGCCGTACGGGCTCGGCAGCATGATGTCCGGCACGATGCCTCGGTGTTGGTTGCTGCCACCGCTGACGCGGTAGAACTTCGCGACCGTGACCTTGAGTTCACCGAGCCGTGGTCCGCTGCCCCGGGAGAAGCGGTCGAGCGGGATCAGCTGTTGCACGGTGCCCTTACCGAAGCTGCGGTCGCCCACGATCAGCCCACGGTCGTAATCCTGAATCACGCCGGCGAAAATCTCAGAACCCGATGCGCTGCGCCGATCAATCAGCACCGCCAGCGGGCCGTTGTACAGGGGTTCGGTGTCGCGGTTGCGGCTGACCTGGGTCGAGCCGTCGCCGCTGCGGATTTGGACCACCGGACCTTCGCCGATGAACAGCGCCGCTAGGTCGGACGCTTCAACAAGCGAACCACCACCATTGCCGCGCAGGTCCATGATCACCGCGTCCACACCCTGTTCCTGGAGCTCGCCGAGCAGCCGCGCGACATCACGGCATCACGCTCGACCTCGGTGATCGAACTCTTTGCTGCTTGCTCTTCAAGCCGGATTTTCTTGCGCTGGATCGACACGATGCGCGGTGCGGAGTCGGGCGGGGCATCAGCCGGCAGCACCATCAGGCGGACCGTGGTGTCGCGCGGGCCGCGTACGAGTTGCACGACATCATCGACACGCCAGCCGACCACATCGACGAATTCGCCGTCTGCACCCTGGGCAATCGCGAGCAGCCGGTCATTCGGGAAAAGCTCCTTGGTCTGGTCGGCAGGGCCGGCCGGGACGATACTGACCACGCGCGTGTAGTCGTCCTCGGCGGTCAGTACGGCACCGATGCCCTCGAGCGACAGGCTCATCTCCATGCGGAAGTTATCTTGATTCACCGGCGTCATGTAGGCGGTGTGCGGATCAATCGAGGTCGTGAACGCATTCATGTACACCTGGAACACGTCGGCGGCGACCGACTGGGACGAGCGACGCGCGAGGCCCCGGTAGCGGCGCGACAGTGTGTCGGTGATTGACCCCCAGTCCTGCCCAGCAAGCTGCAGCGTGAGTACGTCGTTCTTGAAGCGCTTGCGCGTGATTTCGTTGAGCTCGTCGAGGTCCGCGGCCCACGCAGCTTCGCGGCGGTCATACTGATAGTCTTCGTTCACAGTGAAGTCGGGTTCCGCATCGAGCTGCGCTGTCAGGAACTCGACGCGCTCCAGTATGCGCTGGTGGAAGCGGTTGTAGATGTCGTACGCAGGCTGCAGGTCACTGCCACGGCGGCTCTGCAGCAGGTTGTCGCGGAACCGCGAGAACTCAGCGACGTCGGACGCGAGGAAGTAGCTGCGATTCGGGTCAAGCAGCGACAGGTAACGGTCGAATGCACGCGCGGAAAGCTCGGAGTCGAACGCCGGCGGCGCATAGTGCAGCCGCCCGATGACATCGCGCACCAGCGCGGTCACGTCGGTATAGTGCGCTTCCGGCGCGAGCGGGCCGTCCGCGATTGTCGGGCGCGCCTGGGTCGGGGCATTATCGCTCGACGCCGGCAGCGTTGGTGCAAACGCCAGCGTCAGCATGAGGAGTGTGGCGAACAGGGGCAGGCGGCTCTTTAATTGACTCATTAGCGCGCGTCTCTCCAAATGCGTGGTAAGGGTAAGACCTGATACCCACTTCAGGACTTGACCCGATAATAACGATATCCCTGCGCATTGTGTGACGTATATGTAAAATGTTGAAAACATTAGAATGGACGTCGGAAATGGACATAACCGACCGGCGGCTTTCCGTCGCCCCGATGATGGACTGGACTGACCGGCATTGCCGGGGGTTCCTGCGCGTATTGAGCGGGCGCGCACTGCTCCATACGGAGATGGTCACGGCCACTGCGGTGGTCCGGGGCGACCGTGCGCGCCTGCTGGCGTTCGGGCCGGATGAGCACCCGGTCGTCGCGCAACTCGGAGGCTCGGATCCAACCGAACTCGCAGTGGCAGCTCGGCACGTCGAGGCCGCCGGCTTCGACGAAGTGAACCTCAATTGCGGATGCCCGAGTGACCGCGTCCAGGCCGGTCGCTTCGGCGCGTGTCTGATGGCCGAACCGGCGCTGGTCGCTGCGTGCGTCGCCGCGATGCGCGATGCCGTCTCAATCCCAGTGACCGTCAAGTGCCGCATCGGCATCGATGCGCTCGACAGCTGGGAGCATTTCATCGGCTTCGTCGATACCGTTGCAGCCGCCGGTTGCGATACTTTCATCGTGCATGCACGCAAGGCATGGCTGCAGGGCCTTTCGCCGAAGCAGAACCGTGCCGTGCCGCCACTCGATTACGCGCGGGTCGCGCGCCTCAAGGCGGAGCGTCCGGAACTCTCTGTGACGGTGAACGGCGGATTCACTTCGGTCGCGCAGGTGGTCGACGCGCTGCGGACTTTCGACGGCGTGATGCTGGGCCGCGCCGCGTACCATGACCCGTGGCTGCTCGCGCAGTTGGAAGAGCCGGTCTTCGGCTCGCCCGCGCCGGTCGCGAGCCGGCATGAGGCGGTGCGCGCGTTCATGCCTTACATTGAACGCGCATTGGCGGACGGGGTGCCGCTCAACGCGGTCACGCGCCACATGCTGGGGATCTTCCAGGGACAGCCCGGGGCGCGCAGCTGGCGGCGCCACCTCAGCGAACACGCACACCTGCCGCGCGCGGGTGTGGAAACGGTAGTCCGGGCGCTCACACTCGTGCCCGAGCAGTGCGACCGCGATAAGGTCGCCTAAGGGGTCACATGGCGGAGCAGGGGGATAGTTACGAAGCGGTGAGCAAGCGCGGGTGGTTCACCCGTTTCCTGGACACGGTCGAGTGGCTAGGAAACTTGTTGCCACACCCGGTTACGCTGTTTGCGCTGTTCGCTGGCGGTGTCATCGTTGTCAGCGGCATCGCCGCGTACTTCGGGCTGTCGGTAGCGGACCCACGCCCCGAGGGCGCCGCAGGCCGCGCCGCATCCGGCGTGATCGAGGTGGTCAGCCTGATGAACGCGGCGGGGCTGCGGCGCATCGTCGAGAACCTCGTCACGAATTTCACCAGCTTTGTCCCGCTCGGGACCGTGCTCGTCGCGTTGCTCGGCGTCGGCGTTGCGGAGAAATCCGGCCTGCTGGGCGCAATCATCCGCGCAATCGTCCTCAAGGCACCCAAGAATCTTGTCGTCGTCGCTATCGTATTCGCCGGCGTGTTGTCGAACACGGCGTCCGAGATGGGCTACGTCGTGCTGATCCCGCTTGCTGGCGTCATTTTCTATTCGCTGGGACGCCACCCGTTTGCAGGCATGGCTGCGGCGTTCGCCGGCGTGTCCGGCGGCTACAGCGCGAATCTCCTGATTGGTACCGTCGACCCGCTGCTTGCAGGTATTACGCAGGAGGCTGCGCAACTGATCGACCCCGAGTACACCGTCCATGCGGCGGTGAACTGGTACTTCATGGTCATCAGCACTTTCCTGATCACCGCAGTCGGCAGCTTCGTGACCATACGCATCGTCGAGCCGAAACTCGGCAAGTACGACCGCAGCAACGCCGATGAAACGATTGTCGCTGCAAACACCGACATGACGACCATTACCGCAGTCGAGCGGCGCGGGCTTATCTGGGCCGGTGTTGCCGCTGCTGCCGTCGCCGGGATGATGGCGCTCAGCATCGTGCCGGAGTGGGGCGCGCTCCGGGACCCTGCGACCGGCAGTGCGCTCGCATCGCCGTTCCTGCGCGGCGTCGTCGTTATGATTTTCGTGTTCTTCCTCGTGCCCGGTTTCGTTTACGGCAAGGTGGTCGGAACGATGCACACCGACCGGGACGTCATCAACGCGATGGCGGGCGCGATGAGTTCGCTCGGGCTCTACATCGTGCTGGTGTTCTTCGCCGCGCAGTTCGTTGCGTTCTTCGGCTGGACGAACCTCGGGGCCATCCTGGCGGTGCTCGGCGCAGACCTCTTGACCAACATCGGGCTCACCGGCCCGCTGGTGTTCGTGCCGTTCATCTTGATGTGTGCGTTCGTCAACCTGATGCTCGGCAGTGCATCCGCCCAATGGGCGGTCACAGCCCCGATTTTTGTGCCGATGCTGATGCTGATTGGATATGCGCCGGAGACGATTCAGGCCGCGTATCGGATTGGGGACTCCAGTACGAACATCATTACGCCGATGATGAGCTACTTCGGCCTGATTCTGGCGTTCTTCGCGCGCTACGACCGCAAGGTGGGTATCGGCACGATGATCGCGACGATGCTGCCGTATTCAATAATGTTCTTCCTGTCGTGGATTGCACTGTTTTATCTATGGGTCTTCGTACTGGGGCTGCCGGTAGGGCCCGGAGCCGCGACCTATTACGGTTCCTGATACCCTAGGATTGCAACGGGGCCTAGGGGTCGTGTCATGAAGGCGTTTTTCGACGAACTCAGACGGCGTGGCGTCGCAAAAGCGGCTGCGGTATACGCGGTCGTCGCGTGGGCCGTTATCGAGTCGTCATCTGTCATCTTCCCGGCGCTGCAGTTGCCCGACTGGACGGTGACCTTCATCATCCTGATCGCTCTGTTCGGGTTCCCGGTAACTTTGATTTTCGCGTGGGTGTTCGATTGGACGCGCCAGGGTATCGTGCGCACGCCGACACGAGCCGAACTCTCTCCGGCGGAGGCGCAAACATTACACCGCGGCCGGGTCTTGGATTTCGCCGTAATCGCCGTTCTGCTCGTCATCATCGGCTGGCTGGGCTGGGAGCGGGCGTTCGACCGCGAGGACGCTGCTGCGCTCGACTCAATTGCGGTGCTGCCGTTCGTCAACATGTCCGGCGACCCGGACAACGAGTATTTTGGCGACGGCCTCGCAGAGGAATTGCTGAACTCGCTGGTACGCGTCAATGGCCTGCGCGTCGCTGCCAGGACCTCGTCGTTCGAGTACAAGGGCCAGAACATCGATGTGCGGCGCATTGGCGAAGCACTTAACGTCGCCACGGTGCTAGAGGGGAGCGTGCGGCGCGCCGGCGATAGGGTAAGGGTTACTGCGCAGCTGATCCGCACAGACGACGGCTTCCATTTGTGGTCCGACACCTTCGATGCGAGCCTCGAGGACATCTTCGCGGTGCAGGACCGCATCGCGCTGGCGATTGTCGACGCGTTGCGGGTGACGCTCGGAACGCGGGGGCGTGCGTTGGTGACTGCGCACAACACGCACGACGTCGAGGCGTTCGAGGCGTACTTGCGGGGGCGCTTCGAGATGAACCGACGCACTGCGCCGTCGCTGGAGCGCGCGGTTGCTGAGTTCCGTTCGGCGATTTCACGGGACCCGGGGTACGCGGCGGCGTACAGCGGCTTGTCGGACAGCCTGATGCTGCGCTCCAGTTATGGCGGCGTTCCAACTGATGAGGCGGTCCGCCAGGCCGAACCGATGGCCCGGCGCGCTCTGGAGCTCAACCCTGGGCTTGCCGAAGCGCATGCGTCGATGGCTTTGGTGCTGCAATCGAAGGAACAGTTCACCGAGTCTGTGGCGCCATTGCTGCGAGCAATTGAGTTGAACCCTTCGTACAGCCCGGCGTACCACGCGCGGGGCGACCGGGTGCAGGCCTTACTGTTTTTTGCGCGTGGTTTACGTATCGCCCCCGACAATGTCTCGTTGCGCGTTCCGGTTGCGTACCTGTTGCTGGAAATCGGCGACTATGAGCGCGCCGACGAGCAGGTGGAAATCGTCCGTCGCATCAACCCTAATCACCAAGTACATGAAGGGTGGGTCGCGGACCGCGCGGCGCAGACTGGCGACACAGAGACGATGGAGCGTGAACTGGTCGCGCGTTACGCTGCGATGCCGGCGGGTCTGCTGCGCGAGCAGTTCGGTTGCAATGCGCTACTGCTAGCGGGGCGTCGCGATGAGGCCGCGCGCGCGTGCCACCGGGTATTTCAGTACGCAGGCTGGGAGCCTGGCGAGCCGTTGCCACCCGAACAGGTCAATACCGCAGCGAATCTCCTGATGGCGGAATCGGAATCCGGGGAGTCAGTGCTGCGCGACCAGTTGTTGTCCGCGCTCGCGGAAGTATTTGAGCGCATGCGCGCAACCGGCCTTGACGCTGAAGAAGTGGACTGGGCGCGCGCCATAATCACGGCCCACAGTGAAGGCGACATCGAACCCTTGCTGCGCTTGCTGCCAACCCGGTTCGCGCGCGGCAGCTGGAACTGGCGGCAGGTGCGCGAGAATCCGATGTTCGCACCGGTCCGCGACGACCCGCGCTTTATTGCGCTCGTCGACGGGCTGCGCGACCGCGCGGAGCGCGACCGCATCGCCGCGCAGCAAATCGAGATACCGGGCCTCTAATCAAACCTGCGGCGAGGCTTCCGGCGCGAGCAGTCGCAGCCCTACGATGCCCGCAATAATCAGGCTGACGCAGACGATGCGTCCGGCGGTCGCCGGCTCGTCGAACAGGTAAATCCCCAGCACGAACGCACCTGCTGCGCCGATTCCGGTCCAGACCGCGTAGGCCGTGCCGATAGGCAGGTCACGGGCGGCAAGCCCGAGCAGGACCATGCTGATGACGATTGCCGCCGCGGTGAGTACGGTCGGAACCGGCCGCGTGAAGCCGTCCGTATACTTGAGGCCGATGGCCCACGCGATCTCGAATAGGCCCGCGATGAACAGCAGTATCCACGCCATCCTGATTCCCCCGCTGGTGGTCACGCTGCATGATAGGGCACGGAGGCGGCATGACTGAAGCGCGATGCTGGAAATGTGGGGTGGCCCATGACCGGGTGCTGCGCGAACTGCAGCGGTCCGATGTGTGCCGCGCGTGCGGCGCTGCGTTCCACAGTTGCCGGATGTGCCGCCACCACGCGCCATCGCTGCACCGCAAGTGCCGCGAGGACCGCGCCGACCCGCCGCGCAATACTGAGCACGCCAACTTCTGCGACTGGTTCGACCCCGCCGAGCAGGCTGGAGAGGAAGCGCAGGGCGACGATGCCGCAGCGCGTGCGCGGGCGGAACTTGACGCGCTATTCGGCAAGTGACGGGCATCGTACGCTAGCGAACGGTCGGCGCTTTTCCGTCGTTGTTACGGTCGGTGGATGTACCGACTCCTGCCCGCTGCCATTACGCTCTGCGTGGTCACTACCGTTGCGGCTATGCCGCAAACAGGTCAGCCGGGCGAGGAGCGCGACGAGGTCCTGGAAGCGCCGGCGTCAGTGGTCGTCGCTCCCGAAGCATCGGACGCGGATATCGCCGCTCGCCTACAGCGCATTCTGGACGCGACCGGCTGGTACCGCGGGGCCGGCGTTGAGGTCAAAGACGGAATCGTGTTTCTCGATGGCGCAACGATGCGCGAGGATCACCGAAAGTGGGCGGGGGACCTCGCACGCAATACCCAGGATGTCGTCGCGGTCGTCAACCGGGTCGCCGTAGTCGAACCGCCGGCCTGGGATTTTTCACCGGCGCTCAACGGGCTGCGCGAACTTGCGGCCAGTGCGATGCGCAATGTGCCGTACTTGCTGTTCAGCGTCGCGGTGCTCGCGCTCGCGTGGATGTTTGCGCTGCTTGTTACGCGGGGGCTGCGAGGCGCGCTGCGTTATCGCAAGATGAACGCGCTCCTGCTGGATGTATTCGCGCGCGCCGCCGGCATTCTCGTGTTCATCGTGGGGCTGTACAGCGTGCTGCACGTTGCAGGGATGACCAGCATTGCGCTGGCGGTGCTCGGCGGGACCGGGCTTGCAGGCATCGCACTCGGTATTGCGTTCCGGGACATCACCGAGAATTTCCTCGCCAGCCTCTTCCTCAGTGCACAGAATCCATTTCGGACCGGCGACCTCATTGAAGTTGCCGGTGCGCGCGGGTTCGTCCAACAGATGACGACGCGTGCGACGGTCTTGATGACCATGGACGGAAACCACGTGCAGGTGCCGAACGCGACAATCTACAAGAGCAACATCATGAATCTGTCGGCGAACCCGAATGGACGGTTGGAGTTCGCAATCGGCATCGGTATCAATGATTCAATTGCGCGTGCGCAGGAACTGATTATGGGCATCCTGCGCGCTCACCCAGCGATCCTCGACGACCCTGAACCCTGGGTGTGCGCCGAGCACTTGCGCAATGGCGTTGTTTCGATACGCGTTTGGTTCTGGTACCAGGGCGGCGCGACTGCCGGACAAAAGCTGCTGTCGGCGTTGCTTCGTCTCGTCAAGCGGGCGTTCTTCGAAGGTGGTATCTCGATGCCATCGGAAGGACTTGAGCTCGGCTTTGCGAGTGGCCTCCCGGTGGTCGTGTCGCGTGCAGGACGGGCGGCTACGGAAGCGCCAGCCGACCCGGAGTCGGGCGCGATTGCCACCGATGCGGAGACGCAACCGGAACCCGAGGCGGAGACCATCCGCAAACAGGCCGCGCGCTCGCGCTCGCCGGAGCCGGGCGCCAACTTGCTCGACGACTAACCAGCGGGGCCCCTGTAGGAGCGGTGCTCCGTGTGGGAGCGGTGCTCCGCACCGCGATGGCAGAGCTTTCTCAGTGCTCCGCGCCCGCCGCAGCGCTCGCTCCTATGGGTTCACCGGCTTTTACAGAGCCGGCTGAAACCCATAAGTCGCTTCGCGCTTGCGCCGTTCGCTGCTGGGTCAGGTGCCGAATGTAGGAGCGGTGCTCCGCACCGCGATGGCAGCGATTCGATAGAACGCGCCGCCGGCAGGCGTCGCCGACGAAAAAATGGTGGAGGCGGAGGGAATCGAACCCTCGTCCGCAAGTCCTCTGCCTTTGGCTCTACATGCTTATCCGGTCTATTGGATCTCGTCTTGCGCTACCCGACAGGCAGGGAACACGTAAGACCAGCCCGGCTGGATTTTAATGAATCAGCCCCGGGCGGGCGTCATCACGATCTTATGAGCGCGACCTCTGAATGATCCCGAAAGATCCCGGACGCATAAGCACGGCTCCGGTCAGAGGCTGGCCGGTATTAGGCGGCCAGGGCGTAGTTGTCGTCGTTCGCAACTAAGGTTGTTTGCAGTCTAAGTTTTACGAGGCGATCTGCACCTCGGCATGCACCTCCGGTTTCGCGACCCACGTCGAAGCCAAGTCGCCCCCTTTGGAACACCCGTATTATACACTCATCTGCCATGTCCAAAAATGACGAAAAGAAACCCGCCCCCCGCCAGATTGCCCGCAATCGCCGGGCTTTTCACGATTACACGATCGAGGACAAGTTCGAGGCCGGTATCGTGCTCGAAGGCTGGGAGGTGAAAAGCCTGCGCGCCGGTAAGGGCGGCATCGCGGAGGCGTATGTCGTGGTGAAAGATGCGGAAGCATGGCTGATTGGCGCGCGTATCGACCCGCTGCCGACCGCGGCGAAAATCTCGCATCCGGACCCGGCCCGCACGCGCAAGCTGTTGCTTCAGCGTGGCGAGCTGAACCGATTGATAGGGCTCGTCGAGCGCAAAGGCTATACGCTGATGCCGCTGGACATGCACTGGACCCGCGGTCGCGCCAAGCTCGAGATCGGGCTCGCGAAGGGCAAGAAGGCGCACGACAAGCGCGCGAGCGAGAAGGACCGCGACTGGGGTCGGCAACGCGACAGGTTGCTGAAAGTACGCTAGTCCGGGAGAATCGCACCCCATGCTGAAACGCGTATCGATACACGGTAACTGGTCTTCCCGGATGGGCTTCGTGCTCGCCGCCACCGGCGCAGCCGTTGGCCTTGGCAATATCTGGAAGTTCCCCTACATCACCGGCGAGAACGGCGGCGGCGCATTCGTACTGGTCTACCTCGCGTGCGTGGTCGCAGTCGGGCTGCCGGTGATGATCGCCGAGATGGTGCTCGGCCGCCGCGGGCGCCGTAATCCAATCGGCACGATGAAACTCCTCTCCGAGGAGGAGTCGAGGTCCAGCGCCTGGCGTTTCGTCGGCTGGCTCGGCGTCGCAACGGGCATGTTGATTCTGTCCTATTACTCGGTGGTCGCCGGCTGGACGCTCTCGTACACCGTCGAATCCATCTCAGGCGCATTCCGCGATGCCGGGCCCGAAGAGGTCGGCGCGATGTTCAGCGGCCTGTTGGCCAGCCCGCTGACGCTGCTCGCGTGGCATACGCTGTTTATGGGCATGACCGTGTTTGTGGTCGCGCGCGGCGTCCAGCACGGGCTTGAGGCTGCGGTTCGTTACCTGATGCCGGTGCTCTTGGTCCTGCTGCTGGTACTGGTCGGGTACGCAATGACCACTGGCCATTTCATGGAAGGCGTGCACTTCCTGTTTGACCCCGATTTCAGCAAGCTGACTCCCGCAGCGTTCATGATCGCGCTCGGCCAGGCGTTCTTCACGCTTTCTATTGGTATGGGCGCAATCATGGCCTATGGCGCGTACCTGCCCGAGGACACTGCGATTGCGCCGACTGCAGCGACCGTGGTTGCGGCAGACACTACCGTTGCGCTACTGGCCGGTCTCGCCATCTTCCCGCTGGTGTTCGCGAATGGCCTGAACCCCGGTGAAGGCCCGGGCCTGATCTTCCAGACGCTGCCGCTGGCGTTCGGCATGATGCCGGGCGGCGTCGTGTTCGGGACGCTGTTCTTCCTGTTGCTTGTGGTCGCAGCCTGGACCTCGGCAATCGGCCTGATCGAACCCGCGGTCGCGTACCTGGTAGAGAGCCGCAGCATGCCGCGCCGGCGTGCCGCATTGTTGATTGGTGGCTCCATCTGGTTGCTGGGTTTCGCGACGGTATTCTCGTTCAACGTCTGGAGCGACCTCACGGTTTCCATCGGCGACCGCGCGTTCACGATGTTCGACGGCGTCGAGTTCTTCACCAGCAACATTGCTCTGCCGCTTGGCGGCCTCTTGATCGCGGTATTCGCCGGCTGGGTGATGAGCAAGGGCTCGACGCTCGATGAGTTCGAGCGCGGCGCAAGCACCGGCTACGCGACGTGGCGTCTGCTCGTGCGCTGGGTCGCACCGGCGGCGTTGCTGATCGTGTTCCTGCAGGTAACCGGGCTGGTCGATATCACGAACTTGTGAGTACGGTCAGCCGCACGGCGCTCGTCTCCTACACCCCCGCGCAGATGTTCGCGCTCGTCAACGACGTCGCGCGCTACCCCGAGTTCCTCCAGTGGATACAGCGAACAGAGGTGCTCGACGATAAGCCCACCGAAATGCTCGCCCGGCTGCACATGTCGTTCGGCGGGATCCGCAAGGCCTTTACGACGCGCAACCGCCTGCAACCCGGAAAGATGATTGAAATACGGCTGGTCGACGGGCCGTTCCACCACCTGGAAGGCTTCTGGCGCTTCCTGCCGCTCGGTGAGGGGAATGCCTGCAAGGTCGCGCTCGACCTTGAGTTCGATTTCTCGACGCCGTTGATTGCCTTGGCGTTCGGCCCGGTGTTCACTCAGATGGCAAACTCGCTGGTCGACTCCTTCACGCGGCGCGCGAAAGACGTCTATGGCTGACGGCGGCGCCGTCGAAGTCGCGTACGCGCGCGCGGACCAGCAGGTCGTGCTGACGGTCGAGGGCGGCGCAGGCGCGACGGTCGAGGAGGCCATCCGACGTTCGCGCATGCTCGAACAATTCCCGGAAATCGACCTCGCAGTGAACCGCGTCGGCGCGAGGTAGTACACGTAGTCCCAGCGCCCATCCGTGAACGGACTGGACGCGAGCGGCGTGCCGAGCAGGAATTGCACCTGCCCGCGGGTCATCCCGACCTCAACCTGCTCGATTGTCTCCTGCGTCAGGTAGTTGCCCTGCCGGATGTCGATACGGTGCGGGGAGCAAGCGGCCAGCAGCGTGGCGGCGAGTACGGACAGAAGGATGGAACGAGGCGTCATGGGGCGCGATAATACCCGAACGGGCCGCGCGGCGGCCACAGCGGGCGACGGAGGCACCATTGGAAACGCAGGATCTGCGCAATGCCGGACTGAAAGTCACGCTGCCACGCCTCAAGGTGTTGGAAATGCTGGAGAACAGTCCGCAGCGCCATATGAGCGCCGAGGACATGTACAAGGCGCTGCTCGAACAGGGTCAGGAAATCGGACTCGCAACCGTGTATCGGGTGCTCACCCAGTTCGAGGCGGCGGGGCTGGTCAGCCGCCTGCACTTTGAGGGCGGCAACTCCATCTTCGAGCTTAACGAGGGCGCGCACCATGACCACATGGTCTGTGTGAAGTGCGGGCGCGTGAAGGAATTCGTCGACGAGGTGATCGAGAAGCAGCAACAAGTGATCGCCGCCAAGGCAGGGTGGGAGATGACCGACCACGCGCTGTACATATACGGAATCTGTCCGGCCTGCAAATAAGCTTAATCGGCGCTTTCCAGCATCTCCCGTGCAGCCGCACGCGTCTTCGCCGTCACATCGACGCCGCCCAGCATCCGTGCAAGTTCGTCGACACGGTCCTTGCCGCCGAGCGCCACAATGTCCGTGCGAGTGCCAGCGTCGCTGCTCGATTTCGCAACGCGCAGATGATGGTGCGCCTGGGACGCGACTTGTGGCAGGGGGCGGCGGTCACCTGCAACGCAAGGCTGATGCGTGAAAGCTCACCACCCGAGGCCACCTTCGCCAGCGGCCTGAGGGGCTGACCGGGGTTTGCCGACACACGGAATTCCACCTGGTCACCGCCGCTGGCCGCAAACCGCTCTGCGTCGTGCTCCACAGCGATTTCAAACTTCCCGCCTGCCATGCCAAGCGTTTGCATTGATTCCGTAATCGCGCGTCCGAGCGACCGCGCCGTCTTTGTTCGCGCTTTCGATAGCGCGGCAGACGCGTCGCGATAGACCTTCGCGAGCCGGGCCCGCTCGGCGTCCAGCTTTCCGAGCCGTTCATCGGCGTGGTCAAGCGCGTCGTATTCGCTGCGCAACCGTTCGTGCAGCGCGGGCAGTTCGTCCGGCGTGACGCGGTGCTTGCGGGCGAGTTGGTGCGCGGTGCCGATGCGTTGTTCGACGAAGGCTTTCCGTTCGGGGTCCATGTCAAACCGGTCGAGCCAGCGCCCGAGGTCGTCCGCGCCTTCGCCGAGCGAAATCAGCGACTGCTCGAACAGCGCGTGGATTTCGGCGAGCTTTGGGTCCAGTTCGGCGACCTCGGCCAGCGCAGATGCAGCGTCGTGCAGCAAACCGCGGGCGTGCGGTGGCTCATCCCCGTCGGTCGCGGCGAGCGCGCGTTGGGCCGCCTCCACCAGTCGCCCCGCATTCGCGAAGCGGGCGTGTTCGACCTCAAGCGTACCGAGCTCTCCGTCGGTGAGCGCGAGCCCGTCCAGCTCGCGCAGCTGAAAGCGGAGCAGGTCGAGCCGGCTCGCGCGGTCCGCAGCCGCAGTGGACAGTTCCTGCCACGCGTCGTTGGCGTCGCGCCAACCACGGTACGCAGCACCGAGCGTTGTGACAGAAGCTGTCAGAGCACCGTGTGCGTCCACCAGCGCGAGCTGCATATCCCGGCGCAGCAGCGACTGGTGTTCGTGCTGGCCGTGGATGTCGACAAGTTGCTCGCCGAGCTCGCGCATCAGCGTGAGCGGCGTCGGCGTGCCGTTGATGTAGCCACGCGACCGCGCGTCGGCGCCGATCACCCGGCGCAGGATGCACGGTCCGTCGGGATCCAGGTCGTGCTCACGCAGCCACGCAGGCAGCGGGCCGTCTGCGGGTACTTCGAAGGTGGCGCAAATCTCGGCGCGTTCGCTGCCGTGCCGGACCGCACCGCTGTCCGCGCGGTCGCCGAGCACGAGCCCCAACGCATCGACGATGATCGATTTGCCCGCCCCGGTCTCGCCGGTCAGCACGGTGAGTCCGGAGTCGAATTCGAGTTCCAGCCGTTCGATAATCGCGTAATCGCGTATCGAGAGCTCACGCAGCATCGCGCATCACTCGGTGGGTCCGGGCGCGCGACCCCAGTGCAGCTTGTCGCGCAGGATCCGGAAATAATCGTAGTCGGGCGGGTGCAACAGGCGCACCGCCTGCGTACTGCGCGTGACCGTGACGGTGTCGCCGGTCTCGAGCGTGAAACCGCGCTGCCCGTCGCAGCTTACCCGTGCACCACCGCCGTCGCCGACGGTCAGCGCAATACGGCTATCCGCGCCGACGACCAGCGGCCGGTCCGACAGCGTGTGCGGGGAGATTGGCACCAGTACCAACGCGTCGAGCGTCGGGTACAAAATCGCGACCATGTCGAGCAGCAAACGCTGCTCCTCGGCAAAGCGTCCACCGACCAGTTCATCCAGCCGCTGTTCGAGTTCAGCGGGCGAGACATCCACCAGGAAGCCGAGCCGGCCGAGGTTGACCCCGAGTAGCGGCAATCCGGCGAGCCCGTACTGGCGGGCTGCGTGCAGCAGGGAACCGTCGCCGCCGACACATATGATGAGGTCGGCCCGCTCGGCGAGCGCGGCAGGGGCGAGTTCGGGGGCGTCGAGACCGGCGCCGACGCCCGCGTCGACGAAGATTTCTATGCCGCGGGTATGCGCGAACGCTGCCAGCCGCGCGAGTACGGCGCGGACGGCGGCGTCCCCGGGTTTGCCTGTCAGGCCAATGCGGGAGAAGGTCGGTGCCATCGGTGCGCCGAAGGTAGCACGGCGCGCCTTGACAGCCAATCAAACGCATTGCTAGGTTGCAGCTGGCACTCGCGTTCCGTGAGTGCCAGCCACGGTGGGTGCCATGACGGAAGTCCTGAACGAACGCGCGCAGCATTTGCTGAAGGCGCTAATCGACCGCTACATCAAGGACGGCCAGCCGGTCGGGTCGCGCGTGCTCGCGCGCGACTCCGGGCTCGACCTGTCGTCGGCCAGCGTACGCAATGTGATGGCCGACCTTGAGGACCACGGATTCGTCACTTCGCCGCACACCTCGGCGGGTCGTATTCCGACCATCAAGGGCTACCGATTCTTCGTCGACATGTTGTTGACGGTGAAGCCGCTCAAGAACCGCGAGCTCGAGCAGCTCCGGCGCCAGATCGAGCAACCGCTAGGCCGGGTCGCGCGACCTGCCGTCCATCCGCGCCGACCTGCTGGCCGACATGGAGTCGACACGCCGTTACATGAATCAAATGATGGAGCAGGCTGTCCGCTTCGCCGAAGAGGCGACCCGCCAGCCGGCGCGCGCCGACGAGGACATGGTGGTCGCAGGGCAGACCAACCTTATGGCGTTCGCCGAGCTGTCGGATGTCGCGAAGCTGCGCTCGCTGTTTGAGGCGTTCAACCAAAAGCGCGAGCTGCTGCACCTGCTCGACCGCTGCGCTTCGGCGGAAGGCGTGCACATCTTCATAGGCGAGGAGGCTGGCTACAAAGTGCTCGACGAGTGCAGCGTCGTCACCGCGCCGTACGCCGTTGGCGACCAGCTCGTCGGGGTGCTCGGCGTCATTGGGCCGACCCGCATGGCCTACGAGCGCGTGATTCCAATCGTTAACATCACCGCGCGGCTGCTCAGCGCAGCCTTGAATTCGGCCCGCTGACCCCCATGTCGTGAGGTATCGCCGGACCCGTGCCGCGGGGCGGTGCGCCTTTGTTTGATTACTACCGGGAAAATCGATGAACGACAGCGAAAATGCCGCGAACAGCGTCGAACACCAGGAAACAGACTCCCTTAATAAAAACCCGGAGGCTGCGCAGCAGGCGGCGCTCGAAGCCGCACAGGCGCAGGCCGGCGAGTACCGGGAGCAGTTTCTGCGCACCGCCGCGGAACTCGAAAACACCCGGAAACGCGCAGGGCGGGATGTCGAGCAGGCGCACCGCTATGCGCTGGAGCGGATAGCGGCTGACCTCGGCCCGGTGCGGGACAGCCTCGAAATGGGGCTGGCCGCGGCCGGCGAGGCGGCAAAGGTCGAGGCGCTGCGCGACGGGGTCGAGATCACGCTGAAGCAGCTGGACCAGGTACTCGCGCGGCACGGAATCGAAGTTATCGACCCGGCCGGCGCCGTGTTCGACCCCGAGCGGCACGAAGCGGTTCAGACCGTGCCGACCGGTGAGGTCGAAGCCGGAACCGTGGTCGTAGTCATCCAGAAGGGCCTGGTGCTGAACGGCCGGCTCGTGCGCCCGGCGCGCGTACTGGTCGCGCGCGCACCCGACGAGGCTTGAATCCCGGGCTTCCCGACCCCACATAGCGGTTAACCACGAGACGAGGCAGAGAAATGGGCAAGATCATCGGCATAGACCTGGGTACCACCAACTCCTGCGTAGCAGTGATGGAAGGTGGCAAGCCGAAGGTCATCGAAAACAGCGAGGGCGACCGCACGACGCCTTCCATCGTCGCATTCAATAAGGACGGCGAAGTGATGGTCGGCCAGTCGGCCAAGCGCCAGGCCGTCACCAATCCAGCGAACACGCTGTTTGCGGTCAAGCGCCTTATCGGCCGCAAATACGACGACGCGGTGGTCCAGAAAGACATCGGGATGGTCTCGTACAAAATCACGAAGGCCGACAACGGCGACGCGTGGGTCGAAGCGAACGGTAAGCGCATGGCGCCGCCGGAGATTTCTGCACGTGTGCTGCAGAAGATGAAGAAGACGGCCGAGGACTACCTGGGCGAGCCGGTCACCGAGGCGGTGATTACCGTGCCCGCGTACTTCAACGACTCGCAGCGCCAGGCGACCAAGGACGCCGGCAAGATTGCGGGCCTTGAGGTCAAGCGCATCATCAACGAGCCGACTGCGGCGGCGCTTGCATACGGGATGGACAAGAAGCGCGGCGACGCAAAGATCGCCGTGTACGACCTCGGCGGTGGCACCTTCGACATCTCGATCATCGAGATTGCGGAAGTCGACGGTGAGCACCAGTTCGAAGTACTCGCAACGAACGGCGACACCTTCCTGGGTGGCGAGGACTTCGACAAGCGCATCATCGATTTCCTGGCCGATGAGTTCAAGAAAGAGCAGGGCATCGACGTCCGCAAGGACCCGCTTGCGCTCCAGCGCCTGAAGGAAGGTGCCGAGAAGGCAAAAATCGAATTGAGTTCCAACCAGCAGACCGAGGTGAACCTGCCGTACATCACCGCGGACGCGAGTGGCCCGAAGCACCTGAATGTGCGCATCACCCGCGCGAAGCTCGAGTCGCTGGTCGACGACCTCATCACGCGCACCATTGAGCCGTGCAAGGTCGCGATGAAGGACGCGAAGCTGACGAACGCCGACATCACCGATGTGATCCTCGTCGGCGGCCAGACACGCATGCCGAAGGTACAGGACGCCGTGAAGGCATTCTTCGGCAAGGAGCCGCGCCGCGACGTGAACCCGGACGAAGCGGTCGCCATCGGCGCCGCGATTCAGGCCGGCGTGCTCGGCGGCGAGGTCAAGGACGTGCTGCTGCTCGACGTGACCCCGCTGTCGCTCGGTATCGAGACGCTCGGCGGCGTGATGACGAAGCTGATCGAGAAGAACACCACGATTCCGACCAAGGCGACGCAGGTGTTCTCGACCGCCGAAGACAACCAGACCGCAGTGACCGTGCATGTACTTCAGGGCGAGCGCGAAGTCGCTTCGGCGAACAAGTCGCTCGGCCGTTTCGACCTGCAGGACATCCCGCCGTCGCGCCGCGGCATGCCGCAGATCGAAGTGGTATTCGACATCGACGCGAACGGCATCCTGCACGTGTCGGCGAAGGACAAGGCGACCAACAAGGAGCAGTCGATTGTCATCAAGGCGTCGAGCGGCCTCAGCGACGAGGAAGTCGAGCGGATGGTCAAGGACGCCGAGGCACACGCCGAAGAAGACAAAAAGTTCCATGCGCTGGTCAGCGCGCGCAATGGCGCGGACAACCTGATCCACTCGGTACGCAAGACGATGGCCGACCTCGGCGACGAGAAGGTCGGTGACGACAAGGCGAAGATCGACGCGGCAATCGCCGAGCTTGAGACCGCGATGCGCGGCGACGACACCGCCGAAATCGAGCAGAAGACGCAGGCGCTCGCCGAGGCGTCACACAAGCTCGCCGAGCAGTTGTACGCGCAGCAGAACCCTGAGCAGGGTGCCGATGGCGATGCCGGTCAGGCCGGCGGTGCGCAATCCTCCAGCGACGACGCGGTCGACGCTGAGTTCGAAGAAATAAAGAAAGGCGACAACGAACAGTCGAAGGACTGATCGTTGTCGACCGACTGTAGGAGCGAATCTGTGATTCGCGATTTGTCGCCGATCGCAGATCGGCTCCCACAGGGTGCGAATTAATTTATGGCCAAACGCGATTACTACGAAGTCCTCGGTGTCAAGAAGGACGCTGATGCCGAGGCCTTGAAGAAGGCGTACCGGCGGTTGGCCATGAAGCACCACCCGGACCGCAACCCGGACGACAAGGCCGCGGTTGAGCACTTCAAGGAAGCGAAGGAAGCGTACGAGGTGCTCGGCGACCCCGAGCGCCGCGCCGCGTACGACCGCTTCGGTCACGCAGGCGTTGACGCGACCGCCGGTGCGCGGGGTGGCGGCTTCGAGGGCGGTGCGTCGTTCTCCGATATTTTCGGCGATGTATTCGGCGACATCTTTGGTGGCGGTGCGCGCGGCGGCCGTCCGCAGGTGTTCCGCGGCGCCGACCTGCGTTACGACCTCGATGTGTCGCTAGAGGACGCGGTACGCGGCACGACCGTCGAACTGCAGGTGCCGAAACTCAGCGCGTGCAAGACCTGTGATGGCACTGGTGCAAAAGCCGGCACGAAGCCGGACACTTGCCCGACCTGCGCCGGCCACGGCATCGTCCGCGTCCAGCAAGGCTTCATGCAGCTGCAGCAGACCTGCCCGCAGTGCCGCGGTACGGGCACGATCATCACCGACCCGTGTACCGACTGCTCCGGCCAGGGCCGGGTGCGCGAAACGCGCACGCTGTCCGTGAAGATTCCCGCCGGTGTAGATAACGGCGACCGCATCCGGCTTGCCGGCGAGGGCGAAGCCGGGCAGAACGGCGGACCGTCGGGTGACCTCTATGTACAAATCCGGATGCGCCCGCATCCGATCTTCCAGCGCGACGGCTCCGACCTGATGTGTGAGATTCCAATCGGTTTCGCGACGGCGGCGCTCGGCGGTGAGGTCGAGGTGCCGACGCTCGACGGCAAGGTGATGCTGAAGATCCCGGCAGAGACGCAGTCCGGCAAGCTGTTCCGGTTACGCGGCAAGGGCGTCAAAGGGCTTCGCGGCGGCGGCGTCGGTGACCTGATGTGCCGCGCGGTCGTCGAGACGCCGGTGAAGTTGAACAAGAAGCAGAAGGAGCTGTTGCGCGAGTTCGACGCCAACATGGTCGGCGACACCACCCGGCACAGCCCCCGTGCCGACAGCTGGTTCGACGGGGTGAAGCGCTTCTTCACGCAGGAATAATTATTAATGTGGGAGCGGTGCTCCGCACCGCGATGGCAGAGGCCTGCGCTTGCAGTGTGGGAGCGGTGCTCCGCACCGCGATGGCAGAGGTTTCTGTTTCCGCTCGCCGCGCCGGACGCCTCTCGCTGTCTCCCCGCCTTGAATCGCGACCAGAGGGTCGCTCCCACATTTCTCCAGAGCGCTCGGCATGAAATCGAATGTGGGAGCGGCCCTCTGGCCGCGATGGCAGAGGTCTGAACTGCAGTCTCCCGCGCTATCATCACTCGATGACACAATCTCCCGAAAATGAAGTGGTCGCCTTCTGGCGTGATGCCGGTTCCGACCGCTGGTTCTCGCCGGACGCCGCGTTCGACGCCG
>JAIVGZ010000033.1 GCA_020201335.1 Natronospirales bacterium
ATAAATGTCTCCGGCGTCCCGTACACGCCCCAGTCGATCGCTGCGGTACCGGACGGGTCGTACATTGTGCGCTCATACGGGTTTCCGAGCACGGCGAGCCAGCGGAGCGCCGCGTCGCGGTCATCGCGGTAGTTGAGCCCCACCACCGGAGCCAGCCCTCGGCGCGCGAAAGCCAGCAGCGTCGGATGCTCGGCGCGGCAACTCACGCACCAGGTCGCCCACACGTGCACGAGCGTCGTGCGTCCGCGCAGCCCTTTATGCGTGAATACTTGCTCCGCATCTTCCAACAACGGCAGCGAGAACTCCGGTGCCGGTCGGTCGATCAGCGGCGATGGTACGAGCGCGGGCTGCAGGCTGAGGCCGACCCAAAACAGAAGGCCAATCAACGCCATCACCAGCAGTGGCAGGAAATAGCGCATCACGCAGCCCTGTGTGGACGCAGCCGGTAACGGCGGTCGCTGGCGGCCAGCACACCGCCGGCCGCCATCAGCAGCGCGCCGAGCCAAATCCAGCGTATGAACGGGTGGTAGTTGACGCGTGCACTCCAGGCACCGTCGCCGAGCGGTTCTCCGAGCACCAGATACAGGTCGCGGAACAGGCCCGGCATCAATGCGACTTGCGTCATGGGGTCCTGCTGGACCCGGTACACGCGCTTCTGCGGCAGCAGTATGGTCACCGGCCGACCGTCACGCGTCACTTCGAACACGCCTTCCACCGCGTCCCAGTTCGGCCCACGCACCATGCGCACACCGTCGAAACGGTAGGTGTAACCGTGTACCTCAAAGTGGTCACCAGCCTCAACGCGCAGGTTACGCTCCACGCCGAAACTTGTATCGACGGCAACGCCGATGATGAATATCCCGATCCCGAAATGCGCAAACGCCATGCCGAGCGCGCTGCGCGGCAGCCGCCGCCCTTCGCCGCGCAGCTTACGCCAGCGCTGCACCGGGTCGAGTATCGCCGTCCACATCGCCCAGAAAGCGACCATCAGTGCGACCGACAGCAGCCAGCTGGTGCGTCCCTCAAGCGCGAGCGGCAGCACGACTGCCGCAACGGCACTGCCAGCGAGCGGCCACTTTAGCCGCCGCACGAGGTCGAACAGGCCGGTGCGCTTCCAGCGTGCAAATGGCCCGAACCCCATCAGCAATACCAGCGGCAACATCAGCGGCACGAAAACCGCGTTGAAGTACGGCGGGCCGACCGAGATCTTGCCGAGCCCGAGCGCGTCGAGAATCAGGGGATATAGCGTGCCGAGCAGCACGACCGCAGTCGCGACGCACAGCAAAACATTGTTTGCGAGCAAGAAGCCCTCGCGCGACACGGCTTCGTAGCGCGCGGTCGATGTCATCTCCCCGGCGCGCAACGCGTAGAGCAGCAGCGCGCCTCCGACTGCCACCAGGAAGAAAAACAGTAGGAACACGCCACGGTCGGGGTCCGTCGCGAACGCGTGCACGCTGACGAGAACGCCGGAGCGCACGAGGAAAGTTCCGAGCAGGCTGAGGGCAAACGCTGCGATCGCCAGCAGCACCGTCCAGCTCTTGAATGCGCCGCGCTTGTCGGTGACGGCCAGCGAATGGATTAGCGCAGTCGCGACCAGCCACGGCAGGAATGACGCGTTCTCTACCGGGTCCCAGAACCACCACCCACCCCAGCCGAGCTCGTAGTACGCCCACCAGCTCCCGAGCGTGATGCCGATCGTGAGGAACAGCCACGCGACCGTCGTCCACGGTCGCGACCACCGCGCCCAGACCGCGTCGAGGCGGCCACCGAGCAGTGCGGCGACCGCAAACGCGAACGGAACCGAGAGCCCGACATAGCCCATGTAAAGCATGGGCGGGTGAATGGCGAGCGCAGGATCCTGCAGTAGTGGATTCAGGTCGCGGCCGTCTGCAGCTGCCGGCAACAAGCGCTCGAACGGGTTCGAGGTGAATACTGTGAACAGGATGAAGCCGACACCCAGCAGGCCCAGAATCCCGAGCACGCGTGCGGCGAACTCGTCGGGCAGCGGGCGGCTCCAGGCGGCGACTGCGAGCCCCCACCCTGCCAGCATCAATATCCAGAGCACCAGCGAACCCTCGTGCGCGCCCCATACCGCAGCAATGCGGTAAATGAGCGGCAGCTCGCTGTTCGCGTTGTTCGCGACGTATAGAACCGAGAAATCGAACTGCACAAACGCCGCGGTCAGGCACGCGTATGACACCGCGACGAGCGCGAACTGGATTGCCGCCGCCGGACGCGCGAAACGCATCAGCGCGCCGTTGCCGGTATGTGCGCCGACCAGCGGCACCAGCCCTTGCACAAGTGCAAACGCGAGGGCGAGCAATAGCGCAAAATGGCCGAATTCGACGATCACGGCTGCTCTTCGTAATGCTTACCGACCGGCGACTCCGCGCCGCGCTTCAAAGCTTCATGAACTTCGGGCGGCATGTAGTTTTCGTCGTGGCGCGCAAGCACCTCGTCAGCGACGAACACGCCGTCGTCGTTGAGGCGGCCGTGCGCGACCACGCCCTGCCCTTCGCGAAACAGGTTCGGCAGCAGGCCGTCATACAACACAGTGACGCTGCGCGCAGTGTCGGTCACAGTGAACCGGACAGCCAGTTCGCCGGCATTGCGGTGGATGCTGCCCTCCTCGACAAGTCCGCCGATGCGAAAGCGTCGGTCGAGTGGCGCCTCCCCGGCTGCCACTTGCGACGGGCTGAAGAAGAACAGGATATTGCCCTCGAAAGCGCGTAACGCGAGCAGCGTCGCGAGCCCGACGCCGAACACGACGAGCAGAACGACCGCGAGTCGTTGTTTGCGCGCAGGGGTCATCGATTGCCCCGCCTGATCGCGCGGCGCAGCCGCCGGTGCTGCAACCACGGTGCGATCGCCGCCCAGGCCATCAACAGGACCGTGACCGCGTACGCGGGCCACACAAACAGCGCGTAACCATCCATCGCGAAGAACTCAGACATCATCGGCTCCCAGTGCCCGCACCCATGCGGTATCCCGCTCACTTTCCAATAATGCGACGCGCAGCCGCACTAGCACCACCGCGGTGAAATACGCGGTGAAACCGAGTGCCATCACAAGCAACGGCACCAGCATCTCCGTGGCAATCGACGGCGCCGACAGCTTGGTAATCGTCGCGCCCTGGTGCAGCGAATGCCACCATTCGACGGAGAAATGGATGATGGGTATGTTGACCAGCCCCACCAGTGCCAGAATCGCACTCGCTCGCGCGCCGGTGCGCCGCTCCGGGAACGCATCGTGCAACGCGATGTACCCAAGGTAGAGGAACAACAGCACGAGCTCAGAGGTCATCCGGGCATCCCACTCCCACCAGGTACCCCACATCGGCCGACCCCAAAGCGAGCCGGTTACCAATGTCAGCAGCGTGAACGCTGCGCCGAGCGGCGCGATGTTACGCGCGGCGAGCTCCGCCAGTTTCATCCGCCAGATGAGCCCGACGGCAGCCGAAACCGCGAGCGCCACATACGCGGCCATCGACAGCCACGCCGCCGGCACGTGCACGTAGATGATGCGGAAGCCATCACCCATCTGGTAATCGGGGGGCGCCAGCCACAACCCGCCGTACAAGCCGGCAAACAGCAACACGGCCGCAGGCCAACCGAACCACGGGATCATCGCGCCGGCAATCCGGTAGAAATGCGGCGGCGATCCGAGCTTGTGGAACCACGTCCAGTTCATCGTTCTTTTCATTCCAGGCTGATGCGCAACGCAGCCCCGGCTGCGAGCGGGGCGAGCGTCACGCCGAGCACGAGCATCGCGCCCAACAGGTACAGCGCCGCCGCCGCTGACAGACCGGAGCTGGCGAGCGCCGTTGCGCGCGTGCCGAAAATCAGCACGGGTATACAGAGCGGCAGCACGAGCAGCGCAAGTAGCGGTGCACTGCGCTTCAAGCTGACCGTCAATGCGGCCGCGATGCCACCGATTAAGCTGAGCAACGGGGTGCCAATCAGCAGCCCAAGCATCAATACGCCGAGCACCTCAAGCGGCACCGAGTACATCAGTGCGACCAGAGGCGCGACCGCTAGTATCGGCACACCGGTCACCAGCCAGTGCACCGCGATGCGCGATGCCGCCATCGCCGCGAGCGGGTGCGGGCTCAACGCCAGTAGCTCCAACGCGCCATCGTCATAATCGGGCCGGAACAGCAGTTCGAGGCCCAGCAACGCCGCGAGCAACGCGGCGACCCAGACCACGCCCGGCGCGATCAGTTCGAGTACCGCCTGAGACGGGCTAATGCCGAGCGGGAACAGGCTCGCGACCAGTACGACAAATAGCGGTGGCAGCGCGAATTCCGGCCACCTGCGCCAAGCGAGGCGCAAGTCACGTTGCACGACTGCCGCAAGCATGCTCATCCGAGCGCGACCTGGATGCCGGGTGCTGTTGTGGCCAGCGGCTGGTGCGAGGTGACCACCGCGATTCCACCATCCGCCGCGTGTTGTACGACCAGCGCCTCGACAAGCTGTTGTCCGTCGGCGTCGAGCGCGGCCATCGGTTCATCAAGTATCCAAAGCGCGGCATGGGCGAGCAGCAGCCGAGCGAGTGCAGTACGCCGACGCTGGCCGGCCGAAAGCATGCGGCACGGTGTGTCCGCGGCGCGCGCAAGCCCGAATGCGTCGAGCGCCGCGTCGACCGACGCCGCCGGTGCCGCCAACAATGCGCGGTGGAACGCCAGGTTCTCGCGTGGGCTGAGGTCCGCCTTCACCCCGTCCGCGTGTCCAACCCACGCGACGTCGCGATTGAACCGCGCTCGGTCGGCGCGGATTGGCGTCCCGGCCCAGCGCACTTCGCCAGCATCCGGCAAGGCCAACCCTGCCAGCAGGCGCAGCAGACTCGTTTTTCCCGCCCCATTCGGGCCGCGCACGGTCACGACGGCTCCCCCTGAGACCTGCCACTCGAGGCCACTGAACAGCTCCCGCCCCCCGCGGCGACAGGTCAGTCCATGCACACTAATCTCTACGGAACCCCCAGTGTTTTTCACGGGCGCATTGTACTTGAGAGCGGCCGCTGGCGGGGCCGCGGTACAATGCCCGCGCGATGCCCGGGTGGCGGAATTGGTAGACGCAGCGGACTTAAAATCCGCTGGCCGAAAGGCCGTGCCGGTTCGAGTCCGGCCCTGGGCAGACTTCATTAATGTGGGAGCGGCCCTCTGGCCTGTGGGAGCGAATCTGTGATTCGCGATTCCTTTAGCCAGGACTTGCTCGCCGCGCCGGGCGCCCGGACGCGGCTTGAGCTTGCGTTCGGTTACCCACGGTAGGCACTGCGCGAGGCTCCTACACTCGCGCGATGACCTTCTCTGTGATTGCCAAGTGCCCGGATTCCGGGGAATTCGGGGTGGCGGCGGCTACGGCGGAACCCGCTGTCGGCAAGCTGCTGACCCACGCGCGGGCAGGTGCGGGCGCCGTCGCGACCCAGGCGAAGCTGAACCCGTATCTGGGGATAGACGGTGTACGCATGCTGCGCGCAGGCTTATCCGCCGATGACGTGGTCGAAACGCTGAGGAAACAAGATCTCCGCGCCGAATCACGCCAGTTCGCCGCAATCGATGCCGATGGAAACACCGCCGCATGGACCGGCTCCGAATGCCTGCCGTGGGCAGGCTCCATCGACGGCGACGGGTACAGCACGCAAGGCAACAGATTGGTGGGGCCACCTGTGCTAGAAGCGGTGGCCGCGGTGATGGAGCGCACGCGCGGACAGTCGCTGCCCGACCGGCTCCTCGCAGCACTCGAGGCCGGCGTCGCCGCAGGTGGAGACCGGGAGGGCGAGGTATCGGCAACCATATATATAGTGGCGACCGAGGACTACCCGCTGTGGGACATCCGCGTCGACCATTGCGACGACCCGATCGCCGAACTCAAACGACTGCACGCGGTGTTCCGCGAAGAACTGTTACCTGAGATCCGGAAGATGCCGACGCGTGCGAACCCCGCTGGCGCGCCGTCGGAGCACACCGCCTAAATCCCCAATGGGGTCAGGCGCCGAATGTAGGAGCGGTGCTCCGCACCGCGAGCGTAAGCGACTTTAAGATGGAGGCTAGGGTCGGAATCGAACCGGCGTACACGGCTTTGCAGGCCGCTGCATAACCACTCTGCCACCTAGCCGGTGACTTAGAACAAAAACCCCGGTAGCCCGGGGTTCTTTAAAAACTGGAGCGGGAAACGAGACTCGAACTCGCGACCTCAACCTTGGCAAGGTTGCGCTCTACCAACTGAGCTATTCCCGCACGGAAGGGAGCATATTTTAGTGGGGTGTGGCCCCCTGTCAAGCTAACGCTTCAGCAGGTCGGGCCCGGCCAGCAGCAAGTACTCGACCATAGACCAAAGCGTGAGCGCGGCGGCTGCATAAAGCAGCCACAAGCCTATGTCCCCGAGCGGGAATATCCAAAGCGACTGGTTGTAGACCAATAGCAACAGCGCGACCATTTGCATAATCGTCTTCAGCTTACCAATCACCGAAACGCGCACTTTCCCGCGCTGGCCGATTCCCGCCATCCACTCCCGCAACGCTGAAATCGTGATTTCCCGGCCGATGATGATTGCTGCGGCAATCGCCACCAGCTCCGACTCGCCACCGTCACGGTGCACGACAAGCACCAGCGCGGTGGCGATCATCAGCTTGTCAGCAACGGGGTCGAGGAACGCGCCGAATGCCGAAACCTGCCCCAACTTGCGTGCGAGGTATCCGTCGAGCCAATCGGTAACCGCGGCAAGGCTGAAAATCAGGAACGCAACGAGGTTCGACGCGTGGTGATCCCAGAGGAACGCTAACACGAACAGTGGGATTGCGATGATGCGCAGCAGCGTCAGGCCGTTCGGTATATTGAGAATCATCAAGAGCCCGCCGCCTCGTCGCCGTGAAACAGGTCATAGATCCGCTGCGCGAGCTCACGACTGATGCCGCGTACGCGTTGTAAGTCGTCAATGCCTGCGCGCGACACCGCCTGCAGTCCACCGAACTGTTGCAACAGCGCCTGGCGCCGTTTCGGCCCGAGGCCGCTCACCGTGTCGAGCACCGACCCGGTGGTCGCACGCGCACGCTTGCGCCGATGGCCCGCAATTGCAAATCGGTGTGCTTCGTCGCGCACCTGCTGCATGAGGTGCAACGCTGGCGAGTCCGGCTGCAGTATAAGAGGCGCGTCGCGCCCCGACAAGAACAGCTGTTCCTGCCCGGCGCGCCGGTCCTGGCCTTTAGCGACACCTACTATCATGACGCCGGTGACGCCCGCTTCGTCCAGCACTTGCTGCGCGATGCGTTGCTGTGCGCGTCCGCCGTCGACCAGCAACAAGTCCGGTAACGGCGCCTCGCCACGCTTCAAGCGCGCATAGCGCCGCGTCAGCACTTCGTGCAACGCACGATAGTCATCGCCACCCGCATCCGCGACATTGTAACGCCGGTACTGGTCGCGGCGCTCGCCGGTCGCATCCAGCACCACGCACGATGCGACCGTCTCGTCACCCATTGTATGGCTGACGTCGAAGCACTCGATACGGTGTACCTGTTGCTCCATTCCAAGCGCGACCTGCAATGCTTCCAGCCGCGATTGCAGCGCACGGTCTGTCGCCAGTTGGACGACCAGCGCGTGGGCGGCATTGTCGCTCGCCATCTGCAGCCAGCGCCGCCGCTCCGAACGCACACGCGTGCGCACGCGGATGCGTGCACCACGCGCCATCGACAGCGTCTCCTCAAGCAGCGCGCGGTCCGGGAAATCGTGCGACACGATGATCTCTGCCGGCGCTTCGCGCCCGAGGTAATACTGCGCGACGAACGCGCCGGCGAGTTCCTCCTCCGTGGTTCCTTCGCTTATCCGTGGCGTGTACGACCGGTGCCCGAGCATCCTGCCTGACCGCACGAACAGTGCCGCTGCCACCGCGTGACCGGCTTCACACCGCACAGCGATAATGTCGAGGTCGCCGCCGTTGCGAAGCACGCGCTGTTGCTCCTGCGCCTGGCGCAGGTATCCGATCTGGTCGCGGTAGCGCGCAGCCTGTTCGAAGTCCTGGTCGCCAGCCGCCTGTTCCATACGCTCGACCAGTGCGTCGACCACCTGCGCGTTGCGCCCCTCGAGAAACATCAGCGCGTGCTCGACGTCCCTGCGGTAGTCGTCATCCGACACCAGGCCGACGCACGGCGCCGAGCAACGCTTAATCTGGTACTGCAGGCACGGACGGCTGCGGTTCGCAAAATCGGAATCCTCACAATTGCGCAACTGAAACAACTTCTGGAGGTGCTGGATGCTTTCGCGTACGGCCGGCGCGTTCGGGAACGGCCCGAAGTATCGCCCTTTCGCTCGCTTGGATCCGCGGTGAAACACGAGTCGTGGGAACGGGTGCGGCGTCGACACATATATCCACGGATAGCTCTTGTCGTCGCGCAACAGCACGTTGTAACGCGGCTGGAAATGCTTGATCTGGGTGTTCTCGAGGATCAGTGCCTCGGTCTCGGTATGCGTGACGGTCACATCGACTGCGGCCACCTGCCTGACCAGTGCACGCGTCTTCGCCGAATCCGGCAGGCGGCGGAAATAGCTCGCGACCCGTTTCTTCAAGTTGCGGGCCTTGCCGACGTATATCACCGTGCCGGCCGCATCAAGCATGCGGTACACGCCGGGGCCTGACGGCATTGTGCGCAGCAGCTCGCCGGTGTCGAGGCTCACGCAGCAAGCGCCTTCGCTCGCGCGAACACCTTGTCGAACATCTCGCGCGTCAGGCGCTTGGTTTGTGTGTTGTACCGGCTGCAGTGGTAAGAATCGACAAGCACCCGACCACCTTCGAGTCGGTGCTCCGCACCGTGTGCGAACGGGTACGCGCCGCGCTTCAAGCTGAGCGCCAGGAGCGTCGCATCGTGCGCGACGCGGCCGAGGGCGATTATGACGCGCACCGAAGGTGTCGCCGCAATCTCGGCGCTGAGGAACGCATTGCATGCCCGGACTTCCGCGGGCGTCGGCTTGTTCTGCGGCGGCAGGCACTTGACCGCGTTCGTGATCCGGCATCCCGGCAGCGTCAACCCGTCATCATTGCCGACAGACTTGGGTGCGCTGGCGAAGCCATGCCGGTGCAGGGTGTCGAAAAGCAGGATCCCAGCGTGGTCGCCGGTGAACGGTCGGCCGCTCGCGTTCGCGCCGTGTTTACCAGGCGCCAGCCCGACTACCAACACGCGTGGGGTGTCATCGCCGAACGGTGCGACCGGCGCGCAATGATATTGCGGGTGTTCACCGCGCACCTCGTCGAGGAAGGTCGAGAGGCGTGGGCACCGGCGACACGCCGGGTCAAACCCTCGGGGCTCAGCCGACGAGTTCATGCCGCATAGCGAGCCGTGCGAGTTCGACGTCGTTGGCGACGCCGAGCTTCTCGTACAAGCGGTAGCGGTAAGTCGCGACAGTCTTCGGGCTGATTTGCAGTGATGCAGCAATCGCCTGCGTATCCTGCCCGCTTGCAACCATCGTCATCACTTGTAACTCTCGCCGCGACAACTCCGCCAGCGGTGCGGCGGCAGTGCGCCCTGCGAGCGCACCTTGTGCGAGGCGGCGCGCAACGCGCGCTTCAATCCAGATCTCGCCGGAAGCGACACGGCGCACCGCGTCGACCATTTCCGCCGGTTCGCAGTCCTTGGTCAGGTAGCCTGCGGCACCCGCTTCGAGCAGCTTCGACGGGTACGGGTCATCTGCGTGCACTGACAGCACAATCACGCGCGCGGCCGGTGCGGCAGCGCGCAGTTTGCGCGTCGCTTCAAGCCCCCCCATTCCGGGCATTTGCACGTCCATCAGTACGACATCCGGTGTCAGCGTTGCGACCGCGGCGAGTGCGTCCTCCCCGGTGGCGGCCTCGCCCACAACGATGATGCCGGGTGCGCTGTCGAGCACCTGCCGCAAGCTGGCGCGGATCAGGCGGTGGTCGTCAACCAGCAATACCTTGATCATTCCATGTGCGAGATAATCGACTCGCCGAACCCCGAACAACCCACCAGCGTCGCGCCCGGAATCAAGCGCTGGATGTCTTCTTCGACGTTTTTGCGCGCCGCGTACTCACGCTTCGGCGCCTTGATTGCCTTACGCAGCCGCGCGAGGTCGTAGGTCATGACCTTGTGCGCAATCGTGCCGGCCACGCCTTTCAGCACGAGGTCCGCGGCCTCCGTCCAACCCATGTAGCGCAGCATCATCTCGCCGGAGAGGATCAGCGACCCGGGATTCACGCGGTCCTTTCCGGCATAGCCGGGCGCGGTGCCGTGTGTCGCCTCGAACACAGCCACCGAGTCGGAGATGTTCGCACCCGGCGCGATGCCGATGCCGCCGACCTGCGCTGCCAGCGCATCGGAAATGTAGTCTCCGTTCAGGTTCAGCGTCGCGATTACATCGTATTCTTCAGGGCGCAACAGGATCCGCGAAGCGTAATGCCTTGCGCACCAGCCGCTGCGAACCCTCGCGCGATACCGGCTTGATTCCGATCGCACTCGAGTTCGGGAAGCGGATCTCCGTCACTTCCATTTCGTCACGCAGGAAAGCGATCACCTTCTTCACGGCGTCAGAGTCGGCCGCCCACTCGATGCCGGCGTAGATATCCTCGGTGTTCTCACGGAAAATCACCATATCGGTGAGGCCCGAATCGACCATCGGCGTCACGACACCCGGAAAGTGCTGGATCGGCCGCACGCACGCGTACAGGTCGAGCGCCTGGCGGATTGCGACGTTCAATGAACGGATCCCGCCACCCACCGGCGTCGCAAGCGGCCCCTTGATTGAAATCACGAAGCGACGCATCGCATCCAGCGTTTCATCGGGCAGATACCGCTCACTGCCGTAAAGCGCCGCTGCCTTCTCACCTGCGAAGATTTCCATCCAAGCGAGCGACCGGCGTCCGCCGTAGGCCTTCTTGACCGCGGCATCCAAAACCCGGCGCATCACCGGCGTGACGTCGACACCGATGCCGTCACCCTCGACGAACGGAACAATTGGCCGGTCCGGAACGCGCCGCGTCCCGTCCTCAGCGATCGTGACGGCGGCGCCGTCAGAAGGAATCTTGATATGTTTGTATGTCATCAGACGTTGGCTCCCAAGGCGCGAAATCTTAACAGATTCGCCAGTTCCCTGGTGACCCCAGCGCCCCACCCTCGAGCATTCGCGGCCAGAGTCTTCGTCCATGGCCATCGCCTGGGCTACCGGAAACGGCTTGCGGCCGTAGAGCACCGCGATGCCGGCGATGCCGCGCAGCGCTGGGAAAGCGGTCATCAGCGCGCGGTCGATGCCGGTCAGCGCGGCGACCGCGGCCTTGGTGAAAGGGTGCCCCTGGTCTATGCGGTTCAGATTCGGCAGCAGCCGCGTTAGGCGTGCCGCGATGTGGAAATGTTCGACTTCGACGTCGTTGAGCGCACTGGACACGCAGCGGAACTCATCCTCGTTCAGGGGGCGCTCGTCCGGCGATGCGTCTTTCGCTATCGGAGTGATGTCGCGCAACCGCTGCAGCAGCGGCGGCAACGCACGCGGTTCCTGCACCAGCATCATGCCGCCCGGCTTCAACGCGGCGACCAACGCCGGCACGAAGCGGTATACGTCGACATGGTGAAGTACCGCTTCGCAGACGACAAAGTCGAAATGGTCGCGTGGCAGCGTGTTGCGCGTAATGTCGGCGACTATGAAGTCGACCTTGTCGCTTACGCCGTCGAGCCGCGCTTGTTCGCGCGCGAGCGCGACCAGCTCCGGCGAGATGTCGACGCCGGTCACCTGGGCGCCGAGGCGCGCAAGTTGGGTCGCCACCGTACCTTCGCCTGAGCCGAAGTCGAGCACGCGCTTGCCTTCAAATGCTCCTTCATCGGCGAGCTTGCGGAACATGAATTCCTTCGGCAACAGGCGCCACATCGTAGTCCGCCGGTAACGTTCGATTATGTAGTCGGGCGTGGCATGCGCGCGGCCGATCTTCCCCGCGCGTGCGGCCTGGTACTCGAGTTCTGCCTGTAATGCCATCGCACTCTCCTGCCGGTGTATCGCTTAGGTTCGACTGTATGGCCGCGATGCTGCCGGCTGAATCCGGTGATGGCTCCGTTTCGCGCGGTGGAATCCTTGCATGGGGCCAGGGGCGGAACCCGATGCGGTATGCTTCGCCGATGTCGCGCCTGCTACTCCTCAACAAGCCTTATGACGTCCTGTCGCAGTTCACCGATGCCGACGGCCGCGCGACGCTGGCCGTGCATGTCTCGGTGCCCGGTGTCTACGCTGCCGGGCGGCTCGACCGCGACAGCGAAGGCTTGCTGGCTCTCACCGACGACGGGCGGCTGCAAGCCCGGATCGCGGAGCTGGATAAGGCGTATTGGGTCCAGGTCGAGGGCACGCCCGACGCCCGCGCACTCGAAGTGCTGTGCGAGGGCGTCGTGCTGAAGGATGGAGTCGCGCGGGCGGTCGCAGCGCGCGTAATCGACGAGCCTCCCGGCCTGTGGCCGCGTCCCGTGCCGGTGCGCTACCGCAAGTCGATTCCCACCGCGTGGCTCGAAGTGGTGGTTGATGAGGGCCGCAATCGGATGGTGCGCCGGATGACAGCAGCAGCCGGGCTGCCGACGCTGCGCCTGATTCGCTGGCGCATCGGCTCCTGGACGGTGGACGGCATCGAACCGGGCGCGTGGATCGAGGTCGACCCCGCGCCGTTGCTCAGGAAGCGGCCGCCGCGGCGCGGCGGCCCGCGATCGACATCGCGAGCTCGAGGGCCTGCTCGTAATTGAGGCGGGGGTCGACGTGAGAGCGGTACGCCCGCTCCAGATCGGTTTCATCGAGTCCCCGCGCGCCACCTATGCATTCGGTGACATCGTCGCCGGTCAACTCGAAGTGAAGCGAGTGATCAGCGTCAGGCGACCCGGCTCCCCATCCGGGTCCAACGCTTCAATCACATTGGTGAGCCGGCCCGCATCAAATCCGGGCCCGACTTTAACCCCAACTGGATTCGCGATGCCGCGGCAAAACTCCACATGCGCGCCGGCGGGGTCGGCGGTACGCATTCCGATCCAGGGAAAGTGCGTGGAACCGAGGTACCAGCGCTCGCGTCGCGCATCCCACAGCGTCTGCGTCTCCTCGTAGTGCAGCAGGAGCGCCTCGTGGCTCGTGAAGAATTCCGCACGGCCCTGCGCCATCAGGCTCACTGAATCGCCGATGCCGGCGACAATCGCTCGATATTCCTCTGCAAGCGGCGAGTGACGAGCGAACTCCAAGTCCCAGTTCTCCGGGTGCTCGAGGTCAGCGAAGCCGCCATCAAGTAGCGCACGGATGTAATTGAGCGTCTGCGCGCTGCGGTCGTGCCCTTCAAGTAGACGACGCGGGTCCGGCGTGCGCGCGGCTTGATCGAACTCCGGCCGGTTGACCAAGTCGCCGAGATAGCTGGGCAGCGTTGTAGCGCCGCGCGTTTCCGTTTCCGCAGAACGCGGCTTCGCATATTGTCCGGCGAGACGCCCCGCACAGATAACCGGCCTGCGCAGGCCATGCAGCAGCACGACGCTCACCTGCAACAGAATCTTCAGCTTCGCCGCGATTGCGTCCGGGTTGCAGTCGACGAAACTTTCTGCGCAATCGCCACCCTGCAACAGGAAGCGACGCCCTGCTGCGGCCTCGGCAAGTTGCGACTTCAGGTTTTCGATCTCACCAACCGTGACGAGCGGCGGCCGCCCGCGCAGTTCTTCAAGCGCCGCCGCCAGCGCAGCGGCAGAAGGGTAGCGCGGCTGGTGCGAAACAGGTCGGGACTGCCAACTGGACGGAGACCAAGAAGTTTCACTCATGCGCTAAGTATAAAGCCCTGTGGGAGTGAATCTGTGATTCGCGATTCACGCCGAAGGTTGGCGCTCGCGGCAGCCCGACACTACAATAGCTCTCCATTCCCCCCCGGAGCCAGGCATGCAGCGCGTACTCGTAATCGGGGCCGGCAAGATTGGTTCGCTAATCGCCGGCATGTTGACCGATTCCGGTGATTACGATGTGATTGTCGCCGACCGGGACCCGGGGGTCGCCACGCGCGTCGCGAACGGGCATTGGCCGCGCGCGGTACGCAGCGAGACGCTCGATGCGATGGATGCAGACGCGGTCGCTGCGTGCCTGACCCAACGCGGCTGTGGCGCGGTGGTCAGTTGCCTGCCCTACTACGCGAACCCGCCGGTAGCGGCCGGTGCGCGCAAGGCTGGCGTCCATTACTTCGACTTGACCGAGGATGTGACCTCGACGCGCGCGGTACGCGATGCCGCCGACGGTGCGGATGTTGCATTCGTTCCGCAGTGCGGGCTCGCGCCCGGCATGATAAGCATCATCGCCGCTGCGCTGATGAGCCAGTTCGACGAAGTGGACTCCGTGCGTCTGCGCGTCGGCGCGTTGCCCGCGCATCCGAATAACGCGTTGAAGTACGCGCTCAACTGGTCGACCGACGGGCTCATCAACGAATACGGGAACCCGTGCCTTGCGGTTGAGGACGGCCGCGAAGTCGAACTGCAGCCGCTGCACGGGCTCGAGAGCCTGGTGCTCGACGGGATCGAGTACGAGGCGTTCAACACATCGGGTGGGCTCGGCTCGCTCGGCGAATCGTACGCCGGCCGCGTCCGCAGCATGAACTACAAGACGCTGCGCTACCCCGGCCACTGCGTGCAGGCGCGCCTATTGATGCAGGACCTGCGGTTGAATGAGGATCGCGACACGCTGAAGCGCATCCTTGAGCGCGCGTTGCCCGAGACGCAGCAGGATGTGGTCGTGGTGTATGTCGCGGTATCCGGCATACGGGACGGCGCGCTATCCGAGCGCATGTTCGTCCGACGCATCTACCCGGCAAAGGTAGCCGGCAGGCTGTGGACCGCCATTCAGGTCAGCACGGCATCCGGCGCCTGCGCAGTGCTGGACCTCGTGTTCGGCGACGCGGATGGCTACCGCGGCTTTATCCGCCAGGAAGGATTTTCGTTGTCCGCGGTGCTCGCGAACCGCTTTGGACGCTACTACGCCGCCGATGGCGACCCCACGCTTGCCATGACAGAGATGCTCACGGAGAAACGCACATGAAAGACCTGCTCGCCCGCCTCGGCCTCGATGCTGACAATTCATCCACCTGGGCCGCAGCCAGCGGCTGGCTCCCCGGCAAAGGCACGCTGGCATCCGCCAACCCGGCAACCGGCGAGACCATCGCCACAATCAGCCCGACGACGGCAGCCGAATATGACACCGTAATTGCCGAGGCGCGCGATGTGTACCTCGCTTGGCACGATATTCCGGCGCCAAAGCGCGGCGAAGCGGTGCGCCTGGTTGGCAACGCCCTGCGCAAACACAAGGACGCGCTCGGCTCTCTGGTTTCGCTGGAGATGGGCAAGATCAAGGCCGAAGGTGACGGCGAGGTCCAGGAGATGATCGACATCGCAGACTTCGCGGTCGGCCTGTCGCGCCAACTGTACGGCAAGACGATGCATTCGGAGCGCCCGCAGCATCGGATGTACGAGCAATGGCACCCACTCGGAGTGGTTGGCGTAATTTCGGCGTTCAACTTCCCGGTTGCAGTGTGGGCGTGGAACGCGTTCATTGCCGCGGTTTGCGGCAACGTGACGGTGTGGAAGCCGTCGCCTAAGACGCCGCTCTGCGGCATTGCAGTGCAAAAAATCTGCAACGATGTGCTGCAGGAGCACGGCTACCCGGGCATCTTCTCGCTATTCATTGATGCCGGCACCGAACTTGCGGAGCGCTTCGTCGACGACTGCCGCGTGGACATGGTGTCATTTACCGGTTCCTGCCAAATCGGCCGCAAGGTCAACGAACGCGTTGCCGCGCGCATGGGACGCAGCCTGCTCGAACTTGGCGGCAACAACGCGATGATTGTGGATGCGTCCGCAGACCTGAAGCTTGCAGTACCCGCCATCGTGTTCGGCGCGGTCGGTACCGCCGGCCAGCGCTGCACCACTACGCGCCGGCTGCTGGTGCACCGATCGCTGCTGGAGGAGTTGGTGCCCACGCTGGTGAGTGCATACGGGCAATTGCGCATCGGCGACCCACTCGACCCGAAGACGCTGGTCGGGCCGCTCGTCGACCCGGTGTCGATCACACACTACAACCGGGCGCTCGACGCGGTTCGCGAAGCCGGCGGTCGGATACTGTGTGGTGGCGAGGTCATCGACCGGCCAGGAAACTTTGTCGAGCCGACGCTCGTGCTCGCGGAGAACGACTGGGAAATTGTCCAGGACGAGACCTTTGCGCCAATCCTCTACGTGATTCCATTCGACTCAATAGAAGAAGCGGTCGCGTTGCAAAACGGCGTCGTTCAAGGGCTGTCGTCGGCGATCTTCACCAACGACTTGCGCAACGCCGAATACTTCCTGTCCGCTTCAGGCAGCGACTGCGGCATCGCAAACGTGAACATCGGTACCTCGGGCGCTGAAATCGGTGGAGCGTTCGGCGGCGAGAAGGATACCGGTGGCGGTCGCGAAGCGGGCTCTGATTCGTGGCGGCAGTACATGCGGCGTCAGACGAACACCATCAACTGGGGTCGCGAGCTGCCGCTGGCTCAAGGTATAAAATTCGATCTATAGCTCACTGCTTCATGTTGGCATAAATCAATCCGACCCACCGGTCCGTCGGCAAGAAGCTCCAGCTCCAGGATTCGTAGCCGGCGGCCGGATTCGCTGCGACGACTTCCTCGACCGTCGCGCCGTCTGCGATTAGCGCGGCAATGCGCCCCTGCACGGTCACGATGAGTTCGCGGTAACCCCGTAAGCCGTCGCAGTCGCTGAGCGGACCATGTCCGGGGATCAAGCGCGTGCGCGGCCCGCACAGCGCCAGGATGCGGTCCACCGCGTCGATGGTTCCCTGCACGCTGCCGCCGGAATTGGTGTCGATGAACGGGAACACACCGTTGAAGTAGATGTCGCCGGTATGGATGACGTCGGCGTTGCGAAAATGCACGATTGCATCGCCGTCGGTGTGCGCCGGCGGGACGTGGAACGCGTGCACCTCCTCGCCGTTGAAATGCAGCGTCACCGTTTCGGTGAAGGTGACGACCGGAAGTGCTGCCGGAATGCGCGCCTTTTGCGACTCCATGAACTCGCGCATCTGCTCAGCTGCGAGACGCACGCGCACATTGTCGTGCGCGATGATCAGCGCGCCCTGCCCTGCCATACGCTCGTTGCCACCCGTATGGTCCCCGTGCCAATGCGTGTTCAGCACGAAAGCAAGCGGCGCGTCACTTAGCGTCCGAATCGCTTCGAGGTTGCGTTCTGCAATCTGCGCATACTGGTCGTCGATCAACACGATGCCGTCGTCGCCGAGAGAAATCGCGAGGTTGCCGCCCCGGCCGGTCAGCATGTACAGGTTGTCGGTCAGCCGCTGTAGCGACGGCTCGTAGTCGGCCGGCTGCTGCGCGGCGGCAGGAGCCGCGGCAAGCGCGAGCGCCAGTGTCATTGTAAGTGCCTTCATTGATCCTCCTCCGTACAGAGTGGAATTTCCGTCAGGTCGGTTCGAAGCGGTTCGCGGCACGGTCCTTACGCACTCGCAGCCCGTCGAACACCCTTCCGTTAATTGCGACCCACACACCCGGTGCGCACACCTGCACCGCCGCGAGCGCCATCCCCACATTGAACTCTGCGTCGCTGTGGCGGAATCGAGCCGGGTGCAGCGCGCCGGTCAGTACGATTATTTTGCCCGGTATGCCAGCGAGAGCACGCGCGGTGTCCGCCATCGTATCAGTGCCGTGCGTAATCAGGATGCGGGTTTCCTCTGCCGCCTCGACGCGCGCACGGATCAGCGCGCGGTCATCATCGGTCACGTGCAGGCTGTCTTTTCGCATCAGCGCCTCGATCGTGAACGGGACCTGCACCTCGGCCTCCCGCAGCAGCCCGCCGACCTGCGGCTCACCAATCTCGAACTCGCTGTTTTCGTCGAAGTAGAGCTTGTCGATCGTGCCTCCGGTCGTAAACACGCGGATTGCCTCGGTCATTGGAAACTCCGTTGCAGAAAAAGGTAGCCGGACATGTCGCCATTGTCCGCACGGCCGGCACCGAGGTACAGCGCGCCGAAGACCAGGTCTGCGCCGATAAACACCGCGCTGCCCCAGCGCAGGTCGCCGGGGCCCACATCCGACCGATCGATCCAGGTGTTGCCGCGTTCGTGACTGAGGCCGGCGTAGAAGCCTTCACCCAAACCCGCGGGCAGTGAAAACAGTCTTCGGTACATGACAACGCGCGTCATAAACATGTAATCGCCGCGTAGCTCCTGCTGCCGTAACCCGGACAACGACAGGAATCCACCAAGCGTGAACTGTTCGTACAGCGGCAGCACGCCGTTCACGCGAGCGCCACCACGCACGCTCCAGAGCAGTCGGTCACGGTCGCTCAACTCCCAGGCAAATGCCACCGTGAAGCCGACGCGGCCGTACTCGCGCGTGCCGCCAAGCATGTCGCGCCCATGCCGGCCGTCGAGCTCCGCGTACCATGCGTCTGCAGGAAAGCTCCAGTCATCAAGCTGGTCGGCAATCACGCGCCACTGCCAACCAGCAACGCGGTCGTCAATGCGCGGCAGGCCGGCGGCACCGATGCGCGGCCGCGCACCTACCCCTTCCCTGAACGCGCCGGCCGAAATCTGCCCGATATTCCGCCATTGCCAGCCAATATTGAGTGACGCAGCACGGCGTCGAACTTCGTAGCGACCCACGCGTAACCCGTCGTCGAACAAATCGAAGCGGCTCGCCGACCAGGCCGCACTGGGCTGGACGAACCAGTCGCCCTCTACCGTCAATGGCTGGAAGAACTCGGTCCCGATGCGACGGGTCTCCCCGATCTGGAACTCGTTACGCCACTCGCCATTCAAGCGGTTCAGCTGGGTCCGCGCCGTCAGCAGTTGCAGGTTGTACGCGCTGTCGCCACCGAGGTCGTCCTGGATGTTCAAGCCGAAGCGCACGTACAGCGGGCCAAGGTCGCGCGGCGATACGCTGATGCGCAACCCGGTGCTGCCATCGCGCTCGACGAGGTGGAAGTCCACCCGATCGAATTCTCCCAGCGAATATAGCGCGCTGACATCCCGGCGCAGGTGCCGCGGTGACAGCGCGACCCCCGTGCCGTGGGATACGCGAGCAAGGATCAACGCGTCGGGGAGCGCCGTCTGGTTGTCGACCTCGATGTAGTCGATCTGCGGTGCGTCCCGCGGTGCCCCGCGGTGACGGGCGACCCACGCCTGCCACGCCTCCGGGTCAAGAGACAGCGCCTGCAGCCGGGGCGTGACCACTGGCCCCGCCGCCAAGCCGCGCTCTATCGCTTCACCCATCCGGTTGAAGTCGCCGGAACCAATGCCGCTCAGGTCGGGTACGACGAGCACGTCGTCTGTGCCGAGCGATTCGCGCGCAGAACGGATGCTTTCCTGCCCCAACAGCGTGATCACCTGGGCGCTGACGCCAATCACATCCTCCAGCTCGTGGCGGCCCGCAAGCTGCGTACTCGTGTCGACGACAATCACGATATCCGCGCCCATCTCGCGCGCGACGCGCACCGGGATGTTTTCCGTAAGGCCGCCGTCGACAAGGATCCGACCGTCAATCTCGACTGGTGCGATCACGCCAGGAACCGCCATCGACGCCAGCAGTGCGTCAGCGAGCGCGCCGTGGTCGAGAACCACGGACTCGCCTCGCTCGATGTCTGTCGCCACCGCGCGGAACGGGATGGGCATGTCGTCGAAGGCCGGCCAGCGCGCTGTGTGCAGCGTCTGCATCCGTAGCCTGAACCCGAGTTCCTGCGCGCCGATCAAGCCACGCGGCAAGACCACCCGGCCGTCGCGGTACCCGACTTGCACGCGCAACGCGTAGGTGTAGTCGTCCTGCTTACGCCGGAACGACAGCGCGCGGCGCGGCGGACGGTCACCGGCAGCGACCTGCCAGTCGAGTTCCTCAATCCAGTCGATAATCTCGTTCGGCGACATGCCGGCGGCGTAGAAACCTCCAACCAAAGCGCCGAAGCTCGTGCCTGCCACGAAATCGACGGGGACACGGTTCTCTTCAAGCAACTTGAGGATTCCGGCGTGCGCCGCACCGCGCGCCCCGCCACCGGAGAGCACAAGCCCGATTCTCGGGCGTTCCAGAGGGGCGTCTGCGCCCTGATCGGCACGCGAAGCCGGCGGCGCCGCGCACAGCGCACAGGTCAGCAGGAAGATGGCCGAGTGATTCCGCACCCGGCCGATTGTAAATGCTTTACCGCCGGTCGAGGCGCAGCGTACCGCTCAGCGAGCGCATGCTGACCCGTGCGCCGCCACTTCCTTCATCGAAATTCAGCGACTGCCCCGGTGCGTAGCGGCTGGTACGCTCCGGCCGCGGGCCGAATCCGTTGCGGATTGCGCCGTTGAAGGTGGTCAGCTCAAAGCGTGCATTGACCCTGCCGGTAGCCACCATCCGCGCAGTACCGCTGACCGCTTCGAGCTCGTACACGCCATCCGCGGCTAACGGGCCTTCGTAAGCGACTTCGCCGGAAATGCTCTTCAGGTGCGCGCGGCTGACCCCGGCAGTTGCGACCCGCACCGTCCCGCTGACCGTGCTGCCCGTGAGTTCGCCGGTCATACCCTCGACTTCCACGTCACCTGAGATACTGCCTGCGGTGACCCGCGCGCCGCGGCCGCTCGACGATACTTGCACCCGCCCCGAGACGCTCTGCAGGTCGGCTTCGGTGTATCCACCCGCTGCACGGATGTCGCCACTCACGCTCCGGAGTTCGAGCGGTCCATTCAGGCGCTCCGCCTGGATGCCGGCGCTGACGGTATTCACGCGCATGCGCGAACGCTCGGGCACGCGGATGACCAGGCGGGCGTTGCCGTCTATCTGATGATGTCGCTCTTCGTTGTCCGGCCGGATCAGGTGCACGCGGATGCGGGTGAGACCGTCGCCGCCGGTGAATTCGACACGCTCCACCCCTTCGGCCAGCGTGCCCTCAAGCGCAACCTCGTTGCGATTCCACCCGACGAGCTGCACGCTCCCCGAAACATTCGATACCTCTACGACGCCGTCGGCGTTAGCGGGCCGGCGTTCGTCGAGCCGGGTTTCCGCAGCAGCGGCCATGGTGCTGGCGAACGCCAGCGCGCCCGCGATAATCAGCCGTGAAGTGTTCATAGATCGGTCCTCATGGTTGGCTGTGCGCTCACGCGCCCCAGGAATTCAATCAAGCCCGCTTGTCCGCGGTAGGTATCCAGTAACTGGCGCTGCAACTGCGGATTGTCGGGTTCCATCTCGAGCGCAAGCGCGATCTCGCGCAGCGCGGAATCGATGAGCTCTAGGTTCTCGCGAACGATAGCGATCGCCTCCGGCGACAAGTCGCCGCCGCCGGTCTCAGCGGAATCCAGCATCGCCTGCCCGGCCAGGCGTAAGCCCGGGTCTATCGCAACGACGACGCTAGCCGGCGCGTCATCGCCGGCGACCCGGGTGGGTAGCGGCTCGGTCGGATCCGTGACCAGAAGCGCGACGAGCGCGGCGATGGCGATGCCGGCCGCCGCCGCCGCGATGGCCAGCGGTGCGCGGTTCGATTGACGCACGACGCCATTGCGCGTTGCGATGCGGGTTGCAATCTCCGGCCAAAGGTCGCGTGCCGGCGCGACCCGATTCGGCAGCGCAGCCAGGCGCGCGCGCAGGTCGAATGCGGCCCGAACCTCGGCATCACACGCGCTGCAGCCGACCAGGTGCGTCCGAAGCTCAGCTTGGGCCGCCGGCGGCATCTCGCCATCGACAATCTCATCGATGCGGAATTGGACCTGTTCGCAGTTCATATTCATAACCTCGCGCGCAGCAAGCGCCGCGCTCTGTGTAGTTGTGCCTTGCTCGTCCCGCTCGCGATGCCCGTCATAGCAGCGATTTCGTCATGGCTGTAGCCTTCGACGTCATGCAGTAGGAGTACCGTCCGCGCACCGTCCGGCAGGGTCGCGATTGCCGCGTCAAGGTCTATCCGTATTCCGGGCTCACTCACCGGCGCAGCCATGTTATCCACCGCGTCCTCGTTCACCGCCTGCAAGTGGCGCGTCCGCCGCCCGTCACTCCTGAGGCGCGCGAGCGAGGTGTTTACAGCAATGCGGTACAGCCAAGTGCCGAAAGCAGCGTCACCGCGGAAGTCGGCGAGCCGCTCCCACGCATGGATGAAAGTCTCCTGCAGCGCATCCTCAGCATCTGACGCCTGTCGGTGGAAGCGCAGACAGACCGCGTATATCCGGGGGTGGTGGCGCCTGTAGAGCTGCTCGAACGCGGCAAGACGCCCTTCCCTGGCCTGGCTGACCAGCGTCAGGTCGTCCTCGGCCGCGGGCGGAATGGCCGGTGTTTCGGAGGTCGCGCTCACGGCATTCACGGTACTTCAGACGCCGTAAACAGCGGAAGGGTTTGAACCTATAATGTCCGCATGTGCACTTTGCGCAATTTGCTCGGCTCGCTGGCTATCGCCGTCGGCCTCACCGTGCTCGTCGTGGCCGGCGCGGCGCCTGAGGATCGGGTCGTACTGCTCAGCATCGACGACGGGATCGGCCCCGCGACCTCGGACTATTACCAGCGTGGCGTGCAGGAAGCGGCTGCCAGCGGCGCAACGGCGGTGGTGCTGCAGCTGAACACGCCCGGCGGGCTCGATTCGGCCACGCGCGACATCGTCGCCGCGACGCTCGCCGCGGAAGTGCCGGTAATCATGTGGGTCGCACCGGGGGGCGCGCGGGCCGCGAGCGCCGGCACCTACATGCTGTATGCGAGCCACGTCGCCGCGATGGCGCCCGCGACCAACCTCGGGGCAGCCACCCCGGTCGCGATCGGAGGCAGTACGCCCGCTCCGGGACCCGACGATACGGATGACGGTAAGGACGAGGCCCCAACCGGCGACGCAATGAGCCGCAAGGCCATCAACGATTCGGTCGCGTACATCAAGGGCCTGGCGGAATTGCGCGGCCGCAACGCGGAGTGGGCGGAACGCGCGGTGCGGCAGGCCGAAAGCCTCACCGCACGAGAGGCGTTGGAAATCAATGTAATCGACGTCATCGCCGCCACCCTCGACGATTTGCTCACTGCGGTCGACGGCCGCGAAGTCGAGACCGCGCGCGGTACGGTTGCGTTGCGCACCGCCGGCGCTGAGATACAAACCATTGAGCCTGATTGGCGCAACCGCTTTCTCGCGACAATTACCAATCCCAGCATCGCTTACATCCTGATGATCATCGGCCTGTACGGGTTGTTGCTCGAGGGCTACAACCCCGGCGGGCTCGTGCCGGGAATCGTCGGTGCAATTTCGTTACTGCTCGCCGCATATGCGCTGCAGCTATTGCCGGTCAACTACGTCGGGCTCGCGCTGGTGCTGCTTGGGGTCGGGCTGATAGTGGCCGAGACCTTCGTCCCGAGTTTCGGCATCCTCGGCATGGGTGGCATCGTCGCGCTCGCCGTTGGTGGGGTGATACTGATGGACACAGATGTGCCGGGCTTCGCGGTGTCGCATTACCTGATCGGCACGATTTCAATCGTCGCAGGCGGTGCGTTGCTCGCGACGCTGTTGCTCGCGAACCGGGTCCGCAAAAAACCGGTCGCGACTGGCCAGGACCAGCTGCTCGGTGCGGTCGCCATCGCGGTCGAGGACTTCGAAGCCACAGGCCACGTGCGTTTGTTCGGCGAACGCTGGAACGCCACCGCCGCCACACCAGTGCGCGCCGGACAGGCGGTGCGCGTCATTGCAATCAATGGGCTCACGCTCCACGTGACGCCCGAACAATAATCCAAGGAGAGTCCTCATGTTGCTACAACTCGGATTGATGCTGCTGGCCGTCATAGCGGTCGCCGTGCTGAGCATGTTCAAGGTCTTGCGTGAATACGAGCGCGCGGTCGTGTTTTGGTTCGGCCGATTCCAGACAATCAAGGGGCCGGGCCTGATCATCATCATCCCGGTAGTCCAGCAGATCGTGCGGGTAGACCTGCGCACCGTCGTGATGGACGTACCGTCCCAGGACGTCATCTCCCGGGACAACGTATCGGTGAAGGTCAACGCGGTGATCTACTTCCGCGTGATTGACCCGAAGAACGCGATCATCCAGGTCGAGAATTTCTTCGATGCCACCAGCCAGCTCGCGCAGACGACGCTGCGCTCGGTGCTCGGACAGCACGAGCTCGACGAGATGCTATCTGAGCGCGACAAGCTGAACGCCGACATACAGAGAATCCTCGACGAGCAAACCGACAACTGGGGTATCAAGGTCGCCAATGTCGAGATCAAGCATGTCGACCTCAACGAGACGATGGTCCGCGCGATTGCTCGACAAGCCGAAGCGGAACGCACGCGGCGCGCCAAGGTGATTCATGCCGAGGGCGAGCAGCAGGCTGCGGCGATGCTTGTGCAGGCGGCCAAGGAATTGTCGACCCAGCCGCAGGCGCTACAGCTTCGCTACTTGCAGACGCTGTCCGACATCGCAGGCGAAAAGAATTCGACGATCGTGTTCCCGCTTCCGATGGACCTGATTACGCCGCTGATGAAGAAAATCAACCAGTAGACGAATTTTCGTCCGTGATCTTCACGGGGAATGGCTTCGTTGCTTCGCCGGTGTACAGCGACAGGTGCGGGTACGGTATTTCGATACCTGCGGCGTCGAGCGCGTTCTTCACGTCGATGGCGATCGAGTTACGCAGTTCCAGGAAATTCGCGCGCAGCGCCCAGACCGACAGCTGCAGGTTCAAGGACGAATCGCCGAAGCCCATGAATATGATCAATGGGGCCGGGTCTTCAAGCGACAGCGGATTGTCGGCGGCAGCTTGCAGCAATACTTCCCGCGCACGATTGAGATCCTCCTTGTAAGCGACCCCTATCTGCATGTCGACGCGCCGGATCGGGAACCGCGACATATTGACAATCTCCGCCTGCATCAGGGTCTGGTTCGGCACCCGCACAAATAGGTTGTCGAAGGTGCGCAGCTTCACCGACAGAAGGTCAATCGACAGCACTTCGCCAGTGGTATTACCAACCTTGATGATGTCCCCGAGCACGAACGGCTTCTCCGCAATCAGGAACAAGCCAGAAATGAGGTTAGATGCCGAAGTCTGTGATGCGAACCCTACCGCCACAGACAGGACGCCGGCGGCACCGAGCAGGACAGTCAGGCTGAAGCCGAGCTCATTCAGCACCGAAATCAGGGTGAGCACGATGATGAGGTAGTAGACGATGCGACGGGCAAGCATCGCTCGCTGCACATCGCTGTACTTCAGCGCAACACGGTGAGTGCCGCGACCCATCATGCTCGCGATCACGAGGCCGATGACGAGCAGGATTAGCGCCCGCACTACATCGAGGCCTCGCCCGGTCGACAGAAACTCGCCTATTTCGCGCAGGATTTCCATCGCCCCACCCTACCCGAACAGCCTGTTGAATACCTGGAACACCACATTGTCCTGTTGTCGGCTACGCGGCTCCGATAGCTGTCGCAGCACGCCGCCGTCCGGCGGATCCGCTGCGCCAATCTCAAGGCGCGCGCCGGCTTGCGCCGGCTCCCGCACCAACGTAACCGACTGCGTCCACAGAATTCCACCGGCAGTCGCGTACAGCGCCAGCATTGGCGCCGGTAATTGAATCTGCTCTAGCAGCAGCGGATCAGGCGCACGATTGCGCACGTGAACGGCGGTAATCGCGCGGTGCGGCCGGATTGTGCACTCAGCGAGGTCCAACTGCGCCAGCGTGCGGCTTCCGTAGCAGACCTCGCCTTCGCGCGTATTCGGGCCCGCCCAGGTGTCGGTCGCACGGTGACTCGGAATTTCGGCCAACTGTACCGGCGGATCGCCGACGAGGACCCGCACCCAAACGGGGCTCCCGACATACAGCGTGACTTCCTCGCCGCCTGGAATGAACAGTGGAGTCTCGGGCTTCACGACGACGGACCGGTCTGCGAGCGCGCCAGACAGCGTCAGCTTCGGAGAGGTGGCTTTTTGCGTATAGCGGTTGACCTTGGCGCCACGCGGCAATTCGGCCTGTGTCGGGACTTCGACCTCGATGGCCTCATCCTTGGGGCTGCCGGGCGAAATCCACGCGATGCGCCACTCGGAAGCGCTGCGCCGGATGTGCAGCTCCAACGGCCCGATGCGCCAGCGGCCGCTCTGACCTCGTTCCAGCTCGTAATCTCCCCACCACACACGGTTTGACCGTTCCATGACCGCGGATTATAGCCGCAACGACACACGGAGGCCTGACAACACCGAATCGCCCAACTCAAGCGTGCCACCTCGCGCGGCGACAATGTCGCTGACCACCGCTAATCCGATGCCCTGTCCCGCGACGCTTTCGTCACCGCGGATGCCACGGTCCAGCACAGCGGCGCGCGCATCTGCCGGGATACCGGGCCCGTCATCTTCAACCGTGACCACCAGCCGGCCTGATGCGTCGTTTGCAGCTGCGACCCGTACGGATGCCCGGCCCCATTTACACGCGTTGTCAAGGAGATTGCCGAGCAATTCAAGCAGCGCGCCGCGGTCACCCCGGAAGACCGTACCGGGTGCGACCTCCGTTTCGAACGAGAGACCTCGCTCCGCATACACCTTGCGCAATGAAGCGATGATGCCGTCGATTTCAGGTGCGACGGCGATTACGCGGCCGAATGTTTCGGTGCCCGCTGCAAGCGCGCGCTGCAGCTGGAAGCTAATGATGTCGCTCATGCGTTCCACCTGTGCAGCAATCGTCGCGTCACGCTCCGCGCTCGGACGCTCGTCGAGCGCGCAGCGGACGACAGCTAGCGGCGTCTTGAGGCTATGGGCCAAGTCACCGAGCGTGTTGCGGTAGCGGCTGAGGTGTCCGCGCTCATTACGGATCATCGCATTCAGGTTCCGGGCAAGCCGCTGCAGTTCACGCGGGTAGCGGTCACCGATGGCGGCGCGGGTGCCAGCTTCGATTTCCCCAACTTCGGCAGCCAGCGTCCGCAGTGGCAGGAGCATGCGCCGCAGGATTACGAGCTGCGCAGCCACCAGGCTGGCGAACAGCAAGCCGAACCACCAAAACAGGCTGGTGCGATAACGACTGAGCTGCGCCCGAAACGGCGCGAGCGTTTCGGCAACCGCGAAATGGTATTCGCGCGGCGGCATCAGGTCATCGTCCCCCGCATCCCACAGCACCGTGAAGCCGTACTGAAATAGATCCTCCCCGTCGGCGGTCTGCCCAGGCCCGAACACCTGGCTGCCCGGCCTGAACTCGCTTGGTACGGATACCGGCAAGGACACTCCAACCGCCGACGGCGAGCGCCAAACCACATCACCGCGATGGTCGAGGATTTGCGCATATAAACCGGAGCCCGGGTTCTGCAACCTCGGTTCCGCCAATTTGGCGGGCAGTTCGAGGCCGCCTTCCGGGTCGGCGTCGGCAGCCGAGATCAGCGCGAGTACCTGCACCTGCAGGCGGTCATGGATCGCGCGCTGCGCTGCGTTCTGAAAAGCGAGGTCCAGCGCAGCGATGGTGAGCCCCAGGAATATGACAAGCACGACACCCGCGGCGACCAGTACGCGTGTGACCAGCGACTGCATCAGGGTGAGCCGCGTTCGATCGTAAAGCGGTACCCGCGTCCGCGCAGCGTCTCAATCGGCGCCAGTTTGCCGTCGGGATCCAGCTTTTTTCGCAGGCGCCCCACGAAAACCTCAATCACATTGCTGTCGCGGTCCTGGTCCTCTTCGTACAAATGGTCGGTGAGTTCGGTTTTCGACACCACATCGCCGGCGTGCAAGACCAAGTATTGCAACAATCGATATTCGAATGTCGTGAGTTCAACCTCGGTACCCGCGACACGCACCTGTTGCGCGCCGGTATCGAGTTCTATGGGTCCACACTGCAACACCGGTTGCGACCAGCCCGCTGCGCGGCGCAGCAGCGCGTTCAGCCGTGCGAGCAGTTCTTCGATATGGAAGGGCTTGACGAGGTAATCGTCCGCACCAGCACCGAGGCCTTCGACCTTGTCCTGCCAGCGGTCGCGCGCCGTGAGAATCATGATCGGGAAGCGGCGGTCTGCGGCGCGTAGCCTGCGAATCAGTTCGATCCCGCTGAGGCGTGGGAGGCCGAGGTCCACCACCGCGACATCGGCTGGATATTCGGTGCCGAGGTACAGCCCCTCTTCGCCGTCACCAGCGGCGTCGACCGTGTACCCGGCGTCCTTCAGCGCGGCTCGCAGTTGCTCCCGGAGCGCCGCTTCATCTTCTACGAGCAGCACGCGCATCGCAGCGCCTCAGCGCGAAACGCGCCCGGTCTCGCCGTCGACGCGGATTACACGCACGGTGCCTTCCGCGGTCAGAATCTTGACCTCGTGCACGATGCGACCACGGCGCGACCGCGTCTCAGCCCCGACGACGCGGCCGGCCTGCTGGTTGCGCGCCAGCGCGACCGCCTGGTCGAGCGAGACGCGCATCTGTGGCGCGGCGTTGTACGCCGAAGCCGCCGAAGCCGCCCACACCGGTGGTGTGGCGGCGGCGGCGACGGCAACGCAGGCGGCGAATAGCAAAGCTCGGAGCATGGCCGCCATGTTATGCGCTAAAAGGCTGCCGGTCGAACCGAGACCTGCACGCGGATACGGTCACCGGGGTCACGCGCCATACGGGTCACATACGCGGCGCCTCCGTACTCGTAGCTGACCCGGTACCCGTCCACCCGCTCTTCCTCGTAGTACTCGTTGTAAACGTTGCAACGTTGCTCGACAGAGGTCTGCGGCGTCGTGTTTGTGCGCACCGCATTGGAGTGGCCGATGCCGCTACCGATCAGCACGCCTGCCGCTGTCGCGGCGCGGCGCCCGTTGCCGCGGCCGATCTGGTTGCCGACGACGCCACCGATGATGGCGCCTGCGAGTGTGCCGCCCGTCGTGCTGCGGCCTGGCGTCATCCGCGTAACTTCCTCGGTGACACACTCACGGCGCGGCAGCTCCGTCCGCACCACCCTTACGATTGGCTGTACATCCGTGACGCGTGCCCAGGCGTACTGGTCGTACTGTGCCAGTGAAGCAGGCGCGGCGGCGAGCCCCAGCACCCCTGCGATTCCCAGCATGGCGAATTTGTTCATGGCCCGTCCTCCTTCAGTTTGACGCGACTATGGAAGGGACCGGCTGAATCGACGCTGAATGGCGGACCGGATGGCGGATCCGTCAGTGGTGGTGGCCGCCTGGGCCGTGCACGTGCCCGTGCGAGAGTTCTTCTTCGCTCGCGGCGCGTATGTCGGTCACTTCGACCTCGAAATGCAGCCGTTGGCCAGCAAGCGGATGGTTACCGTCGAGCGTGACCTCTTCGTCACTGACTTCCCGCACGGTGAAGATGATCTGACCCTGCGGCCCATTCGCGACGACCTGCAACCCCGGCTTCAGGTCCATCGCCGGGTCGAACTGCTCGCGTGGCGCAGCGATCACCATCTCCTCGCGGCGCTCGCCATAGCCGTCCGCCGGCTCGACGGTAACGCGCGACTTGAAGCCCGTTTTCGCGCCTTCGAGCGCGTTCTCGAGCCCGGGTACGATGTTGCCGTGGCCGTGCAGGTAGCTGAGTGGTTCACCGCCCGTCGACGAATCCAGCACGTTGCCGTCGTCGGCGGTCAGGGTGTAATGCATCGAGACGATCTTGTCGCGGGAAGCTTGCATCGGGGTGCCTGTATAGAATGCGTGAACAGGGAATTGTACCCTCTCGTCCATGAGCCAGAAACCCATCGAGCGCCTGCTCGGCATCATGGCGCGGCTGCGCGACCCGGAGCGCGGCTGCCCGTGGGACCGCGCGCAGGACTTCCGCTCAATCGTGCCGCACACGATTGAAGAAGCGTACGAAGTCGCTGAGGCCGCCGAGCGCGACGAACTGGTTGCGATGCGCGACGAACTCGGCGACTTGCTGTTCCAGGTAGTGTTCCTCGCCCGACTCGCGGAAGAGCGCGGCGCGTTCGACTTTGATGCCGTCGCGACTGCCATCGCGGACAAGCTTGAACGGCGCCATCCACACGTGTTCGGCGATGTGGCCTTCGGGTCGGCGGCCGCGCAGACCGCTGCGTGGGAAACGCAGAAAGCCGATGAACGTGCGGACCGCGGGCTGGATGGCGCGCTGGACGGCGTGCCGGCGGCACTGCCCGCGCTGACGCGCGCGCTCAAACTCGGCAAACGCGCCGCTCGCGTCGGCTTCGACTGGCCGGCGCTCGCCGGTGCGCGCGAAAAAATCGATGAAGAGGTCGGCGAACTAGACGAAGCGCTACAGCGCGGCGACGCCGCCGATATCGAACACGAAATCGGCGATGTGCTGACGGCGACGGCGAACCTCGCGCGGCACGCCGGTGTCGACCCCGAACAGGCGCTGCGCGCTGCGAACCGGCGCTTCGAAGACCGGTTCCGCGAAGTCGAAGCCGCCGTCGCGCGCGATGAGCGCGCGCTTGGGGAGTTGACGCTCGATGAGCTGGAACGGTACTGGCAGCAAGCGAAAAAGGCGCTGGAGCAGGATTAAGATCTCTCTGGTCGCGATGGCACATCGTCAAGGAATCGCGAATCACAGATTCGCTCCCACAGGCCAGAGGGCCGCTCCTACATTGAGTACCGCGTCCCGGCGCAAGCGCGAAGCGACTTATGGGTTTCAGCCGGCTCTGTAAAAGCCGGTGAACCCATAGGAGCGAGCGGTGCGGCGGGCGCGGTGCCACTTGAGACCTCTGCCATCGCGGTGCGGAGCACCGCTCCCACAATCACAGATTCGCTCCCACAGGCCAGAGGGCCGCTCCCACAAACAAATTCAGATGGCGTCCAACCGCCGGCACAGGTCGACCAGCATCGCTGCCGTCGCGCCCCACACCAGCCGGCCGTCGCACTGGTAGGCCCAGTACGACACCTCGACATCGCCGAACTGCCTGCGGCGGCGCTCACGCAGCGCCGGGTCTCTAAAGGTCGCCAGCGGAATCTCAAACGCGTCTGCCACCTCAATTGGGTCCGGGCGCAGTACGAAGCCAGGGGTGACCAGGCCGAGCACCGGGGTGACCCTGAAATTCGTGACAGTCATGTAAGGGGTCAGCGTGCCGACAATCTCGACCGAAGAAGGCTCGATGCCGACTTCCTCCCAGGTTTCGCGTAATGCAGCGTCGACTGGGCCGGAGTCAGCAGGTTCGATGCGACCACCAGGAAAGCTGATCTGTCCGGCGTGGTAGGCCAGCGCCGTTGCCCGTAACGTCAGCAGGACGGTTGGCCCGGCCGGATGCGCGATGACCGGGATCAGCACGGCCGCGGCCTGCTTGGGGCGTGTCGGCTGCAGTCGCTGCAAGCCGGGTGGAAGGTCGCCATGCGCCGCCACTTCGGCGCGTACCGCGGCCGTGAGAAGTTCGCGCAACGCGTTCAGTTGCATCGGTCGCGAATCACAGATTCGCTCCCACAGTCATTTCTTGTTATCTCTCATAACCTACATATAATCATGTCTTTAAGAGACTTTTATGATGTTATTTCTTGATACCGCCACGCGTCAAATCCGCCGGGTCAAGCAAGCGTGCCAGGTCCGCATCGCTGAGATCCGTCATCTCCTTCGCGACGTCGCGCACCGGCCGCCCTTCCGCGTACGCTCGCTTTGCGATTTTCGCACCGAGTTCGTATCCGATGACCGAGTTCAGCGCGGTCACGAGTATCGGGTTACGGTCGAGCGCCTCGCTCACCCGGTCCTCGTTGATGGTGAAACCCGCGATTGCTGAGTCCGCGAGTGCGCGCGCGCCGGTTCCCAATATTTCGATGCTCTGCAGCAAGTTGTACGCGATGACCGGCAGCATCACATTCAGCTGGAAATTACCCGCCTGACCGCCAACGGTGACCGTCGCGTCGTTGCCGATCACCTGCGCGCCGATCATCGCCACCGCCTCGGGTACGACCGGGTTCACCTTGCCGGGCATGATCGACGAGCCCGGCTGCAACGCGGGCAGGCTGATTTCAGCAAGGCCCGCGAGCGGCCCGGAGTTCATCCAGCGCAGGTCGTTCGCGATTTTAATCAGCGACACCGCCACCACTTTCAACTGTCCGGACAATTCGACCGCGGTGTCCTGGGTCGCCAGCGCTTCGAACCGGTTCGCCGCAGGCTTGAACCCAATTCCCGTCTGCGCCGCCAGCCGCTTCGCGAACGCGGCGGCGAAGTCCGGATGTGCGTTGATGCCGGTGCCGACCGCAGTACCCCCTTGCGCGAGGCCGTGCAGGCGCGGCGCAACAGCCTCCAAGCGTGCGCTGCCGGCACGGACCTGGGCGGCCCAGCCACCGAGCTCCTGACCGAAGGTGACCGGCATGGCATCCATCAAGTGCGTGCGACCTGTCTTCACGACGCCGTCGAGCTCCCGTGCGCGCTTCTCAATTGCGGACGCGAGGTGTTCGAGCGCAGGCAGCAGGTGCTTCGTTACGCGCAACGCGGCGCTGACGTGTATTGCCGTCGGGATAACGTCGTTGCTGGACTGGCCCATGTTCACGTGGTCGTTCGGATGGACCGCGCTGCCGAGCGTGCGCGTCGCGAGGTTGCCGATGACCTCGTTCGCGTTCATGTTCGTACTGGTGCCGGAGCCCGTCTGGAACACGTCAATCGGGAAGTGTGCGTCGTGTGATCCATCAGCGACTTCCCGCGCAGCGGCCACGATTGCGTCGGCGGTCGCCGCGTCGAGCAGGCCAAGCTCGCGATTCGCCTCCGCCGCCGCGGCCTTGATCAGCCCGAGCGCCTCGATGAAAGCGCGCGGCATTGCGAGCCCGCTGAGCGGGAAATTCTGCACGGCGCGCTGCGTTTGCGCGCCCCATAGGGCATCCATGGGCACGTCCAGGTCGCCGAAGCTGTCACGCTCAGTACGGAAATGCTGCTTGCTCATGGAATCTCCTATAAAATCAGCAAATCCTATCACCTTTGCCGGGAGCAGGCATGGATCTCAACGCGCTGACCGCCTTGTCCCCGGTCGATGGCCGCTACGCCGACAAGGCCGCCCCACTACGGCCGCTGTTCAGCGAGTATGGACTCATCCACCACAGGGTAAAGGTCGAACTCGCGTGGTTCGCGGCGCTTGCCGATGCCCCTGGTATTACAGAGGTCCCACCGCTGTCGGAGCGTGCCCGCGAAGTGCTCGAAGCGCTGGACCGGGATTTCGACGAGACCTCGGCCGAGCGCGTGAAGATGATCGAGCGGGAAACCAACCACGACGTCAAGGCAGTCGAGTACTTCATCAAGGAATCGCTGTCCGGCGACGCGGAACTCGCAGGAATCGCGGAGTTCGTGCACTTCGCGTGCACCTCCGAGGACATCAACAACCTCTCATACGCGTTGATGCTCGAACGCGCCCGCGGCGAGGTGCTGCTCCCCGCGATTGACCGGCTCACCGAGGTGCTTGCTGACCTATCGCGCGCGTACGCAGCGACGCCGATGCTTTCACGCACGCACGGGCAGCCGGCGTCGCCCACCACGCTAGGCAAGGAACTCGCGAACACCGTGCACCGGCTGCGGCGTCAACGCGCGCGCTTCGCGGAGGCCGCGCTGCTCGGCAAGGTCAACGGAGCAGTCGGCAACTACAACGCGCACGCAGTCGCCTATCCCGAAGTCGACTGGCCAAGACTCACCTGCGACTTCGTCGAGAACCTCGGCCTCGCGTGGAACCCGTACACGACCCAAATCGAGCCACACGATTGCATCGCCGAATACTGTGACGCATTGGCGCGCATCAACACGATCGTGCTCGACCTGTGCCGCGACTGCTGGTCATACATCTCGATTGGCTACTTCCGGCAGAAGACGGTTGACGGCGAGACCGGTTCTTCGACGATGCCACACAAAGTGAACCCGATCGATTTCGAAAACGCCGAAGGCAACCTCGGCATCGCAAACGCTTTGCTTGCGCATTTCTCGGCCAAGCTGCCGCTATCCCGCTGGCAGCGTGACCTCACGGACTCTACCGTGCTGCGCAACCTCGGTCCGGCGCTCGCGTTCGGCATTCTAGCGATGGAATCGTGCCAGCGCGGCCTCGGTAAGCTTGAGGCCGACGAAGCGCGGATTGCTGCCGACCTCGATGCAAACTGGGAAGTGCTCGGCGAGGCAGTCCAGACTGTGATGCGCCGGCACGGCATTGACCAGCCGTACGAGAAGCTAAAGGCGCTGACGCGTGGCCGCCGCATCGACCGCGATGCGCTGCACGCGTTCATCCGCGACCTCGACCTCCCAGCTGACGCACGCGACAGCTTGCTCGCGCTGACGCCCGCCACTTATGTCGGCCTCGCGGCCCAGCTCGCGGACGAGATCTGACGTGCCTGCGCCGCTCGGCGCGCTGACGCCCGCAGCGTTCCTCCATGATTATTGGCAGAAGCGGCCGCTGCTCGTCCGAGGGGCGTTCCCTGGATTTGGATCCGCGCTCGACGGCGACGAACTCGCCGACCTCGCGTGCGACGCGGATGTCGAGAGCCGCATCGTCAGCCGTGCCGATGGCCGCTATGAGACGCGTATCGGGCCGTTCTCCTCCGAAGATTTCGGCGCCCTCGGCGACCGCGACTGGACGCTGCTCGTACAAGATGTCGACAAGCAGGTGCCGGAGCTCGTCACCGTACTCGACCAGTTCACGTTCCTGCCCGCCTGGCGCATCGACGACCTGATGGTGTCGTGGGCAGCTGACGGCGGCTCCGTCGGTCCGCACGTAGATCAGTACGATGTATTCCTATTGCAGGGTTCCGGAACCCGCCGCTGGCAAGTCGGCACGCTCGATGCGTCCGGCTTCGTCGCAACCGACGAATGGTTGCTGCAACCCGGCGACATGCTGTACCTGCCGCCCGGGCTGCCGCACTGGGGCGTAGCTGTTGGCCCGTGTATGACATGGTCTATCGGGTTGCGCGCGCCTTCCGCCGCCGAATTGGTTTCCGATTTCTGCGAACGGGCATCGGCACCGCTCACGGACGCAGAGCGTTATTCGGACCCTGACCTCACGGCAGACGAAGGCGGCGACGGACGGCTGTCGGAAGCGGCGCTGGCACGCGCGCGCGCGCTGCTCGACGCGACGCTGGCAGCCACGCACGCCGACTTGCCGCGATGGTTTGGCGAACTCGTGACCGCACCGAAGGCCTGGCTGCACCCGGTACCGCCTGACACCCTGCTCGACCGCGAAGCGCTTGCGGCGTGCGCCGACACGCAGCGCTTGGTGCGCGACCCTCGCACCCGTATCGCCTGGTTCCCGATGCCCGACGGCACGCTCCGCGTCTGCGTCGACGGCCACTCGGAAGTCGTGCCTGCGGCGCTTGAGCCCCTGGTGCGGCGGCTGTGCGGGCCGCGTGAGTTTCCAGCGGGTACGCTGACGCGTTATCTTGACGACGACGGTGCGGCCGCGCTGGTGCTGCGGCTATACAACGGCGGACAGCTGACGGAGGCCGATGATGATTGAAGCGGACGCGTTCGAAGTACGCATCGCGCGCTGGCCCGAAGACAGCCTCGCAATCCGGGAGGTGCGCGAAGCGGTGTTCGTCGTCGAGCAACGCGTCGCGGCCAAGCTCGAATGGGATGGCCTCGACGAAGAGTGCACGCACGCGTTGGCGCTGACCGCCGATGGTATACCGGTCGGTACCGGTCGCCTCGCGCCAGACGGCAAGATCGGGCGGATGGCGGTACTCCGCGAATACCGCGGCCGGGGCATCGGCGAAGCAATCCTCAAGTGCCTGTTGGACGTCGTGCGCGACCGCAACCTGCCCCGCTGCTACCTGCACAGCCAGACCCACGCACTCGGCTTCTACACGCGCCACGGTTTCGTCGCGCATGGCCCTGAGTTCGACGAGGCCGACATCCCGCACCGGGAGATGGTGCTGGAGGCAGACGCATGAGCGACAACCGCCGCGAGTTGGAAAGCTGGACGGACAATCAGGTGGCTGCGGTAGAAGTCGGCACGGCCGCGCGGCGTGCATTGCGCCTGCTGAGTTACGACCTTGAACCGCAGATTTACGGCGAGCAAGATTTCATCGACGTGGTGCGGAGCGTCGCGACCTCCGGCCGCTTCGCCAGCGTACGCGTGCTGGTGCAGGACTCCGCGCGCGCAGTGCGCGACGGCCACCGACTCGTCGAACTGGCCCGTCGCCTGCCGACCTTCATCGAGTTGCGCAAACCCCATTCTGACCACCGCAGCCTGATCGAAGCGTATCTGGTCGCTGACGAACGGGCGCTGCTCTACCGCAAGCAAGCCGACCGTTATGAAGGCTTTGTGGATGTCGACGACCCGCTGCAGGCTCGCCGACTCGTCCGTGAGTTCGACCAGGTGTGGGGCCGCGCCACCCCGGACCCGGAACTGCGCCGCCTCGGCCTTTGATGCGCGGCTTTCGGCCGCACCTGACAGTCGCTGCAGTCATCGAGCGCGGCGGACGCTTCCTGCTGGTCGAAGAGCATGTCGGCGGGCAACGTGTATTCAACCAACCCGCCGGCCACGTCGAGGACGGCGAGACGCTGCTCGACGCGGTGCGCCGTGAAACGCACGAGGAGACCGGCTGGGCGTTCGAGCCGACGCTGCTGCTCGGCGTTTACCGGTGGTTTAACCCTGAGAACGGTGAAACCTTCATCCGCTTCGCCTTCCGCGGCGAACTCGGCCAGCAGCTCGCGCCTGGCCCCGTGGACCCGGCAATTGTCGCCGCAGACTGGCATGGCGACGAAGCGGTCCACGACGGCACACTGCCCCTGCGCAGCCCGCTGGTACGGCGTTGCATCGTGGATTATCGAGCCGGTTGCGGGTATCCCCTGACGGCCCTCGTCGACCTGTCCGGTTAGAATCACACCATGTCCAAGCCACTCACAATCGTCGGCATGTCCGGCGGCGTCGATTCGTCGGTTGCCGCATGGCTGCTGCGCCGCCAGGGCGAGCGCGTCGAAGGCTTGTTCATGGACAACTGGGCAGACAACGATTCGTATTGCACGGCCGCCGAGGATTTTCAGGACGCGCGGCGCGTGTGCGAGGAGCTGGAAATTCCTCTGCACCGTGCGAACTTCGCCGACGAATACCGCGACCGCGTGTTCGCGCATTTCCTTGACGAATACCGCGCCGGCCGCACGCCGAACCCCGATGTACTGTGCAACCGCGAGATCAAGTTCGGTGCGCTGCTCGATTACGCGCGGCGGCTCGGCGCGGATACCGTCGCTACCGGCCATTACGCGCGCATCGCGACCAACGGCACGGCGCGTCTGCTGAAAGGCCGAGACCGCGCGAAAGACCAGAGCTACTTCCTGCACCAGGTCCCTGAGGCGGCGCTACGCAGCGCAGCGTTCCCGGTTGGTGAACTGGCAAAGGACGAAGTACGCGACATCGCAAAGAGCGCCGGCTTCGAGAACCATTCGAAAAAGGACTCGACCGGCATTTGCTTCATCGGCGAACGGCCGTTCCGCGAATTCCTCGCGCGCTATCTGCCAGCGCAGCCCGGCGACATCGTCGCTGACGACGGCACGCTGCTCGGCCAGCACAATGGGCTGATGTATTACACCCTCGGCCAGCGCTCCGGGCTCGGCATCGGGGGCGTCGATGGCCGCGCCGAAGCGCCGTGGTTCGTCGTCGGCAAGGATCTGCCGCGCAACCGCCTCATAGTTGGCCAAGGGCACGACCACCCTGCGCTGCTGTCGTCGACGCTCGTTGCATGCGCTTTGCACTGGATCGGCACGCCGCCGCCTGCTGGAAAACGCTGCACAGCGAAAATCCGATATCGGCAGGCCGACCAGCCGTGCACGCTGATCGAGGTCAACCACGAGCGGCTCGTCGTCACATTCGATACGCCGCAACGCGCGGTAACGCCCGGTCAGTATGTAGTCGTGTATGACGGCGACCAGTGCCTCGGCGGCGGCGTGATTCTGGAGCGACGCCCATGAGCCCGCGGGAAGAGCGCGCGCTGGCGCTTGCCGGCGTGTTTCAGGCGGCGGCGCTCGTGCATGAAGCCGCCTGGCAAGGAAAGACCGACGACGGCGCGGCAGAAGCGAGTCTCGGCAGCCTGTTCCATTTTGATGCGCCGGATACGGCGTCCGTGTTTGGCGGCGCGCGCGGCGTTGGGCTGGGGCTGCGCACGATGGTCGCGCACCTGACGGGGCGGGCGCAGCCGGGTGAAATTCCAGTCATGCGTTACACGCTCGCGCTGATGCACCTCGAGCGGAAAGCAGATGCGCGCGGCGGTGTGTGGGAGGCCCTGCATGCCGGGCTGCGCGCCGCCGAGCGTCAACGCGACGGTTTCGGGCTGATGCACGAGAACACGGTCGCGGCGCTGGCGGGTCTTTACGCCGACCACGTCAGCCCGGCCGGCGCCCGCATCATGGTCGAAGGCGAGACCACGCACCTGCGCGACGCGCGCAAGGCCGCGCTGATCCGGGCGCTACTGCTCGCGGGCATCCGCGCGTCGGTGCTTTGGCGCCAGCTCGGCGCAACGCGTTGGTCGCTCCTGTTCAGCCGCAAGCGGCTGATCGACGACGCCGAGCAGTGGCTGGCCTGACGTAGGAGCGGTGCCGCCCCATGTATAATCAGCTTTTTTGCACCTTTTCCTACCGGAGCCTCCCATGGCGGACAGCTACAACGCGCGCACACATCTGAAGGTCGGCGACAAGCAATACGCGATCCATTCGCTCAAAGCACTCGAACCGAAGCACGACCTGGCGCGCCTACCCTATTCGCTGAAGATCCTGCTTGAAAACCTGTTGCGTCACGAAGACGGTGTCAACGTGACGACCGCCGACATCGACGCCTTGGCGTCGTGGAAGCCGCAGGACGAACCGGACAAGGAAATCTCGTTTACACCGGCGCGCGTGATCCTGCAGGACTTTACCGGCGTGCCGGCAATCGTCGACCTCGCTGCGATGCGTGACGCGATGCGCACGCTCGGCGGCGACCCCGGTCGCATCAACCCGCTGTCCCCCGCCGAACTCGTAATCGACCACTCCGTGCAGGTCGACCGCTTCGGCACCGCCCAGTCGCTGTCTCAGAACACCGAGATCGAGTTCGGGCGCAACAAGGAGCGTTACAGCTTCCTGCGCTGGGGCCAGGACGCGTTCTCAAACTTCCGCGTCGTGCCGCCGAACACCGGCATCGTCCACCAGGTCAACATCGAATACCTGGCGCGCGTCGTATTCGGTGAGGATAAGGACGGCGAGCTCACGGCGTGGCCGGACACACTGGTAGGAACCGACTCGCACACGACGATGGTCAACGGCCTCGGCGTGCTCGGCTGGGGCGTCGGTGGCATCGAAGCCGAGGCCGCGATGCTTGGCCAGCCTGTGACGATGTTGATTCCGCAGGTCGTCGGCTTCAAGCTCACTGGGAGTCTGCCTGAGGGCTCGACTGCGACCGACCTCGTGTTGACCGTCACCCGCATGCTCCGTGACAAGGGCGTGGTCGGCAAATTCGTCGAGTTCTTCGGCGACGGGCTCAAGCACCTGCCGCTCGCCGACCGCGCAACAATCGCGAACATGTCGCCGGAGTTTGGCTCGACCTGCGCGATCTTCCCAATCGACGGCGAAACGACGCGTTATCTGCGCCTGACCGGGCGTCCCGACGAGCAGGTCGCATTGGTCGAGGCGTATGCGAAAGCGCAGGGGCTGTGGCGCGAGGACGGTGCGAAACCCGCCGAGTACACCGATGTGCTTGAGCTGGACCTCGGCGAGGTGGTGCCGAGCATCGCAGGCCCACGACGGCCGCAGGACCTCGTGCGCCTGACCGACGCCGCGAAGGACTTCGAGAAGAACGCCCACAAGTTCGTCGACGAGGCGAAGAAGAAGCGCACGACGACGATGCCGAACTTCGAAAACGAAGGCGGCGCATCGGCGGTTGGCCGTGACCGCTCGGTCGCCCGCTACGGTGTGCCCTGCCGGAACAATGGTGACGAATTCGAGCTGCGCGACGGCGCGGTCGTGATCGCCGCGATTACCAGCTGCACCAACACCTCGAATCCGGCCGTGATGCTGGGCGCGGGCCTTGTCGCACGCAAGGCGCGTGAACGTGGGCTCCGTAGCCGGCCGTGGGTGAAGACATCACTCGCGCCGGGCTCGCTCGTCGTCACCGAATACCTGAAAAAGGCCGCCGTGCTCGACGACCTTGCTGCGATGGGCTTTCACTTGGTCGGCTACGGTTGCACGACCTGCATCGGCAACTCCGGCCCGCTGCCCGACGCAATCAGCAAGACGATTCAGCAGCACGACCTGGTTGCGGTGTCGGTCCTGTCCGGCAACCGTAACTTTGAGGGCCGCATTCACCCCGAGGTCAAGATGAATTACCTCGCTTCCCCACCGCTGGTCGTCGCGTACGCAATTGCCGGGCGTATGGACATTGACCTCTACAAGGAGCCGCTCGGTGAGGATGCTAAAGGGAACGCGGTGTTCCTCAAGGACATCTGGCCGACGCAGAAAGAGATTCACACAGCGATGGCGATGGTGGACTCGGAGATGTTCCGGTCGAGTTACAAGAGTGTTTTCGACGGCGACGAAAACTGGAACAGTCTCGAAGTTCCGTCTGGCGACTTATTTGCGTGGGACGATGACTCAACCTATGTGCAGAACCCACCCTACTTCACCGGCATGACCCAGACGCCGGATGCGATATCCGACATCAAGGGTGCGCGCGCGCTCGCGTTGCTCGGGGATATGATTACGACCGACCATATCTCACCGGCCGGCTCGATCAAGCTCGACAGCCCGGCCGGTAAGTACCTGTCGGAGCACGGCGTCGAGCAGATCGACTTCAACTCTTATGGGTCGCGGCGCGGCAACCACGAGGTGATGATGCGCGGCACTTTCGCGAACATCCGGCTGCGCAACCTGCTCGCACCCGGTACTGAAGGTGGCTGGACCACATACCAGCCGGACGGTGAACAGATGTTCATCTACGACGCGGCGATGCGTTACCAAGAACAGGGCGTGCCGCTGGTCGTACTAACCGGTAAGGAGTACGGTGCCGGCTCCTCCCGCGACTGGGCGGCGAAAGGTACACGGCTGCTTGGTGTGCGCGCTGTAATCGCGGAGAGCTACGAGCGCATCCATCGCTCGAATCTCGTTGGCATGGGCGTGCTGCCGCTGCAATTCAACGAAGGTGACGGCCCGAAGTCACTGGGGCTCGACGGCACCGAATCGTTCGACATCACCGGCATTGACGGCGGGCGGGCAAAGACTGTCCACGTCAAGGCGACGAAGAATGACGGCACGGTCGTTGAGTTCGATGCACGGGTACGAATCGACACGCCGAAGGAAGTCGAGTACTTCCAGCACGGCGGCATCCTGCACTATGTGCTGAGGCAACTCGCCGCCTAAGCTTAGATGACCTACCCCCCGTGGCCGTGGGCGATCGGCCCGTCTGTGAACAGGCGCTCCTTCAGTTCTTTCGAGAAGAGGGGGTCCTTGCGGCGGATCCACTCAAGCACCATCACGGCGTGCTCCTTCTCCTCGTCCCGGTTGTGCTTCAGGATCTCGCGCAGCTCGGGGTCGGTGCAGGCGTCGGCCCGTTGCTGGTACCAGTCGACGGCCTCCAGTTCCTCCATCAGAGACAGGATCGCGCGATGCATGTCGCGCGTTTCGTCCGATAGATGCTCGTAGGGTTCGTGGTAGCCTTCATTCGCCATGCCGCACTCCTTCCAATAAGATAGAACCAGTCTAAACCGGAGGATTCACCATGTCGACGCTGCGCGGGAAAACCATATTCATCTCCGGCGGCAGCCGCGGAATCGGTCGCTCGATAGCGTTGCGTGCCGCCGCAGACGGCGCGAATGTCGTGATCGCGGCCAAGACTACCGAGCCACACCCCAAACTTCCTGGGACCATCTTCTCGGTTGCTGACGAAATAAAGGCAGCCGGTGGAACCCCACTACCCCTCGAAGTCGACATCCGCGATGAAGCGGCCGTCCGCGACGCGGCAGAGCGTACCGCCGCGACTTTCGGCGGCATCGACATCGTCGTGAACAATGCGAGCGCGATCAACCTGACGCCGGTTGCTGACACGCCGATGCGCCGTTACGACTTGATGATGGGCGTCAACGCGCGCGGCACCTTCGCGGTCACACAGGCCTGCCTGCCGTGGCTGAAGAAGTCAGACAACCCGCATGTTCTTGTGCTGTCGCCGCCAATCAACCTCGACCCGAAATGGTTCGCGCGGCACACCGCGTACACAATGTCGAAGTACGGGATGAGCATGTGCGTGATCGGCATGGCTGCCGAGTTTGCCGCGGACGGCATCGCAGTCAACGCGCTTTGGCCACGCACAGTCATCGCGACCGCGGCGCTTGCGATGCTCGGCGGGCTTGTGAACCCCGACAATTGCCGCAAACCGGAGATCATGGCTGATGCCGCGCACGCAGTATTGACGCGTGTTAGCCGCGACCACACCGGCAAGTTCTACATCGACGACGAAGTGCTGAAGGAAGCCGGTGTCACCGACTTCTCGAAATACGCGGTCAAGCCGGGCGCACCGCTCGCCCCCGACCTGTTCCTCTAAAAGGGCGGTAGCGCACAGAGCGCGCAATCGGGAAGCGCCATCATTGATGCATGGCCGTTACTGCGACAGACCCACTCAAGATCATCCTGGCGATTCTGCTACCGCCGGTCGGCGTGTTCCTGGAGGTCGGCCTGACGGCGCACTTCTGGCTGAACCTGCTGCTCACCCTGCTCGGCTACATCCCCGGCATCATCCACGCGCTATGGGTAATCCTTAAGCATTAGGTCGTCGGACGGATGCGCCACACGCGATGGATTTTCGGGCGGCGCTTGAAATCCTCCGGCAACATTTGCGCGGAGATATCCTCAACTGACAAATGTGCCAGCGCGTCGGCATCCAGCTTGAAGCCCTGGTAGTTCGTCGAGAACAACAGTGTGCCGCCTGCCGCCGTGCACTTCAGCGCATCCTCTATCAGCGCGACGTGGTCGCGCTGCACGTCGAGTACGCCCTCCATCCGCTTTGAGCTCGAGAAGGTCGGCGGGTCGAGCAGGACAAGGTCGTAACGCGCGGTAGACGCCTTCATCCACACCAACGCATCGGCCTGTACCAGTTCGTGCCGCGAATCATCGACGCCATTCAGCAGGAAATTGCGCCGCGCCCAGTCAAGATAGGTGCGCGACATGTCGACCGAGGTACTCGAAACTGCGCCGCCGAGCGCCGCGTGCACAGTAGCGCTGGCCGTGTAACAGAACAGGTTCAGGAACGATTTTCCTTTCGCCTGTTGCCGAATCGCCGCACGCAGCGGCCGGTGGTCGAGGAACAATCCTGTATCGAGATGCTCTGTGAAGTTCACCCAGAAACGCGCCGGGCCCTCCGACACCTGGTGGAAGCGTCCGTGTTCGGCGAGCTTGCCGTAGCGTTCGCCGCCCTTGCCGCGTTTGCGCTGCTTCAGGAATACATTGGAAGGGTCTATGCCGAGCACCTCCGGTAACACCGCCAGCGCGCCGTCCAGACGGGTACGGGCCTTCACCGGGTCGATCGTCTTAGGCGGTGCATACTCCTGCAGGTGCACGAATGCCCCGTACAGGTCGATTGCGAGCGCGTACTCGGGCAGGTCTGCGTCGTATACACGGTAGCATTCGATTCCTTCGCGTTTCGCCCACTTCGCCAGATTCTTCGCATTCTTGCGCAGCCGGTTTGCGAAATCGTCGGCAGGCGGTGTGGCTGCCGCGCGCCCTTCCGCGTGCCGATGCACTTCGAACTAGCGGGCGGCTCGGTGGATTCGACGGTGCCGACCTCGAAAAGGATGTGATCTGCGAACCCGGCGACCGCCGCGTTGCGTTTTGCGATTTCGATTACTTTCTCGTCCCGGTCCCGGCCAACCATAACCGGCAGTTGCGCGAGTCCGGCTTCGTGCCGGTCGGCCGCCTCAACCATAAGCCCGTGCCATATCTTGCGGTCGTGCCCGGCCCAGCCCCTCGGCCCCGCCGTGCCCCACAGCAAGCCGGGCGCGGTGTCGGATGCCATCAGCGCAGCCTCGATCGGCAGCGTGCCGGCGCCGCACATCGGGTCGAGCAGCGCGCCCCCTGCAGCGGCAACCGCCGGCCAGCCGGCGCGTACGAGCAGCGCCGCGGCGAGCGTTTCGCGCAACGGCGCCTCGCCCGCCTCGCGCCGGTAGCCGCGCCGGTGTAGCGGCCGGCCGGCCAAGTCGAAAGACAGCGTCGCACGCTCATCTCGTAGCCGCACGAAAAGCGCGAGGTCCGGGTCTTTCGCGTCCACCGACGGCCGCTCGTCCCGTGCCGCACGCAGCGAGTCGACGACTGCGTCCTTCACCTTCAATGCAGAGAAATGGCTGTTTGTCAGTGTTTTCGTCGTGCCAGTCACCTGCACGGCGATGCTCGCGCCCGGCTGGTGCAGCGCCGGCCAGTCGAGCGCGCTCACGCCTGCGTATAGCTGGTCGGCATCGGCGGCGGGGAATTCACCAAGTTCACACAGGATGCGGCTTGCCAGCCGGGACCACAGGCACGCACGGTAGCCGTCGGCGAGGTTGCCGGCAAAGGTGACGCCGGCACCCGACTCGCGCACCTGCTGCAAGCCGAGCGCGCGCAATTCGTCGGCGAGCAGGAAGCCCGTACCGCGCGCTGCCGTGGCAAAATACCGGTATGTCATCGTCATCCGAACGCCTTACAGAACTCGAAATCCGTATCGCGCACCTTGAAGCGGCGCTGCAGACGCTCAGCGACGAACTCGCCGCGCAGCACCGTCACCATGACACGCTGCTCGCCGAGATGCGCGCTTTGACCGCGCGCGTTGCGGCTGCCGACTCGCAGGAGCCTGAGCCGCCGGACCAGCGGCCGCCGCATTACTGAGTGAGTTCGACCCAGTCGGGTACGAGGCGACGCGCCTCGCGCAGGTCGCGTTCGGCCCGGCGCCACTGCGGCGAGAACCTCTCGACCTTCGCCCAGAATCTCGGCGAGTGGTCGAGCTGGCGCAGGTGGCAAAGTTCGTGGATGAACAGATAGCGCACCAGCCGCGGCGGCAGGAACAGCAAGCCGTAATTCAGGCTGATCGTGCCGGCATCCGAACAACTGCCCCACCGGGTGCGCTGCCCGCGAACCTGCGCGCGCCTGAAGCGCACGCCCATCTCGTTCGCCACCGCTTCCAGCCACGGCACCAGTTCCTGTTTCGCGTGTTGTTGCAGCCACTGCCGAAGTAACGGCCCCCAGGTCTCGGGTGCAAGGTGGTCGGCTTCTATGACGAGCCGCTCCGATGCCTCGCGCAAGCGCGGTACCGCGCCAGGCGTGCGCCGAAACTGGACGGTCCAGGTCGCGCCGGTCGCCCTCAGCACAAGGCGCGTCGGCAACACCAGCCGCGGCGCAGGTCCATATTCCCGTTCGAAATCGCGTAGTGTCCGGCGGATCCAAGCCCGGTTTTCGGAAACGAACCGTGCGATGCCCGCAGCGCTGTGGCGTGCCGGCACGACAACCTCGACCCGGCCCCAGCGTGATACGCGCAGCCACATGCGGCGCGTGCGGCGGCTGACCCGCACGGTGTAAGGCGGTAGCGCCGGTGCAGCCTTGCGCAGCAGTGCGCCCACGGTCACCCGCCGTCGGCGCTCCCATCGGTTGCGTCAGCGTCGGCTGCGGATTGTCCGTCGTCGTCGCCGAAATACTCCGGCTCGGCACCAATGATCTCCCCGACCTGCGCTTCGCGATGGATGCGCAGCTTGACCGGTCGCTCGAATTCCAACCGCCCTTCGACACGCACGCCGCGTTCGATCAGCACCTCTGGGCGCTCCTCCCGCAAAGACACACCGCGGGGTCTGCGCACCACGACATCTCCGTGGACCAAAGTCGCACCGAGCAGGCGGATGCCGCCGTTTACGTTCTGTATCCCGCCATGCACGACCGCGTCCTGGACTGTGATGCGGCCGTTTACTGCGCTCACGAGCCCGGCGATCTCGCCGCCCTCTGCGACGGTGACTGCACCATTGACGGTATTGATGTCTGCGCCAACGTGCACGCGCGAGGCCAGGATTACCGAACCGTTAACCGTACTGAGTTCACCGGTCCGCGTTTCCTCACCGATCCGGATCGAGCCGTTGACTACCGAAATCGACGGCACGACGCTCCGTGCACCGACCGTCGCAGAGCCGTTCACCGAGCGGAACGAACCACTGGTGACCGTCACGTCGTCGCCGACGCGGATGCGCCCATTGACCGTCTGTGACGCGGTAGCGTCGCGTGTGCCGTCCTCGATGACCACCGGCGAGTTGATTGAGCCGTTGCAGCCCGCTAGAACCAGCGCGATGGCAGCGGCAGCCGCTTTGAAGTTTGTGTTCATGGCACGAACTATAGCGCAGTTGCGGTACGATACGGACGAGGCACGAATCGATGGAGTACCTGATGCGATTGAACTTCCTGCTGCTGGCCGCCGCCTTGGTTGCCGCCCCGCTGTCCGCTGCCGAAGAGAACGGCTCCGAATGGGAAGTTTCCTCCCCCCCGCTCGATACCTACGAAGCGACGCTGTCGGTCTCCGAGGGGACGTGGATGAACGTCGATGTAAGCCCCGACGGCCGGGAAATCGCGTTCGACCTGCTCGGCGAAATTTATGTGATGCCAATTGGCGGCGGCGAAGCCCGCGCGCTGACCGGCGGCATCGAGTGGAACATGCAGCCGAAGTACAGCCCCGATGGCCGCTGGATCGCGTTCACCTCGGACCGTTCGGGCGGCGACAACATCTGGGTGATGGCGCGCGACGGCTCCGACCCACGGCAGGTGACCGACGAGTCGTTTCGCCTGCTGAACGGCCCAGCCTGGACACCCGACAGCGAGTTCATCGTCGCGCGCAAACATTTCACTGGAACCCGTTCGCTCGGAGCCGGCGAGATGTGGCTGTACCACCGCAGCGGCGGTTCCGGGGTGCAGCTGACCACCAAGCCGGACGACCAGAAGGACGTCAACGAGCCGGTGTTTTCACCGGACGGTCGTTACCTTTACTACAGCCAGGACACGACGCCAGGCCCGTTCTTCCAATACAACAAGGACGTCAACGAACAGATTTATGTCATTCAGCGCCTCGACCGCGAGACCGGGGACACCATCGTCTTTGCAGGTGGGCCGGGTGGCGCAATCCGCCCGACGCCATCGCCGGATGGCCGCCAGTTGGCGTTCGTCCGCCGCATCCGCGGCGACAGCGTGCTGATGCTGAAGGACCTGCGCTCGGGGATCGAGACGCCGCTCTACACGGGCCTCGAGCAGGACCTGCAGGAGATCTGGGCGATCCACGGCGTGTACCCGGCATTCGCCTGGACACCGGACTCCCGCACCATCGTGTTTTGGGCGGGTGGCAAGATTCACCGCATCGACGCCCGCAGCGGTTCGATCGCCGAAATCCCGTTCCGTGTCGAGGACACGCGCCAAATTGTTGAGGCCCAGCATGTAAGCGTCGACCCCGCGCCCGCGCGCTTCGACCTGAAAATGTTGCGCTGGGTTCAGGTCAGCCCGCGCGGCGACCGCGTCGTGTTCCAGGCGCTCGGCCACCTGTATGTGCGTGACCTGCCGAACGGCACACCGCGCCGTCTGACCCGCCAGAACGACCACTTCGAGCTGCAGCCGTCGTTCTCGCGCGACGGTCGCTTCATCGTATACACCAGCTGGAGCGACCGGGAGCTCGGCGCAGTACGCGTCGTGTCGGCGCGTGGCGGTACGGGACGCGCGGTGACCACCGAACCGGGCCACTACCACGACCCGGCCTTCTCTGCTGACGGGCGGCTCATCGCATTCCGAAAATCAGCGGGGAACAACCTCGTCTCCCCGCACTGGGGCCTGAATCCCGGCATCTATGTCGCGCCGGCTGCCGGTGGCGACGCACGCCTGCTGACCGACGACGGCTTCCAACCCCAGTTCGGCGCCGGATCCGACCGCGTCTACTACCTGCGCGTCGCTGATGGAAAGCGCCTGCTGTCCAGCATCGACGTCAACGGCGCCGAGCAGCGCGACCACCTGAGCAGCGAATGGGTGACCGAGTTCGCGCTGTCACCGGACGGCCGCTGGGTCGCGTTCAAGGAAAGGTATCAGGCGTTTGTGGCGCCGTTCATTGCGACCGGCGGCATCGTTGATGTCGGCCGGAACATGAAGTCGTTACCTTTGCGGCGCGTGTCGCGCGATGCCGGCGATTACCTGCACTGGTCCGGCGATTCTGACCGGCTGCACTGGTCGCTCGGACCCGAGCTCTACACGCTTGAGTTACGCGAGGCGTTCGCGTTCGCGGACGGTGCGCCGGAAGAATTGCCTTCACAGCCGGAAAGCGGCATCAACCTCGGCTTCACGGTCGCACATGACATCCCTGACGGCGTCATCGCACTGACCGGCGCTCGGCTGGTCACGATGCGTGGCGACGAGGTTATCGAGGACGGCACGATCGTCATCGAGAATAACCGCATCCGTGCGGTCGGCCCGCGCGCCGAAGTCACCGTCCCGCGCGGCGCCCGCGTAGTCGATGTCGCCGGCGCAACCGTGATCCCCGGCCTCGTCGATGCGCACTGGCACGGCGCACACGGGTCGAACCAGGTAATCCCACAGGAGAACTGGTACAAGCTGGCTGCGCTCGCGTTCGGTGTCACCACGATCCACAACCCTTCGACAGAATCGACACAGGTGTTCGCGGCCTCGGAGATGGTACGAGCCGGCAGGCTTACCGGTCCACGCACCTTCTCGACCGGCACAATCCTGTATGGAGCCACCACCGCGTTCACCGCGGAAGTCGAGGATTACGAAGATGCGCTGTCGCACATGCGGCGCTTGCGCGCGATGGGCGCGTTTACGGTGAAAAGCTACAACCAGCCACGCCGTGACCAGCGCCAGCAGTTCATCAAGGCGGCACAGGAGCTGGACATGATGGTGCACCCGGAAGGTGGTGCGCTGTTCCAGCACAACATGACGATGATCGCCGACGGCCACACCGGTATCGAGCACTCGCTGCCGGTGCCGATGGTGTACGAGGATGTGTTGCAGTTCTGGAGCCAGAGCCGCACGCGATACACGCCGACCCTTGGCGTCGCGTACGGGGGCATCCAGGGCGAACGCTACTGGTACCACCACACCAATGTGTGGGAGAACGAGCGGCTGAACGCGTTCGTGCCTCGCGAGGTGATCGACCCCGCGTCACGGCGCCGGACCATGGCGCCCGACGAGGAATACAACCATATCCGCATTGCACGCGTTGCTAAGTTGCTGTCCGACCGTGGCGTGCCGGTGCAGCTCGGCGCGCACGGCCAGCGCGAAGGGCTCGCTGCGCATTGGGAGCTCTGGATGTTCGTACAAGGCGGGATGTCGCCGCATGAAGCGCTACGCGCCGGCACCTTGAACGGAGCCGCCTACCTCGGCATGGGCGAGCACCTTGGGTCACTGGAACCCGGCAAGCTCGCAGACCTCGTCGTAATAGACGGCAACCCGCTTGAGGACATCCGCCAATCGGAACGCGTCCGCTACACGATGGTGAACGGGCGTCTCTATGACGCCGCGACCATGAACGAAATGTGGCCGCGGCAACGCGAGCGCGGCCGCCTCTGGTGGGAGTGACCGGCCGCATACGAAGGTGGTTGCCCGCCGCGGACTGGCTGCCGGCCCTCCGCGACCCGCGGGTTTTGCGCACCGAGACGGTCGCGGGCGTTTCGGTCGCGATGATCTTGATACCGCAGGCGGTCGCGTACGCGCAGCTTGCGGGCCTGCCGCCACAGTCCGGCCTGTACGCGGCTTGCCTGCCGGTGATGGTCGCTGCGTTGTTTGGCGTCGCCCGCCCGTTGCAGGCAGGCCCGACCGCACTTATCTCATTGATGACTGCGGCGGCGCTCGCGCCGATTGTCGCGGCCGGCGGCACGGCCTGGATCGTCTACGCACTCGCGCTCGCGTTCCTGGTCGGCGTGTTCCAATTCGCATTCGGGCTACTGCGGCTCGGCCAACTCGTTAACTTCCTCGCGAACCCGGTTGTCGCCGGCTTCACCTCGGCGGCGGCAATCATCATCGGCACCTCGCAGCTCGGCGTGCTGTTCCGCATCGAACAGCCGCACGAAGGCTGGCATTTTCTGGGCGTTGTACGTGTGCTCGCCGAAATCCCCACGGCGGCGCACCTGCCGACGGTCCTGCTCGCGCTGTTGACCGCCGGGGTTATCCTGCTCGTGAAACGGCTGGCGCCAAGGCTACCCGCGTACCTCATTGCACTCGCACTCGCGACCCTCGTCGCGTGGAGCAGCGGATTCGCGCGCGCGGGGGGTTCGGTGATTGGCACGCTGCCGACTGGGTTCCCGATGCTGACGCTACCCTCTCTCGCCCCGTGGATCATCGCGGACCTCTTTATCGCGGCGGTCATCATCGCTTTGATCGCTTTCGTCGAGTCGGCGACTGTCACCCGCACACTTGCCGCCCGGTCGCGGCAGTCGCTGGACCTCGACCGCGAGATGATTTCCCAAGGCCTCGCCAACATGACCGCCGGCATCGCGCAGGGTTACCCTGTATCAAGTTCGCTCGCGCGTTCGCATTACGCATGGACCGCGGGTGCGCGTACCGGCTTCGCGGCACTGGTCGCCGGCGCTGTCGCCGGGGTGACAATCCTTTTTGCAGCGCCACTGTTTTATCACTTGCCGCGCGCGGCGCTGGCAGTGGTCATCATCTTCGCGATTGGCGGATTGCTCAGCTTCAAGCCACTGCTGCGCGCGTTGCGCGCACACCGCCAGGATGGCATTACCGGCATCGTGACTTTTGTCGTCGCGCTTTTGGTCGCGCCGGCATTGCACCAGGCGGTGCTGATTGGGGTCGCGCTATCCCTCGGCCTCTTTCTGTACCGCTCGATGCGGCCGCATGCGCTGGCGCTTGGTCGCCACCCGGATGGCAGCCTGCGCAACGCGACGCTATACAAACTACCACCGTGCGACCAGATCACCGTGCTGCGCTTCGACGGGCCGCTGTATTTCGCGAACGCCGGACACTTTTCGGACTCGGTTCTTGCAGCGCTCTCTGCGAAGCCGTCGTTGCGCTACATAATCGTCGACTGCAGCGGGATTGCGGAGATGGATGCGACCGGCGAACAGGTGCTGGCTGCGGTGCAAAGGGAACTGCACGAGGCTGGCGTCGTGCTGATGCTGACCGCCGTGCGCAGTACAGTGCGCGATGTGCTGGTACGCACGAGGCTGCTGAAGACCATTGGGCTAGACCACACCTTCCGGGACACCGACGCGGCGCTCGAATGGGCGTGGCAGCGGCTCGAGCCGGGCCACCGCGACCGCTGCCCACTGCGGCTGTTCCCAACGGGGTGAGCCTATAACGGCCTGACCGGAGCGGCACCCGCGGGTCTGACGCCGTGCGCGCCCACGAAGTACGCAGCCAGCGCGGCGAAATCCGCCGCCACCTCGCCTGTCAACGGTACTGCGTCGCCAATCCGTATTTCCTTTCGTTTTCCGTCAATCGCTACCGGAACGACCGGGACCCCCGCTCCGTGTGCAATCCGGTAGAAGCCGAGCTTCCAGCCGGCCGCGGCGCGGCGCGTTCCTTCCGGTGCAATCGCGACCAGCATCTCGTCGGCATCCTGTACCGCCGCAGCGACCCGCGCGACGGTGTCGCCGGGCTGGCTGCGGTCGACCGGCATGCCACCGAGGTAGCGCATCCACACCCCGAGCGGCCCGCGGAACAGCGTGTGCTTGCCGAGGAAGGTCACATGCAGCCCGAGCGCGAACTTCGCCAGCAGCCCGATGATGAAGTCCCAGTTCGACGTATGCGGCGCGACGACAATCACGGCCTTGGGAATCGACGGGAATGTGCCGACGATGCGCCAACCGAACAGGCGAAGGAGCAAGCGGCTCACGTCAAATCGCGGTGCGGAGCGCCGCTCCCACCGAGGAGTCATGGTCGCCAAGCGGGACCCAGCGGCACGATCCCAGTCGGATTGATCGTGTGGTGGCTGCGGTAGTAGTGCTGCTTGATGTGGTCGAAATTCACGGTATCCGCAACGCCCGGGACGCGGTACAGCTCGGCGAGGAAGCGACTGAGCGCTGGGTAGTCCGCAATGCGGCGAACGTTGCACTTGAAGTGGCCGTGGTACACAGGGTCGAAGCGGATGAGCGTCGTGAACAGGCGCCAGTCAGCCTCGGTGATGCGGTCACCGCACAAGAAGCGTCGATCCGCGAGCCTTGCATCGAGTTCATCCAGCGCGCCAAACAGATTTTTGCACTCATCGTCGTACACGCGCTGCTCGGTTGCGAAGCCCGCCTTGTACACGCCGTTGTTCACGCGGTCATAGACGAACGCGTTGACTTTATCGATCTCGACCCGTAGTTCCGGCGGGTAAAAGTCGAGCGATGCGTCGCCGATTGCGTCGAATTCGCTGTTGAACATGCGGATGATCTCAGCCGACTCGTTGTTGACGATTGTCTGCGCTTCGCGGTCCCACAGCACCGGCACGGTCACGCGCCCCGTGTATTCGGGTTTCGCCAGTGTGTAGATTTCGTGCAGGAAGCGCGCGCCGTTCACATCGTCCGGGATGCAGCCCGGGCCGTCGCTGAACGCCCAGCCATCCTTGCCCATGTATGGGTCAACAATCGACAGCGATATCGCTGACTCGAGCCCCTTCAACTTGCGGAAAATCAGCGTGCGGTGCGCCCACGGGCATGCGAGGGAGACATACAGGTGGTAACGACCCGCGACCGCAGGATGGCCGCCCGCACCGTCTGCAGCGACGCGGGCCCGGAACCCACTGTCCTCGCGCACGAATTTTCCGCCGGTCGACTTGGTGTCGTACCACTCGTCCGACCACTCGCCTTTTATCAATCTACCCATCGCTGCATTGTAACGCCCACAATCCGCTAACATCAGCAGATGCTCGGATTTCTCCGCTCGCTGCGGCGCAAACGGCTGCTGGCGAACAATTCGATTCCTGACCGCGCGTGGCAGTCGCTGCTAGCGACCGCCCCGACTTTGCAACGGCTCGACCCCAGCCAGCAGGCGCGGCTCCGCGAACTCGCTTTGCTGTTTCTGCACGAGAAGCGGCTCGAGCCCGCCGGTGAGCTTCAGCTCACCGACGCGATGCGGTTGCGAATCGCGGCATTGGCAGTGCTTCCGATTCTGGAACTCGGCCTCGACCTGTACGACGGATTCGTCTCGGTCATCGTCTACCCGGGGGAGTTCGTGGTGCGGAACCGCGAGCACATCGATGAGGCAGGCGTCGTCCATACCGCGGACGACGTTCTGAGCGGCGAAGCGTGGGAACGCGGCCCGGTGGTACTGGGCTGGACCGATGTCGACGCGAGTGGGCGCGGCGACGGGTACAACGTCGTGATTCATGAATTCGCGCACAAGCTGGACGCACTTGATGGGGTAACCAACGGCATTCCACCGCTTCACCGCTCGATGCGCACGCGCGCCTGGAGCGAAGCGTTCCAGCAGGCCTTCGACCGGCTGAACGCGGAACTCGACCGCGACGAGGAAACCTGGCTGGATCCGTACGCGGCCGAGAGCCCGGCCGAATTCTTTGCGGTGTGCGTCGAGATGTTTTTCGAGGTGCCGGACACGTTCGCCGCGCGCTACCCGGAGGTGTACGGACAGCTTGCCGCCTATTTCCGGCAGGACCCCGCGGGCGTTACTTGACGCGAGCCGCGCACGCGGCCAGCCCGTACCATGCGTCATCCCAAGCGGCACCGGGCGGCGCCGCCAGCAGCGCATCGAGCGCTTCGCCGAGCGTATCAATCGTGACGGTTGCTTGCGGAGTGCCTTTCGGGAACGACACAGGGCCCAGTAGCACGACCAACCCGTGTACCGGAACGCCGGGGACCAGGCTACGTACCGCGAGCACGCGTGATCGGTTCGACGCCACCGGGTTCCGGAATTTATGGGCCCGGCGCCCAGCCATTACCGTCCACTCGTCGATCGACGGCGCGCCGAATACCGCGCCTGCCACCGGTACCACGTCGACGACGACGAAGCCCGCATCGGTCCGCAATATGTGTGACACATGTATCTGACCGTCCAGCCCATCCGGAATCAATAGGTCGCGCAACAAGGCGTCGCCGTGGGCTCTGAGCACTGCACGCAAGCGCCAGCGGTAACTGCGCCGACGGCGCATCACCAGCCATGTGGCGAGGCCGGCCACGGCGAGCGCACCGGGTATGGCCCACGATGTCCACTGCGGAAGGTCGGAGAGCATCTGCACGCGGTCAGTATAAATGCTTCTGCGCCAACAAGATGCCGCCGAGGTACACAGCGACTGCGCTCCAGATGAAGGTGAACGCGACCAGGCGGGCGCCGCCGAATGGCTCTTCGAACACGAACACAGCGAGCAGGAATGCAATGCTCGGCGCGAGGTACTGCATGAAACCAATCGTCGTCAGCGGCAGCCGACGCGTCGCCTGCGTGAACCAGTACAGCGGCACCGTAGTCACGATGCCCGCGGCGACCAGCAGCAGGTCGGTCGAAATGCCGGCCTGCAGGAAGTGCCCCTGCCCCGTTCGGTATAACCATGCGACACCCGCGTACGCAAACGGCGCAAGCATCAGCGTCTCGATGAAGAGGCCTTGCAGCGACTCGGCCCGCACCGTCTTGCGCACGAGCCCGTAGAAGCCGAAGGTGAACGCAAGCACCAGCGCAATCCACGGCAGCCCGCCCTGCGCCCAGGTCATCCAGCCCGTACCGACGACAGCCAGCATGACGGCAACCCACTGGAACGGTCGTAGCCGCTCGCGCAGAAAAATCATGCCCAGCACCATGCTGACCAGCGGATTGATGTAGTAGCCGAGGCTCGCCTCGAGCAAGCGGTCGGTCTGGATTGCGATGATATACACGAGCCAGTTTGTGCCGATCAGGAGCGCGCTGACCGCGAGCATCCCGAACGCGCGCCGGTCGAGTGGCCGCCATGCCCGCTGCCACCACACGAACACCGCCAGCATCGGTACCGCCCAGACGATCCGATGCGCGAGCAATTCGATTGCAGGGACGTGTGCGACGGCCTTGAAATAGATTGGCGCGAAGCCCCAGAACAGGAACGCGGCCAGCCCGTAGGCGAGTCCGGCGCGGCGCTCGATTTGCGGGTCTTGGGTCATCGCGGCGCGCAGCGTACCATACGGCATGGCCACAGCATTCCAGAGCTTCCGGGACTTCTACCCGTATTACCTGTCGGAGCATTCGAACGTCGTTTGCCGGCGCCTGCATTTTGTCGGCTCATGGGTCGCACTGGTGTTCGCCGGGCTCGCGGTCGGTACGCTGAATCCCTGGTGGTTACTCGGCGCGCTGCTGTCCGGCTATGCATTCGCGTGGGTCGGCCATTTCGTGTTTGAGAAGAACCGCCCCGCGACCTTCCGGTACCCGTTCTACAGCTTTGCCGGGGATTGGGTGATGTTTGCCGACATCCTCCGCGGAAAGGTCCGCATCTGACCTATCCCTGTGGGAGCGAATCTGTCCCCCCTCCCTGTGGGAGCGAATCTGTCCCCCTCCCTGTGGGAGCGAATCTGTCCCCCTCCCTGTGGGAGCGAATCTGTGATTCGCGACAGGTGGGGGTTCACCTTCAGCACCATTAGGACTAAAATGGTCCACTATGCTGAGGATGAGCAAATTGACCGATTACGGCACCGTGCTACTGGCCTATATGGCCCGCGAGCCCGGGCGGCTGTTTTCGGCCCAGGAACTCGCTGAGCGCACGCAACTCGCCGCGCCGACCGTGGCAAAGCTGCTGAAGGCCTTGGGTAAAGCGGGCCTCCTGGACTCGCAGCGTGGCGCCCGCGGCGGCTACGCCCTCGCGCGCGCGCCTGCAGACATCTCAGCGGTCGACATCATCGACGCAATTGAAGGCCCGGTGGCACTCACCGAATGTGCAACCGGCCACAGCACCTGCAACATCGAAGCAGGCTGCGGCGTCGGCCACAATTGGCAACGCATCAACTCCGGTATTCGCAGCGCGCTCAAGGCGGTCACGCTCGCCGAACTGACTCGCCCGATGGCGGTGCCACTCATTGACCTGCGCGCCCAGCGGCGCTGACGCGGATACCCATGTCCACCCGAAACGAAGAAGTCGACAAGCTCGTACGCCGCGAATACGCTGCCGGATTCATCACTGACGTCGAGTCCGACACGCTCCCGCCCGGCCTCGATGACGATGTGATCCGCGCAATCTCAGCGAAGAAAAACGAGCCCGCATGGTTGCTCGAATGGCGGCTGTCCGCGTTCCACCACTGGCAGACGATGCCGACGCCGAACTGGGCGCACCTGCGCATCGAGCCGATCGATTACCAGGCGATTTCATACTTCTCTGCCCCGAAGTCGAAGAAGGATGCGCCAAAAAGCCTCGACGAAGTCGACCCGAAGCTGCTCGAGACCTACGCGAAGCTCGGTATCCCGTTACGCGAGCAGGAGATGCTCGCTGGCGTTGCGGTCGACGCGGTGTTCGACTCGGTGTCGGTCGCGACGACCTTCAAGGGCAAGCTGAAGGACGCCGGCGTGATTTTCTGCTCGTTCTCCGATGCGGTGCGCGATTACCCGGAGATTGTCCAGCAGTACCTCGGCACGGTCGTGCCGCCCGGCGATAACTACTTCGCGGCATTGAACTCCGCGGTGTTCACCGACGGTTCCTTCGTGTTTGTGCCGAAGGGCGTGCGCTGCCCGATGGAGCTTTCCACCTACTTCCGCATCAACGCGATGAACACCGGTCAGTTCGAACGCACGCTGATCGTCGCCGAGGAACGCGCGACAGTCAGCTACCTCGAGGGCTGCACCGCGCCCATGCGCGACGAGAACCAATTGCACGCGGCAGTTGTCGAGCTGGTCGCGCTCGACGACGCTTACATTAAATATTCGACGGTGCAGAACTGGTATCCAGGCGATGAGAACGGTATCGGCGGCATCTACAACTTCGTAACGAAGCGCGGCGAGTGCCGCGGCCCACGCTCAAAGATATCGTGGACGCAGGTCGAGACTGGCTCGGCAATCACATGGAAGTATCCGAGCTGCGTGCTGACCGGCGACGACTCGACTGGCGAGTTCTACTCAGTTGCGCTGACCAACAACTGGCAGCAGGCCGACACCGGCACGAAGATGATTCATATCGGCCGCAACACGAAGAGCACGATTGTCTCGAAGGGTATCTCCGCCGGCCACGGCCAGAATGCATACCGCGGACTGGTCAAGGTGCTGCCATCGGCCGAGGGGGCGCGCAATTACACGCAGTGCGACTCGCTACTGATCGGCAAGCTCTGTGGCGCGCATACCTTTCCTTACATCGAGGTGAAGACGCCACACGCCGTCGTCGAGCACGAAGCGTCGACTTCGAAAATCAGCGACGAGCAGTTGTTCTACTGCCGCCAGCGCGGCGTGTCCGAGGAAGACGCGGTCAACATGATCGTCAACGGCTTCTGCAAGGACGTGTTCCGCGAGCTGCCGATGGAATTCGCCGTTGAGGCGCAGAAGCTCCTCGGTGTAAGCCTCGAAGGCGCGGTCGGGTGAATGATCCAAACGAACAAATGTAGGAGCGGTGCTCCGCACCGCGATTGGAGTGGAAATGCTGAAAATTGAAAACCTGAAAGTCCGCGTCGCCGGCCAGGAAATCCTCAAGGGCCTGGACCTCGAGGTGAATGCCGGCGAGGTACACGCGATCATGGGTCCGAACGGCTCCGGCAAGAGCACCCTCGCCCATGTACTCGCGGGCCGCCCAGGCTACGAGGTCACCGGCGGTAGCGCGCTGTACGAAGGCCGCGACTTGCTCGCAATGGCACCCGAGGAGCGTGCGCGCGAGGGCGTGTTCCTGGCATTCCAGTACCCGGTCGAGATCCCTGGCGTCAACAACGTGTACTTCCTGAAGGCGGCGATTAACGCCGTGCGCCGCCATCGCGGCGAGCAGGAGCTCGACGCGATGGACTTCCTCGCGCTGGTCAAAGAACGAATCAAGCTGGTCGAGCTCGACGAGAGCCTGCTGAACCGCTCGATCAACGAAGGCTTCTCCGGCGGCGAGAAAAAGCGCAACGAAATATTCCAGATGGCGGTGCTCGAGCCCAAGCTCGCCCTGCTCGACGAGACCGATTCAGGCCTCGACATCGACGCACTACGCGTCGTCGCTGCCGGCATCAACGCGCTGCGATCACCGGACCGCGCGATGGTGCTTGTCACCCATTACCAGCGTCTGCTCGACTACGTAAAGCCGGATGTCGTGCATGTGCTCTCCGCCGGCCGCATCGTAAAGAGCGGCCCCCCGGAACTTGCGAAGGAACTGGAGACGCGAGGTTACGACTGGGTCGTGCAGGAGGCGCGCAGCGCATGAACGCGCTGGTCGACTGGTTGCCACGTCCCGGAGACGAGGCGTACAAGTACACCTCGTTCGCCGCGCTGGCGCGCCGCAAGTACGCGGCGCCGGCACCCGGCACGGTCGATGCCGCGCAGCTGCCCGCGCCATTTGGCGCCCGCCTCCTATTCGTCGATGGCCGCCTTCAGGACCGCGACGGAGCGCCTGAATGTGGGAGCGGTGCTCCGCACCGCGATTTGCCTGAATCTGCCACCGCCCTCCGCAAGATGAACGCGGCCCTTGCGACCGAATCCATCACACTCGACATCCCTCCCGACACCGACGCGGGCGTCATCGAACTCCTGTTCGCGTCCAGCGACCACGCCACGCCCGTAGCCTCGTACCCGCAGGTCACAGTCACGGTCGGCGCAAACGCCAAGGTCACGCTGGTCGAACGCCATGTCGCACTTGGCGAGGCGCAAGACTTCACTAACCTTGCCATAGACATGCAGGTTGCACGCGGTGCGTGCGTAACCCACATCGCGTTGCAACAGGGAGCGACCGGCGCCGCGCTGGCGACCGGGCTCCACGCGACGCTCGCGGTGGATGCGCAATTCGACAGCCACGCTGTGCACCTTGGGGGCGCACTCGTGCGTGCCGACCTGACGGTCACGCTGGCCGGGCGCGGTGCGCGCTGCGCGTTATACGGGGTGCACCTGCCCGGCATGCGCCAGCACATCGACACACATACCCGCATCGAGCACATGGTACGCGACACGACCAGCGTCGAGGAATATCGCGCCGTCGTCGACCGCGGCGGTCGCTCGGTGTTCAACGGCAAGGTTTTCGTTGCAAAGGGTGCGGACGGCACTGACGCGCAGCAGTTCAACGCGAACCTGCTTCTGTCCGAGCAGGCGGAAGCGGACACCAAGCCGGAGCTCGAGATATACGCCGACGACGTTAAATGTGCGCACGGCGCGACGGTCGGCAAGCTCGATGAGGCCGCAATGTTCTACCTGCGCACGCGCGGCATCGGCGTGGAGGCCGCACGCAGCGTACTCATTTGGGCGTTCGTCGAGACGGTACTGACGAAAATTCCGTTGGCTGACGCACGCCGCTCAATCGAGGATGCGGTGCTGGCGCGGCTGCCGGATGCGGGCCTGATCGGGGAGTTCCGGTGAGCGCGCGTCCTGCCCCACCTGCGCTCGACGCCGCCCGCGTACGCGCGGATTTCCCGTTGCTCGCACAGAGCGTGCACGGCAAGCCGCTCGTCTACCTCGACAACGCCGCGACGACACAGAAGCCGCGCCAGGTACTTGAGGCGCTCGACGCGTATTACCGCACCGACAACGCGAATGTTCATCGCGGTGTGCACCAGTTATCGGAACGCGCGACCGCTGCGTACGAAGGTGCGCGCGACCGCATCGCAGGCTTCATCAACGCCGCGAGTCGGCGCGAGCTCGTGTTCGTGCGCGGCACCACCGAGGCGATCAACCTGGTTGCCCAATCGTTTCTGCGGCCACGGCTCCAGCCCGGTGACGAAATCCTCGTCAGCCAGCTAGAACACCACTCGAACATCGTGCCGTGGCAGCTCGTCGCCGAGCAGACCGGCGCGACCGTACGAACAATCCCGATGAACCGGGAAGGCGAGCTGGTACTCGATGCCCTGGACGGCCTACTGCATGAGCGGACGAAGCTCCTGGCGGTCGGCCATGTTTCAAATGCGCTGGGCACGGTCAACCCGCTAGACACGATAATTGCCGCAGCGCGGCGCCACGGCGTCCCGGTACTGGTAGACGGCGCGCAGGCGCTCCCGCACATGGCGGTCGACGTCCGCGCGCTGGGCTGCGACTTCTATGCGTTCTCCGGCCACAAGATGTTTGGGCCCACCGGTATCGGCTGCCTGTGGGCGCGCGAGTCGCTGCTCGAAGCGATGCCGCCATGGCAAGGAGGCGGCGACATGATCCGCTCGGTGCGCTTCACTGGTTCCGAGTGGGCCGAGCTGCCCTATAAGTTCGAGGCCGGCACCCCAAACATCGCCGGTGCGATTGGGCTCGGTGCCACGGTCGATTACCTCGTAGACATCGGTATGGACCGCATAGCGGCATACGAGCATGAGCTACTCGCGTACGCGACCGACGCGTTGCGCGGCGTTCCGGAGCTCACGCTGGTCGGCACCGCCCGCACCAAAGCCGCGGTGCTGTCCTTCACACTCGGGAGCATCCATCCGCACGACATCGGCACGATTGTCGATGCGGAAGGGGTGGCAATCCGCACCGGCCACCACTGTGCGATGCCGGTTATGGAGTTTCTTGGTATCCCGGCGACCGCACGCGCGTCGCTCGCGTTCTACAACACGCGCGCTGACATCGACGCTCTGGTGCGGGCGCTCGCACGCGTGCGTGAGGTGTTTCACTGATGGACCTGCGCGACCTGTACCAGGAAGTGATAGTCGACCATAACCGGTCGCCGCGGAACTTCCGCCGCATCGACGCGCCGACGAAAAGCCTCGAAGGCTTCAACCCGCTGTGCGGGGACCGCCTGACCGTTTACCTGACGGTAAACGACGGCACGATTTCCGACGTCGCGTTCGAAGGCAGTGGCTGCGCGATCTCGGTCGCGTCGGCGTCGCTGATGACCGAAGCGCTGAAAGGCAAGCCAATCGCCGAAGCAGACCGTCTGTTCGCGCAGGTGCATGGGCTGCTGACCGGTGCCACCGATGCCGCGCCCGAGGGCAAGCTCGCGGTGCTCGGCGGTGTGCGCGAATACCCGTCACGCATCAAGTGCGCGACGCTCGCCTGGCACACGCTCACCGGCGCGCTGCACGGCGCCGACCGCCCGGTGTCGACAGAATGACCGCGTCGCTCAACACGCGCGAGCCGGTTGTGCTCGAACGCGATACCGATGCGGTGCTGATCCCAGCCGGCACGCCGGTGCGCATCCCGGCCGGCACCGAGGTCGTGATCACGCAGGCGCTCGGCGGTACCTTCACGGTGTTCGTCAACGGCAACCTCGCGCGCATCGAAGCGAAGGACGCCGATGCGCTCGGTATCGAAGTCGCACAGCAGGCCGCTCAGCCAAAGACCGCAGACGGCCCGGTCAGCCCCGATGAAGTCTGGGCGCAGCTCAAGACCTGCTACGACCCGGAGATCCCCGTCGACATCGTTGAGCTCGGGCTCATCTACGACATGGCCGTCGAGCCGACCGACGAGGGCGGCAACCGCGTCAAGGTCACGATGACGCTCACCGCGCCCGGCTGTGGCATGGGCGAATACCTGAAGGCAGACGTCGAGCAGAAGGTCCGCGCGGTGCGCAACGTCACCGACGCGGAAGTTGAACTCACTTTCGACCCGCCGTGGGACCGTGACCGTATGTCGGATGCCGCGAAACTCGCGCTCGGGATGTACTGATGGCGTGGGTCGAGGTCGGGCGCACCGACGAGTTTCTGCCGGGCACACATCGGGTGGTCGAAGCCGGCGGTACCTTCATCGCCGTGTTCAACCTCGACGGAAACTTCTACGCAATTGAAGACATCTGCACGCACGACGGCGGCGAGCTGACCGGCGGCACGGTCGAAGGCGACGAGGTCATCTGCCCACGCCACGGCGCACGGTTCTGCATCAAAACCGGCAACGCCCTGACACCGCCGGCCTACGAACCGACCGCGGCGTTCCCGGTTGTCGTCGAAGACGGCGTGATCAGGACGCGGGACGACCGCTGGGACTAGCGTGAGTCTCACTTCGTTGGAAGCGTCGCGGTGGGAATGTCCTCAGGATCCATAATCAGCGGGCGCTGCGGCATATAATCAAGCAACATGTCTGTTTCCTTCTTGACCACTTTGTAGCACTCGCAACTCAGGGTTTCGAGTTTCTTCCGGTCAAGCACCTTGATTAACCCACGCGAGTAGGAGATTACGCCCAGGTGTTGCAATTTTATCGCGGCTTCGGTGACCCCTTCGCGGCGAACGCCAAGCATGTTGGCGATAAACTCCTGCGTCATCGTCAAATGGTTATGTGACAAGCGATCCATGGAAAGCAGGAGCCAGCGGCAAAGCTGCTGGGCGATTGAATGATGGCGGTTGCAGACTGCGGTCTGCGAGACTTGAGTAATCAAGGCCTGTGTGTAGCGCAGCATCAGCAGCAGCAACTGGCCGTGGCGGTCGAACTCCTCTCTCACCCGAGGCCTTGGGAGCCGATACGCGTAACCGGCGCTCTGTACCAATGACCGGCTAGGGGTACTCTCCCCGCCCATAAACAATGTGATGCCCAGCAAGCCCTCGTTTCCCACCACCGAGATTGCAGTCGAATCCCCGTTTTCCATCATGTACTGCATGGAGACGATGGAGTCCGTGGGAAAGTAAACGTGTTGCATGGGGCGTCCGGATTCATACAGGAGCGCGCGCAACGGCAGCGGCACCAGCTCCAAATGCTGAAACAAACGCCCCTGAACTTCTGGCGACAAAGCCGCCAGCAGATGATTCTGCTGCGGATTAGGCGCGGCAGACTCGTCCTGAACTTTCTTTCGTGGCGTCACTGGTTTATCCCCCCAGTTCTCTTTTTCATTTCAGCAGAGATTACGCGACCATTGTCATCTTGCAAACTGAGACGCTCGATGATGTTCCGATAGCTCTCAGCGTCCCGGTCCTGGCTCAATTTGAAGACCGTATCCAAGTCCGTCACTTCGATTTCGAAAGCGACGATCAGTTCCATCATTTTCTCCCGGAAGCCTTCCGGGAGGTTATCAAACACCGTTGGAGATTGCGGGTCGTTGTTTTCGAAATGGAGGCTGGTCTTGCGGAGAACATCTATCAATTGCGCGTCACCCAGGAAACTGATGACGCCTTTCGCGTACACGCTCATGTAGTTCCACGTGGACGGCAAGTGCGGATCGCTATACCACGAGGCGCTCACATACGAGTGTTCGCCGATGAAGACCGCGAGCACATTCGGATTGGACTCGAAGGCCTCGCGATGGTCCGTACCCTTCATCAGGTGCCCACTCAACCACATGCGTCCGCCGCGCTCCTCCATCAACAAAGGAATCTGGCTCGCAACCGGCATCCCATTGCGATCGCATCCCGTCAGCAGCGCGAACGGATGCTGAAGGATGAACTGTTTGATGACCTCCGCGTCATGTTCCTTATGGTATGGAAGGTCATACATCGGGCGGTGCCTGGTACAGGCGGGTGACCGCAGCACGGCCCCACCGAGGGACGGTGACGATAAACACATCGCCGTAACGGTCCTCGGAAATCTCGCCGACATTTCGGCCGGACAGCGCGGCGACCAACACGGGTACCGTGTTGCTGTGCCCGACAATCACGATCGTGTCCGAGCGGTGCCGCGAGCGGATCTTTTCGATGAAGCGTTCTGTCTCGGCCGCATCGTAACGCTGTATCGGCAGCGACAGCCGTTCGGCGAGCGGCGTCGCAGTTTCGCCGGTGCGGCGGTACTGGCTCGCGTAGATTGCGTCGATGCGGGCCGATGCCAAGAGCTCGGCGAGGCGTTCGGCACGCGCCTGTCCGGCCTGCGAGAGCGCCGGGTCGGTCGGTACGCGTCGCTACTCACGGTTGCGCTCACGGCGTTCGTCCACGACCCGGAAATCGCCCTCGACGGTAGTGGAACCCGCCTCCTTGTCCGTGCGCACACCGTCATCGCCGGCTTCGCGCCGCCAACGCCGCTTTATGTACCACCAGCGGATGGCGAACACCAGCCAGATAATCGCAATGAGGCCAAGCAGCGTCAGCGCGACGAATGCGCCGACGAACAGGCTGGCCACGAGCAACAGCGCTGTCGCTACGATGGCGATGATACGAACAAGGACTTCCAGGACCCCGCCAGAGCGGGTGGAACCCGGGGGTAGCTGATTTGTCATCCGGCGATTATAACCCGCCCCACAGTTGCCATCCGCTCCAGTGGTACGGGTGCCGGTACGGCTCGCCGTGGTCGCCGCGCGCGAACGCCCGCTGTACCCGCGTAACTGCGGCGTCCGGACGCAGGCCGCGTGCAAGCTCGGCAAAAAGTGCGGCGACGAACTGTGCGCTCGCCGCATCGTCGACCCGCCACAGCGTCAGCAGCGTCATCCCAACACCCACCCGCGCGCCCGCCTCGGCGAACCCAGCTCCATTTGCGGTTTCGCACGCGGAGAGCACGACCAATTCGGCAGTGAACTGCAGGTGCAGCGCGTCGACCGGCGTGAACGGTGCGGCGTCCGTATCAGCCAACTCGAGCGCGAACATGCCGTCTCGCTGGACGGTATGAGTGGCCACCAGAATGAAGCGCGCGCCAGTGAGCGTGCCGTCGTATGCGGCCAAGCGCAGCCGCGCCAGCGCACCGGGCCCTGATAGCAACTCAGCGGGGCCACCGAGCGCGGCCGCAGCGAGCGCAATTTCGGCGCGGGCGGCCGGCAATGCATCCGGATCGTCTGCGGCGTTGCGTGCGAAACCCAGCAGAGTTGGTGGGCGTCGCCTCGCCGCTGCGGCACGGGATGCGGCGACCGCCGCGCTGCGCTCGGATAGCGCGTGCACGATTGGGACATCGGTGATAATTGCGAATGGCAGTTCGGACAGTGCGCCATCCGTCGCAAATACCCACGGACCAGTACGGGGAAGGTGCGGCTGCACGGCGGCGAGCAGCGCACGCAGCAAGCCAACTGAGCGCGCGGGCGGTTCGCGACCGGCGATGACCGCCGTGCGCACTGCTGCGACTGCTGCCACGACCTCCGCGCCATCCGCGACGCGGCGCGCCCACGGCGCCGGCGTGCGACCGTACGCAATGAGATCATCACTCGCGGCGACCCAGCCGATATAGGTAGACGGCGCCGGCAACTGCTGCGCGAGGTGCGGGCGAAGCCAGCTTGCGCGCTCGCGTTCGGCGACTGCGATTGCGATCTCGACCTGCCCTGCTGCGACGAGCCTGGCGACCTCGTCGCGCCAGTCGGCGCCTGCGGTACACGCCCAACACAGCGAAAGCAGAAGCCAAAAGAGTCGCATCGACCGATTGTCGCGCGCGCCGGGTGTCCCGGTGCGTGGCTTGTGTCCCGTCGCGCGCGCGGTATGCTGACACAATGACCGCCAAGGACCGTGTCGCGTGGGCCGGCCTTGCCGCCGGGCCCATCCTCGCTGCCCTCGCCTACGCAACGGTGCCCGATGCCGCGGCCGGTGGGCTCGACCACCCCGGCCGGGTGACCGTCGCCATCGGCGTATGGATGGCAACCTGGTGGATGACCGAAGCGATTCCGCTGCCGGCGACTTCTTTGTTGCCGGTGGTGCTGTTTCCGTTGTCAGGCGCGTTGGACGCGACGCAGGCATTGCGGCCTTACGCGTCCGAAATCGTGTTCCTGTTCATGGGCGGTTTCATGATCGGCCTGGCAATGCAGCGCTGGGACCTCCACCGACGCATCGCTCTCGGCATCGTGCGGGCGGTCGGCACGGCACCCGCCCGCCTCGTGGCCGGATTCATGCTCGCGACCGCGTCACTGAGCCTCTGGATTTCAAACACCGCCGCGACTGTTATGTTGCTGCCGGTCGGCATCAGCGTAATCGAGTTATTGCGACGGCACCTGGACCCCGGGGATGCGGTGGCAGCGTCCAATCTACGCAACTTCGCAACCTGCCTGATGCTCGGCATCGCGTATGGCGCGTCAATCGGTGGACTCGGCACGCTGATTGGTTCGCCGCCGAATCTGGTACTCGCGAACTTTGCCCGCGCCGAACTCGACCTCGACATCACGATGCTCGACTGGATGCGCGTTGGCATGCCGCTGGTCGCATTGTTGCTGCCGGTGACCTGGCTCTACCTGACGCGCGTGGTTTTCCCGTTGCGGCTACGGATACCTGAAGCGGCCGGCACCGAGATCCGCGGGGAGCTTTCGACGCTCGGCCCGATGAGCACCGGCGAACGCACGGTTGCCATCGTGTTTCTATGCACGGCGCTGGGCTGGATACTTCGTCCGCAGTTGGCCGCGTGGACCGGGCTCACCGCGCTGTCTGACGCGATGGTTGCGATGCTCGGCGCACTCGCGCTGTTCGTGATCCCGGTCGATTGGCGGGCACGGGTGTTCGCACTTGATTGGGACACCGCGCAGCGCCTGCCTTGGGGCATCCTATTGTTGTTCGGCGGTGGCCTCAGCCTCGCAGCGGCAATCAGCGCCAATGGCGTTGACGCATGGCTCGCGTCCGGCTTCGCGGGCCTTGAAGGTGTCCGCACGCTGTGGGTGCTGCTTGCTGCGGCGACGCTGGTGGTGTTCCTGACCGAGCTTGCGAGCAACACCGCTGTTGCCAATACCTTCATCCCGATCCTCGCCGCGGCGGCGATTGGCCTCGGCATTGAGCCGATGCCGGTGCTGTTCGCCGCAGCGCTGGCCGCTACCTGCGCGTTCATGCTGCCAGTCGCGACGCCGCCGAACGCAATCGTGTTCGCCTCCGGGATGGTGAGTATCGGCCAGATGATGCGTGCGGGCGCAGGACTTAATTTGATTGCGATTGTGGCAATCGCATTGGTACTGAAGATATTCGGAGAATGGTTGCTGCCGTTTTAATATCGCTGGCTAGTCGATGACGCCGCAGAAGAGCCGAGCGCCGCCACCGCCAAGCGGTTCCGGATGGTCGGCGTGGTTGTCGCCGCCTGCGTGCACCATCAGCGCGCGGCCTCTGACCTGGTCCATGGTGAGCCGCGGCGCCAACACCGGGTAATCAGCAGTGCCGTCCGCAGCGACATACAGCGCCGGCAGGTCGCCCAGGTGCCCGTCGCCCCAGGGCGTGCCGTGCAACCCACTGCCCTCAGGGTCTAAGTGGCTACCGGCGGCACCGCCGGGGACCGTGCGGCCTTCAGCACGCGACGACGCGCAGCTAGCGTTTTCGTGCACGTGGAAGCCGCGGATGCCCGGCGGCATGCCGTGCAGTCGCGGGCTGAACAAGAGGCCGTGCGCTGTCGTCGAGACCGTCACATGACCGACAACCGGGCCCAGCCCATCGCGGTCGACTGCGCGCATCAGTACTTCGACGCCGTCATCTGCCGCAGCACCGGTGGTGGACACCGCGAGCGCTGCAGCTGCGAATAAATACTTCATTGCGTTCGTGACCATATCAATTCCGGGTAATCGGGCAGGATTGTCGGCGATGCGAGTAGTGTATCGCATGCATCGCGGTCACCGACAAGTACCGGAAAACACCCGCGGTTCACGCACTCAGCGGCATGGAGCCGCAGCTTCGCCGGCGGATCGATTAGCGAAACGAAACGGCCGTTCCGCACCACGACTACCGTATGCACTGCGCCGAGCGAATAGAGTGCCGCTGAGTCTTCGGTCCAGGGTTCGGACGGGTCGAATGGGGAGTGGTTTTCTGCGCGTACCGTCAGTCGGTAGCAGTGCTCACTGAGGCGCTGTGCCTGGATGATGACTTCGCCGGTGATGAGACGGCGAGTGCGCACCTGGACGCAAACCACGCGGCCGTCTCCGTCGCGCAGCGGTTGGGTCTCGCGGGCCGCATCGAACACGAAGCGTTGGCGTAACGGCTCATCGCACGCCTGCGCCAGCGTGAACGGAACGATCTGCAACTCGCGTTCGATCGCCTCGCGCTGATGTCCGGGGTCCCGCTCGATCGCCTGCAGGCAACGCACGCACACCTCGACCACGGTGTCCGGCGGCCCATCGACCAGGCACTGCATTTGCTGCGCGTACGACACGCCTTCCGGTGCCCAGACGCTATAACCTCGCGGGTACAATCCGCCGAAGCTCCAACGCCGCTGGCGCGTGGTCTGCGCTCTCCGATACGGATAGATGTTGAAGCCGTCGTACAGCAGCGTTTCTGCGACGCGCCGGGCCGGCTCCAGGTTCACCGGTGGGCCTCCACCGGCCGTTCGTCCAGCAGTTCTGTGACCGCCTGCTCCCAGCGCGGCAGCCCGTGGTCGCTCCGGTAGCGTTGCAGGCGCTCAAACACGGTGCGCGGCAACCGAAGCCAGACAGTGTCCGGATAATGGTGGTTCATCATGTCCTGCCAGACGCGCACGGGCAGCATGTACCGGGCTTCCTTGGTCCATGGCACCTGCTCAGCCCGCAGGGTTCCACTGGCATCCGCGTAGATCACCGTACCGTTGAACAGAAATTCGAGCGGAACCTCACCATGGGGAAGGCGGTGGAAATATCGGGTCGCCGCAACATTGAAATCGAAGCTGCAGTGCAAAAGGAGCTTCGCGATACATGAGCCATTAAACGGCGGCACATGACAGGCAGCCTGAGTCCAGTACAGGTTTTCGCGTATGCCTGCGCGAATCCGCACCTGGGCGTCGAGCGAAATGCTGCGCACCTGCGTAGACGGGTCCGCGTTGATCACGCACAAGCGGACCGCCAGCTGCGGTGAAACGCTGCGCTGCTCCGCTTCGATGGACTCGACCGCAAACAGGAGTTCAGGCATTGAAATCTCCGAAGGAAATTGAAGCTATCGTAAAGATTACGTGACGCTTTTGTATGTACGGTTGGCAACAGATTTTAAGGTATACCGCGTCAACGGCGGGCACCACCGGGGAAACACCTGAATTCGTCAGCGGCCTGGCGGTGCCAGCCGCAGCACGCGGCCGTCCTGCGCGAGGTCAGTCAACACGAAGATTGAGCCATCGGGGCCGACGCGGACATCTCGCACTCGCTCGTCGCGGTCGTGCAGCAACAACTGCTCGCGTTTGACTACACCGTCGGAGATACGCATGCGGTGGACGCCCCGCTCTTGCGTCAGCGCCGCAACCAGAATGTCGCCGTCCCATTCCGGAAACAGCGTGCCGCGATAGATGACCATTCCAGCCGGCGCGATTGACGGCGACCAGTGGTGTGCCGGCGGCATGAAACCGGACAGTGAACGGAACGGTGTGATACGGGCGCCCGAGTAATCGAGACCGAAAGTCACCACCGGCCAGCCGTAGTTGCCACCCGGCTCAAGTACATTCAATTCGTCGCCACCGCGCGGGCCGTGTTCAATCGCCAGCAGGCGCTGATTCGCTGCATCGTAGAGCACGCCCTGCACGTTGCGGTGGCCGTAGGTGAAGACCTCGGGCGCGTGGTCGGCGCGGCCGACGAATGGATTGTCTTCCGGATAAGAGCCATCAAGGTTCAGGCGCACGATGGTCCCGATGTGGTTGCCAGGATCCTGCGCCTGCTCGCGAAAATCGAAGCCGTCGCCGAGCCCAAGGACGAACGAGCCGTCCGGCAGGAACGCGATGCGGCCACCGTAATGTGCATTGCCGCGCTTCATCGGTTGCGCGGTGAATATTGTCTGGACATCGCGGAGCCGGTCGCCGTCGAAGCGCGCGCGCGCCACACAGGTATTGTTCTGCTCCCGCGTACCGCAGGCGTAGCTGAGAAGTAAGGTGCCGCTCTGCTCGAAGTCCGGCGCCAACGCGACCTCGAACAGCCCCGCTTGACCGCCGCTATGCACTTCGGGAACACCTTGCACCGGTTCCGCGCGCAGCGAGCCATCGGCGTCAATGAGGCGCAGGCGCCCCGGCCGCTCAGTGACGAGCATACGACCGTCGGGCAGGAACGCGAGCGACCAGGGGTGCTCGAGGCCGGACGCCACCGTTTCGACGCGGTAGTCGATTGGCTGCGCCATGGCAGCGCCGGCGATCAGTGCAACCGCAAGGCCAGCCGCTGCACGAATGGACGCGGTCATCGACCGGGCCTCAGCGCGATGCGTGCGAACACCCAAGTCGCGAAGCCGACGGCGAGCATCATCGTCAGCGTGCCGACCGTACTTCGCGTCGCGCCAATGAAGGTCGGCATCGGCAGCAACGCGTCAATGAGTTGGAACGAAACCCAGATGCCGACCGCGCCGGCGGCGAAAAACAAGATGCCGGTCAGTGCGGGCATCAGCCGCGCGAGTAAGGCGGCAAGTGGCAGCGCGACCAACAGCGTCGCGAAGACGATGGTGCCGAAAACCGGCGTGAACATGCCGAGGTCGTGCAGCGTTGTGGCCAGCCGAGTGCCTAACGATATATCGACGCCGAGGCCGGAGATCGCCGCGAGGTTGAACTGCGTCTGCACGATTGAACCGAGCGCCGTCGCGACGAGCACTGCGCCGACGAAGCTGAGCAGCACGCGCTTCGAAATGGCGGAGAGGGTGGGATTCGAACCCACGAACGGGTTTCCCCGTTGCCGGTTTTCAAGACCGGTGCCTTCAACCACTCGGCCACCTCTCCTTAAAAAATAGACTCTACACGTTGCCGGTTTTGCTCGGCCCTTCCCTGGGCCTCGCCCTCGCTTCGCTCGGGTCCGCCTGCGGCGGCACCAAATCGCTCCCGGCGATTTGGTCAAGACCGGTGCCTTCAACCACTCGGCCACCTCTCCTTCTTTAGGTTTCTATCAGACAGTTTTGGCACCGCCCATGTACGGCACGAGGACATCGGGCACGGCGATCGAGCCGTCGGCGCGCTGGTAGTTCTCGAGAATCGCAATCAGCGCACGCCCGACCGCGACACCCGATCCGTTGAGCGTGTGTACGAGTTCGGGCTTGCCGGTCGCCGGGTTGCGCCAGCGCGCCTGCATGCGACGCGCCTGGAAATCCTCGCAGTTGCTGCAAGACGAAATCTCGCGGTACTTATCCTGCCCCGGCAACCAGACTTCGAGGTCGTAGGTCTTTGCAGCGGCGAAGCCAATGTCGCCCGCACACAGCGCGACAACGCGGTACGGCAATTCGAGCAGTTGCAGGACCCGCTCGGCGTGCGCGGTGAGCTCTTCCAGCGCGTCGTACGATTTTGTCGGCTCAACGACCTGCACCAACTCAACCTTGTCGAACTGGTGTTGCCGAATCATCCCGCGCGTGTCCTTGCCGTGTGCACCCGCTTCAGCGCGGAAGCACGGCGTGTGTGCGACATAGCGGCGCGGTAGCGTGTCCGGGTCAACAATCGTGTCGCGCACCAGATTCGTCAGCGGCACCTCGGCGGTCGGCACCAGATACAGCGCGCGTTCGCCCTCCATCCGGAACTGGTCATCAGCGAATTTAGGTAGCTGGCCGGTACCGATCAGCGCGTCGGCGCCGACGAGGTACGGCACGTACTTCTCCTCGTAGCCGTGTTCCGCGGTATGCACATCGAGCATGAACTGCGCGAGCGCGCGGTGCAGGCGCGCAAGTCCGGCGCCGAGTACGACGAAGCGCGCCCCGGCAAGTTTCGCCGCGGCATCGAAGTCCATGCGGCCGGCGGCGGCACCGAGTTCCACGTGGTCGCGCGGTTTGAAATCGAACGCGCGCGGCTCACCCCAGCGGCGTACTTCGCGGTTGTCGCTCTCATCCCGTCCGTCCGGCACAGACTCGTGCAGCAAGTTCGGCACAGACAGCAACAGCGCGTCGAGCTCCTCCTGCAGCACCGCCAGGTCCTGCCCGGACTGTTTCAGGTCTTCGCCAAGGCGACCGACCTCCGCGAGCAACGGCGCAGGGTCCTCGCCGCGCCCTTTGGCCTGACCGATTGCCTTCGAACGCACGTTGCGCTCATTCTGCAGCGACTCCGTATGCGTCTGCAGTTCCTTGCGGCGCGCTTCTAGCTCGGAGAACCGCTCAGCCGGGAACTCGTAGCCGCGCCGACTGAGCGCGGTGACCGTCGCCTCGAGCTTGGCACGCAATTGTTTGACATCGATCATGGTGCCGGCTTCCGTTTCTTCGTTTGCTTGCGGTCACGCTCACGGAACTCCGCCAGTTTCTCGGCGATCCGGATTTCCAGCCCCCGCTGGACCGGGTGATAATAAACCTGTTCGCCCATCTCGTCCGGGAAATAGGTCTCGCCGGCCGCATAACCGCCCTCTTCGTCGTGTGCATAACGGTAAGACTTGCCGTAATCCAGCTCTTTCATCAGCTTTGTCGGCGCATTGCGTAGCTTCAGCGGGACATCTAGCGACCCGTGCTTGCCCACATCGCGGCGCGCAGCGCCGAACGCGGTGTACACGGCGTTCGATTTCGGCGCGACTGCGAGATACACGACGGCCTGCGCGATTGCGAGCTCGCCTTCGGGGCTCCCGAGCCGTTCCTGGACATCCCACGCATCGAGCGTCAGACGGAGTGCACGCGGGTCAGCGTTACCGACGTCCTCCGATGCCATCCGGACAACGCGCCGTGCAACGTACAGCGGGTCGCATCCACCATCCAGCATGCGCGCGAGCCAGTACAGCGCGGCATCCGGGTTCGAGCCCCGAACCGCCTTGTGCAGCGCAGAAATCTGGTCGTAGAACGCCTCGCCCCGCTTGTCGAAGCGGCGCAGCCCGCCGGCAACGACATCTTCAATCACCGCGCCGGTAATCGTTGCGCTTCCATCACCATCGGGTTCCGCGAGGTCGGCAGCGACCTCCAGCAAGTTCAGCGCCCGGCGCGCGTCACCGTCCGCCGCCTGTGCGAGTACCGCGCGATGCTCCGGCGCCAGTGCGATGCCGCGACCGCCGAGGCCCCTTTCGTCGTCAGCGAGCGCCTGGTCAATGATTGCCTCAATGTCCATTTGCTCGAGGCGCTTCAGCACGTAGGTACGTGCACGCGACAGCAATGCGGAATTGAGTTCGAAACTTGGGTTCTCGGTCGTTGCGCCGACGAATACGAGCGTGCCGTCTTCGACGAACGGCAGGAACGCATCCTGCTGCGACTTGTTGAAGCGGTGTACCTCATCGAGGAAGAGGATCGTCGGCTTGCCGGACCCGGACTTGACCATGCGCGCGTGGTCTACCGCGCTGCGCACGTCCTTGACCCCCGCGAGTACCGCCGACAGCGGGATGAACTCCGCGTCGTAGACATGGGCGAGCAGGCGGGCGAGCGTCGTTTTACCGGTACCCGGCGGCCCCCACAGCACCATCGAGTGGAGGCTCTTGCCCTCCGCTGCCGCGCGTAGCGGCTTGCCGGCGTCCAGCAGGTGCCGCTGCCCGATTACCTCGGTGAGCGAGCGCGGACGCATCCGGTCGGCCAGCGGGCGGCTTTCCGGTACGGTCATCTCAGTGCTCGAAACGGCGCTCGAAGAGCACCAGCGTGCCGGCGAAGCGCGTACGCGCGAACAAGAGGCCCGCCGTGACGCCAAGCGCATTTGCGGCCATGTCAGCGAACGAGAACCACCGATACGCGGCGAAGTACTGCACGATCTCGAGCCCGATACCCATCAGGATTAGCAGCAGCGCAATCCAGACGTGTCCGCCGCGCAGGTAGATGAAGCCGAACCAGCACATCAGCGCGAAGTACGCGAGCGCGTGCCCTACCTTGTCAACGTGGTCGAAGCCAACATCGATGCGAGGCATTTTGGGCGACAGGCTGAGCGCAATCACTAAAACGACCAGCAGCCAACCAATGCCGAGCCACAGCGGACGCCACTTTAGCGAGCGGGGCTCCAGCCAGGCCGGCATCAGCGGATGACGTCAGCGCCGGGTGGCGGCACAAAGCGAAACACACCGTCGTCAATCTCGACGTTGCGCGCGACGCCGGTGAATTCGATGCGTGTGGTCTGTCCGAATCCGTCGACCAATTCCATCACCGCGAGCTCTTCCCCGCGAAAGGCGATGCGCACCGCCTCGAATTCTGTGTCGCGCTCGTGCGGGATAAGCCCGACCCAGGCCAGCCCACCGGCGCCGTCGAGCGCAACGACTTCCGAATGTGCGCGGAGGTCGCCGCTACCGGACAAAAGCATTGCCGGCGTGGACGCGAGCGTCCGGTCGAGTGCCCGCACGGTCACTTGAGCCAATTCTTCGTCATACATCCAGAGGTCCTGACCGTCTGCGACGATCACCTGTACGTACGGCTCGCGGTAATCCCAACGGAAGCGCCCGGGCTTGCGCACGGCCAGCGTACCGCTGACCTGCTGCAGCGTCTCGCCGTCGGCGTCGACGACCGACTGCGTGAAATCGGCGCGCAGCGTCGTCACCTCAGCCAGGAAGCGGTCCAATGCCACCTCTCCACCAGCAGCATGCGCGGGTGTGGGAGCGATGCTCCGCATCGCGATTAACAAAGCGACCGCGGCAATCTTCAGGGTGAATCGGCTCATCGTCATCAATCCTTTGGTGGCGGCGGCGCAAGCACTTCGCGCGTGCCGTTCGACTGCAGCGGCCCGACGACGCCGGTCGCTTCCATTTCCTCAATCATCCGTGCAGCACGGTTGTAGCCGATCTTCAACCGGCGCTGCACCCCGGAGATCGACGCCTTGCGCGATTCGGTGACGATGCGCACCGCCTGGTCGTACAACGCATCCTGCTCGCTCGCGCCCTCGTCGCCGCCGTACAACGTCGCGTCCGCACCACCACCACCCGTCGGTGCCGACGGTCCTTCCAGGATCTCGTCGATGTACGACGGCTCGCCCTGCTTGCGCAGGTCGTTCGCGACGCGGTGCACCTCGGCGTCCGAGACGAACGCACCGTGTACGCGCTGTGGCACACCGCTGCCCGGCGGCAGGTACAGCATGTCGCCATGGCCCAATAGTTGCTCCGCGCCCTGCTGGTCGAGGATCGTGCGCGAGTCGATGCGCGACGACACCTGGAACGCAATGCGCGTCGGGATGTTGGCTTTGATCAGCCCGGTAATCACGTCGACCGATGGACGCTGCGTCGCAAGAATCAGGTGGATGCCCGAGGCGCGGGCCTTCTGGGCGAGCCGTGCAATCAGCTCCTCGACCTTCTTGCCGACCACCATCATCATGTCGGCCAGCTCGTCCACTATGACCACGATGTAAGGCAACGGTTCCAATATCGGCGCCTCAGGTGGCTCCTCACCCTCATCGAGGCCGAACGGGGGCGGCGCCCGGAACAGCGGGTCGCGGATCGGCTGACCCTTCGCCGCGCCATCCTTGAGCTTCCGGTTGAACCCGGCGATGTTGCGGACGCCGAGTGCGGACATCAGACGGTAGCGCCGGTCCATCTCGAACACCGCCCAACGCAGCGCGTTCGCCGCCTGCTTCATGTCGGTGACGACCGGCGCCAAAAGATGCGGGATACCCTCGTACACGCTGAGCTCGAGCATCTTCGGGTCAATCATGATTACGCGAACCTGCTCGGGCGTCGCTTTGTACAACAAGCTCAGAACCATCGCGTTGATCGCGACCGACTTGCCCGAGCCGGTGGTGCCGGCAACCAGCAAGTGCGGCATACGCGTCAGGTCCGCGACAACCGGGTAACCGCTGATGTCCTTGCCAAGCGCAAGCGTCAGTGGCGAATGTTCGGCATCGTATTCCTTCGAGGTCAGGATCTCGGACAGCGCAACAAGCTCGCGCACCTCGTTGGGCAGTTCCAGGCCGACGGTGGGTTTGCCCGGAATTACCTCGACGACGCGTACGCTGATTGCGGCGAGCGAACGTGCGAGGTCCTTCGCAAGGGTCGTGATCTGGCTGACCTTGACGCCGGGCGCCGGCTGCAGCTCAAAGCGCGTGATGACCGGGCCCGGGTGCACCGCGACGACCTCGACCTCGATGCCGAAGTCACGCAACTTCATCTCGACCTGGCGCGACATCGCTTCGAGAGAAGTCTCTGAATAGCCGACCTTGCGTTCCGGTGCCGGGTCGAGCAGCGACAGCGACGGTAGCTCTCCGGGTCCGCTGGTCTCGAACAACGGGACCTGCCGCTCCTTCTGCGCCCGCACGCTCGGCTCGATTGCCTTGACGACCGGCTCGATGCGGACCGGTATGCGCTTCTCGACCTTCTCCTTCTGCACCCGCACAGCCGACACCTGCTCGCGGCGCGCCCGCCGCGTGTCGATCCATGCAAGCAGCCGGTACCAGCGCGTCTGCGTCCGCTCACCCAGGTCGAGCGCAAGCCTGCCGGTCACATCGACCAGCGCGAGCCAGGACAGGCTGGTGAACAGCGTGACGCCCGCCAGGAACAGGGCCAGCAGCAGCAGGGTCCCACCGAGGAAGCTGAACACGCTGACGAAGAGCCCGCCGGTCACATCGCCGAGCACCCCGCCTGCAGTAGTGACCGGCAGCGAGCCCGAGGCCACGCTGAAGTGCAAATGCGTGAGGCCGGCCCCGGTCATAACCGTCAGTACGAAGCCACAGACCCGGCCGATCAGTGTCGCTCGGTCCTGCCGCGCTTCAGCGTTGCGGCCGCGGAACAACAGCCAGCCGGCGTACGCGAGCATCACCGGCACGAGGTAGGCGACATAACCGAAAAGGTATAGGGCCACGTCGGCGAACCACGCGCCGAACCACCCGCCAGCATTGACGACGCTTTCGGCGGAACCACTGCGTGACCAGCCTGGGTCTGCGGGGTCGTAAGTGAACAACGCGAGCAGCGCCAGCAACGCAACCGCGCTGAACACGAACAGCGCCCCCTCGCGGAGGCCCCGGTTCAGGTGGGCGCCGAACAGCCCTGTCACGGTGTCCGCCTTCTTGCGTGTCGCTTGCGCCAACTTAACCCCCACCTTAAGAATAATTCCTAAGGCTCTATTGTATATATATTTTTTACTTTAACAATGCCGGGTGTACGACCTTGCCGCCCTGCACGTTGATGCCCGCCTTCAGCGGCGCAAAATTCTCCCAGCCGCCAGCGGCCAAGCGTGACGCATACGGCGCAATTGCCGCCGACAGCGCCTGCGACGCGGTGCGCGGGACCGCGCCCGGCATGTGCGTGACGGTGAAGTGGACGATGCCCTCCCAGGTGTAGGTCGGGTCGGCGTAAGTGGTCGGACGGGTTGTCTCGATGCAGCCGCCCTGATCCACCGAGATATCGACGACCACCGAGCCCTGCTCCATCGAGCGGACCATGTCGGCGGTGACCACGTGCGGCGCCTTCTCACCGGTGACCAGTACCGCACCAATCAGAATATCTGCCTGGCGCACCGCATCGGCGATGTCGGATGGATGTGGATACAGGCCGGTCACATTCGGGCCCAGCGCGCGCGCGGCAACCAGCCGGTCTCGGTTGATGTCAAACACGGTGACTTCAGCGCCCATGCCGGCGGCGACGACGGCGGCGTTGAAGCCGGCGACGCCCGCCCCGATGATTACGACCTTGCCGCGCTTCGCGGCGGGGATGCCGCCAAGGAGGATGCCCTTACCACCCTGCGGCTGGTGCAGCAGGTGGGTCGCGACCTGTACGGACAGCCGGCCGGCAATGTCCGACATCGGCGCGAGCAGCGGCAGCAGCCCGTTGACCTCGACGGTCTCGAACGCGACCGCTGTAAGGCCGATCTCCTGCAGTTTCTTCGTCAGCGCGGGTTCCGCGGCGAGGTGCAGGTAGCAAAATAGCAGGTGGTCGCGGCGGAGGTACTTGAGGTCATCGGCAATCGGCTCCTTGACCTTCACGACCATCTCGGCGGCCTTGAACACCGATTCGTGGTCAGGGACTGTCTCGACGCCCACTTCGCGGTACTGCGCGTCCACATATCAAATCCGGAGCGGATTATACCTTATGAACCCCCCTCGCCATTGCCGCCTACTGATACTTGGATCGGGCCCCGCCGGGTACACGGCTGCCGTCTACGCGGCACGCGCCAACCTCAATCCTGTACTCGTCACCGGACTCGAACAGGGCGGCCAATTGATGACCACGACCGACGTCGACAACTGGCCCGGCGATGTCGAAGGCCTGCAAGGTCCCGGTCTGATGGAGCGGATGCGCAAGCACGCCGAGCGCTTCGATACCGAGATCGTGTTCGACCACATCCACACCGCAGTGCTGACCGAACAGCCCTTCAGGCTGGTCGGCGATTCGGGTACCTATACCTGCGACGCGCTCATCATCGCGACTGGCGCGTCGGCGAAGTACCTCGGCATCCCGTCCGAGGAGGCGTTCAAGGGGCGCGGCGTTTCTGCGTGCGCGACCTGCGACGGATTCTTCTACAAGGGCAAGAAGGTTGCGGTGATCGGCGGCGGCAATACTGCTGTGGAAGAGGCGCTGTACCTCTCCAACATCGCGTCGGAAGTCACCGTCGTGCACCGTCGTGACCGCTTCCGCTCTGAGAAGATTCTTTCCGACAAGCTGCTCGGCAAGGCGCAAGACGGCAACGTCAACATCCGGTGGGACCACACGCTCGACGAGGTGCTCGGCGATGATTCCGGCGTCACCGGGATGCGCGTGCGCTCGACGAAAGGCGACCAGACCACCGATATCGACCTCGAAGGCGTGTTCATCGCAATCGGGCACACGCCGAACACCGCGTTGTTCGTAGACCAGCTCGACATGCGCGGCGGCTACATCACTGTGAAGAGCGGCCTCGACGGCGACGCGACCGCGACCTCGATTCCCGGCGTCTTCGCCGCAGGTGACGTGATGGACCACGTATACCGGCAGGCGGTCACTTCGGCGGGTAGCGGCTGCATGGCTGCACTCGACGCCGAGCGTTACCTAGACAAGCTCGCGGGGCTCTGATAACTGTCCGTACGGTCCAATCTGTCCATCAGGTACCTGCGAAAGACTGGCAGGCGATGGCCGGTGCGGATAACCCGTTCGCGAGCCATGCGTTTCTGTCGGCGCTCGAGGACAGCGGTGCGGTCGGTGCCGGAACCGCATGGGAACCGCATCACCTGGTCGCCACCCGCGACGACGGCGCGCTCACCGGCATCCTGCCGCTGTACCTGAAACACGACTCCTTCGGCGAGTTCGTGTTCGATTGGGCCTGGGCAGAAGCGTGGCACCGCGCCGGGCGCGCGTACTACCCGAAGCTGATCGCGGCAACCCCTTACTCGCCCGTCGGCGCGCCGAAGCTGCTGTTGAGCGCTGGCGCAGATGCGCAACCGATAGTCGACGCCGCGCTTGGATTGGTCGAAGACCTCGATGCCTCCTCGCTGCACTGGCTGTTCGTCGAGGACGCGCTCACGCAGGTGCTCGTGGAATCTAGTCACTTGCTGCGCAATGATTGCCAGTACCACTGGCAGAACGATGGTTACCGCGACTTCGACGATTTCCTCACACGCTTCCGCTCGGCGAAGCGAAAGGCGTTGCGCCGCGAGCGCAAGCTGGTCGCCGCCAGCGGTCTCGTGATTCGCCGGCATTCAGGCACTGAGATCGACGACGCGCTATGGACGCGGCTGCACGCACTCACCGCGCGCAGCTTCCACCTGCGTGGCAACCCGCATTACCTGAGCGCCGCGTGCTATCGGCTGCTCGGAGAACGCCTCGGCGACGCGGTGCAGGCATTCGTTGCGTGGGACGATGACCGACCGGTCGCTTGCGCACTCTGCATCGATAGCAACGACGTGCTGTTCGGCCGTTATTGGGGTGCTGAAGTTAACGTACCGGGGCTTCACTTCGAACTCTGCTACTACCAGGGCATCGAGTATTGCATCGAGCGCAAGCGCATGCGCTTCGAACCCGGCGCCCAGGGGGAGCACAAGCTGGCGCGGGGTTTCGAACCCGTCCGCACCGTATCTGCGCACTGGGTGCGTGATGGCGAACTCCGTGCGCCGGTCGCGGACTGGTGTCGGCGTGAACGCGAGATGGTCGCCGACTACATGGAGTCGGCGCGCAACCACCTGCCGTTCCACCGCGATGAGTGAACTGCCGGAAGGATTGGTCGCGGTCGGTGGCCCGTTGACGCCGGACCGACTGCTGGTCGAGTACCGCCGCGGCGTCTTCCCATGGTACATGCCCGGGCAGCCGGTGCTCTGGTGGAGCCCGGAGCCGCGCGCGGTGTTCGACGGCTGCCGCGTGCGCGTATCGCGCAGCCTGCGCAGGCGGCTCAGACGCGGTGAATTCCGCTTCACACTCGATGCCGCATTCGACGACGTTATTTCAGGTTGCGCTCAGCCGCGCGCAGCTGGCGAAGGGACTTGGATCACTGCGGAGATGAGTGCCGCATATCGCGCGTTGCACCGGCGTGGGTATGCGCATTCGCTGGAGGTGTGGCTGGACTCGGAGCTGGTCGGCGGAGTGTACGGTGTCGCGCTTGGCCGCGTTTTCTTCGGGGAATCGATGTTTAGCCGGGCGGCCGATGCATCGAAGGCGGCGCTCGCTGTTCTGGCAGCCTACTTAAGGCGGGAACGCTTCACGATGATCGATGCACAGCTCCCGAACGCGCACCTCGCACGCCTCGGTGCAAGTGAATGGAGCCGCGCTGCGTTCCTCGCGCGGCTGGCCGTCGACGCCGAAGCACCGGACCCGATTGGGCGCTGGATGTTGCCTGCACGACTCAGCGATGGTGCGAGCGCGGTTGAATAAAACCGGGAAGTGTTGCAGAATCCGCGCCGGATGCCGAAAGAAGACCATATCGAAATGGAAGGCACGGTCACCGAGACCTTGCCCAACACCATGTTCCGCGTGACCCTCGACAACGGTCACGTCGTGACTGCGCACATCTCAGGCAAGATGCGGAAGCACTACATCCGCATCCTGACCGGCGACCGCGTAACCGTTCAGCTGACGCCGTACGACCTGTCGAAAGGCCGCATTACTTTCCGCGGCCGTTGATTCTGTCGCGCTCGCGGCGCCGGACCGTTTTTTCCGGGAACGCCGCAAGTACATCCCTGTAGGCTCCGGCGGCGACATCCCTGTCGCCGACGGTCCCGGAAAAAAGTCCGCGCGCCACTCGCTTCCGTCACTACGAGCGCGAGCCAGCGAGCCACGCCCGCACGCAAGCGCGCGATTTTGGCCCGGTCTAGGAGGTTGGTCGCGGCACCAGCCGGGCCGCATGAGCAAGCGGTGCGTGCGGCGTGGCGAGTGGAATTAAGCTTCGGCTTTATCGTCTTCGAGTTCCAAGGTCAGTTTCTCGCCATCCGAACTCACGTGCACAACACCACCCTGCGCGAGCTTGCCGAATAGCAGCTCCTCGGCCAGCGGCCGACGGATGTGTTCCTGGATGATGCGGGCCATCGGCCGCGCGCCCATTTTCGCGTCGTAACCGTTCTCCGCAATCCACTGACGCGCCGCATCGTCGACGTCGATCTCGACGCGCTTTTCGGCGAGCTGCGTCTCGAGCTCGATCAGGAATTTATCGACAACACTCTGAATCGTTCGCTGGTCGAGCGTTCCGAACTGGATTACCGCGTCGAGCCGGTTGCGGAACTCGGGCGTGAAGGTGCGGCGAATCGCTTCCACATTGTCGGCGGTGTGGTCTTGCTGGGAGAAACCGATCGACGCGCGACCCATGTCCTGCGCACCGGCGTTCGTTGTCATCACGAGGATTACGTTGCGGAAATCCGCCTTTCGCCCATTGTTGTCGGTGAGCGTCCCGTGGTCCATCACCTGCAGCAGGATGTTGAATACCTCGGGGTGCGCTTTCTCGATTTCATCGAGCAGAACGACCGCGTGCGGGTGTTTCAGTACGGCGTCAGTCAGCAAGCCGCCCTGGTCGAAGCCGACGTAGCCCGGCGGTGCGCCGATCAGGCGGGAAACCGTGTGACGTTCCATGTACTCGGACATGTCGAAGCGAAGGGTCTCGATGCCGAGCAGCTTGCCGAGCTGGCGCGTGACCTCGGTCTTGCCGACGCCGGTCGGCCCGGCGAACAGGAACGACCCAATCGGCTTGTCCGGGTTACCGAGGCCGGAGCGGGCCATGCGGATTGCGGATACAAGTGTGTCGACCGCCGAGTCCTGGCCGTAGATGACCAGCTTCAGGTCGCGGTCGAGGGTGCGCAGCACCTCTTTATCGGATGTCGACACCTGCCGCGCGGGGATACGCGCGATTCGTGCTACGACATCCTCGATGTCCGCGACGGACAGCGATTTCCGCCGCTTGCTCTCCGGGCGCAACCGCATACTGGCGCCGGCCTCGTCGATGACATCGATTGCTTTGTCAGGCAGGAAGCGGTCCGTTATGTGCCGCGCGGCCAGCTCAGTGGCCGCCCGCAGCACCTTCACCGGGTACCGCACGCCGTGGTGCTCCTCGAAGCGTTGGCGCAGCCCCTTCAGGATGGCGATGGTCTCTTCAATCGTCGGCTCGGTGACATCCACTTTCTGGAAGCGCCGCGCGAGCGCGCGGTCCTTCTCGAAGATGCCGCGGTACTCCTGGTAAGTCGTCGAGCCGATGCAGCGCAGCTCACCGTTAGCGAGCATGGGCTTAATCAGGTTTGATGCGTCCATCACGCCGCCCGAAGCTGCGCCGGCGCCGATGATCGTGTGAATCTCGTCAATGAAAAGAATCGAGTGTGGCTGCTTCGCGAGTTCTGCGAGCACACCTTTCAGCCGCTTCTCGAAATCGCCGCGATACTTGGTGCCGGCAATCAGCGTACCGAGGTCGAGCGAATAGACGGTCGCCTCTGAGAGCAGCTCCGGTACTTCGCCCTCAACAATCATCCGGGCAAGGCCTTCGGCCAGCGCAGTCTTGCCGACGCCCGCCTCGCCTACATACAGCGGGTTGTTCTTTCGGCGGCGGCAGAGAATCTCAACCGTGCGCTGGATCTCCGCGGCGCGTCCGATCAACGGATCGATTCTGCCTTCGCGGGCACGCTGGTTGAGGTCGGTCGTGTAGGCGTCCAGCGCGCCACGAGGCGACGACATCCGTGCCCCGTCGTCATCCTCTTCCTGCTCGGCAGCGCCACTGATCGGCTCATCGTCGAGCGGTGTCAGCCCGTGCGAGATGTAATTGACTACATCGAGGCGGGTGACATTCTGGCGGCCAAGCAGATAGACCGCGTGCGACTCCTTTTCAGCGAAGATCGCGACCAGCACGTTTATCGGCGAGACCTCGCGCTTGTCGGCATTCTGGACGTGGTGGACCGCGCGTTGCAGTACGCGCTGGAAACCGAGCGTCGGCTGGATATCGCCTTCCTCGTCTGGAGCGAGTAACGGCGTGACTTCGTCGATGAACGCACGCAACTCCTTCTGCAAGGCCTCGGTATCCGCGTTGCAGGTGCGCAATAGTTCGACGATCTGCGGCGTGTCGAGCAGCGCGAGTAACAGATGCTCGACCGTCATAAACTCGTGCCGGCGCTCGCGCGCCTCGCGGAACGCCTGCGAGAGGCAAAACTCGAGTTCACGACTCAGCACTTCACGCTTCCTCCATCGTGCACAGCAGTGGGTGCTGGTTGTCCCGCGAATACTGGTTGACCAGCGCAACCTTCGTTTCTGCGATGTCGAACGTGAAGAGGCCGCAGACACCCTTGCCACGCGTGTGCACATGCAGCATCACCTGGGTCGCCTTGCCGCGGTCCATGCGGAAAAACCGTTCGAGCACCTCGACGACAAATTCCATTGGCGTGTAGTCATCATTCAAGAGCACGACCTTGTACAACGGCGGCCGTTTGATAGACGGGCGCGCTTCGTCGACAGCAAGACTATGGTCCGGTCTGTGCTCGGATTCGCTCATGGCTCGATTTTAGCTCATCTGGAAAGCGACCGTGCGTGGCACAGCGAACCGAGCCGCGCGGGCGTCCGGTCATCCCGCGGCGTTCATCCCCATCGTTATCACGCACTTGGCGTTTAACGCGCTCCGTTATCTGCACGCGCTAATGAGAATGCCGGTCGCAAAAGCCGGTATTCCGAAACCGGAATGCGGTGCGTCAGCGATTCGCACCCGGGCGCGGCGGCTCGCTCGCCTTTCGGGCGCCGGCGCCGGCCATCGCCATCAGCTCTTCTTTGCGGTCGGCGAGTTGCGCGCCTATGTCGTCCTCATCGAAGTCCGATGCCTTCTTCGCTTTCGGGAACAGCTCCTCTTCCTCTTCCTTCACGTGGTGCTCGACGTATTCTTTCAACACGGTCACTTTGGCATCGAACATATCGTCGGACGGCTCCATCGCCTTGAGTTCCTCAATGAGGTCCTTGATGCCAGCGTGCTCGACGACGGCTTCGTCGATCAAGTCTTCGTCATCCAGCGCTTTGCGTGCCGCGGGGTAAAATAATTCTTCCTCGATCTGCGCGTGTACGGTCAGCTCGTGGCAAATCTGCTGGACGAGCGTCAGCTTCTCATCGTCGCGGCTATCATCACCGGAAAGGTCCTCGTACTCCTCAAACATCGCCTTCACCTGGTGATGGTCGTCGGTTAGCATTTCAATCGCATTGCTTGGCATGTGAGCGCTCCTGGCATTTCGTTGGACAGTGGGACGAAGTTAGGGCTGGCGGCGCAACGGGTCGGTGCGTTGCGCCGCCTATCGGGTGAACTCCTTAGGTACGGTTGCGTCCGATGTTCTATCCTGTTTAGATTGCGTGAATCCCGGACCCTTGAATGAACGACTCCATCGCGATACCTCTGCGCCGCTTCCAGGCCCGCCTCCGGGAAAGCGGCTGGCTGGACCGCCTGCCGGTGGTTGTCAGTGTCGCGTTGGTAATCCTGATTGCGTGGACTGCGGCGGGGCTCACATGGTCGCTGCTCTCACCCCAGGCGCCCGCCGCCGGACCGGTGGCAATGCGGGCCGGACCAGCCGAGCCAATGCCGGACCCGGACCGCATCGCGTCGCGCAGCCTGTTCGGCAGCGCCGAAGATGCGCCCGTGCAGACGACCATCGACGCACCCGAGACGCGCTTGAACCTCACGTTGCGTGGCATCTCCGCGTCGGCCGACGCGGCTTACGCCCGTGCTGTAATCGCGGGATCCGATGGCAAGGAGCGGGTCTACGCCGCACGCGACGAAGTTCCGGGCGGCGCGGTGGTGCATGAAATCCATGCGGACCGCGTTATCCTGAACCGGCGTGGTACGCTGGAGACGCTGCGTCTGCCGCGGCTTGGCAGCGATTCACCGGTGCTCGGCTCCGCCGCCTCACGGCCGCTGACGCCGGTTGCCGTCGACAACCTGCGGGACCAGGCGGCGACCGAGCAAATGGCTGAAATCATCCGCCCACAGGCGGTGATGGTCGGCGGGCAGTTGCGCGGCTACCGTGTCTATCCGGGCCGCGACCGGCAACGATTCGCCGCACTGGGTCTGCGGGCAGGCGACCTCGTCACAGCGATTGATGGCATACCTCTGAACGACCCGGCGCGCGGGCTCGAGGCGATGCAGGTACTGACCGGCAGCCAAGAGGCCGTCGTCACCGTCGAACGGGGCGACCAGACCGAGACCGTCACCGTGCGCGCGGTGCAATGACAACGACACAAGGACAAGGCATGACGGGACTTCGTATGACACTGCTGGCTGCAATCGGTGTGGCAGCGCTCGCGCTCGTGCCGCCCGCGCCCGCACAGCAGAATGAAGAAACAATCACGCTGAACCTGCGTGATGCGGACATCCTTGAAGTGATCGCGATGGTGTCCGAGGTCACCGGACGGAACTTCGTCGTCGACCCGCGCGTGCGTGCCCGCGTCACCGTGGTCTCTGCGAGACCCCTGACACCGGATGGGCTTTACCAGACCTTCCTGTCGGTTCTGCAGGTCAACCAGTTCGCCGCCGTACCCACCGGCGACACCATCAAGATCGTGCCAGTAATAGAAGCGCGCCACAGTAGTGGCGTCGAGCCGCCACCCCCGCATGGCGAGGAAGACATCGTCACGCGCGTAATCCAAGTCCAGAACGTACCTGCCGCGCAGATGCAGGCGGTACTCCGCCCGCTCGTGCCGCAGTTCGGTCACATCGCAGCGTTCGCGCCATCGAACATGCTCGTCATCTCGGACCGGGCCGGCAATGTCGACCGCCTGGCGTCGATCATCGGTCGCATCGACCAGGCGACCGATGACGAGGTCGAGGTCATCCGGCTACAGCACGCTAGCGCCGCCGACGCGGTGCGCCTGCTGACCGCACTGACGCAGGCGCAGGCGCGCGGCGAAGGCGCAAGCCCGCCAACGATAGCAGCGGACGAGCGTACCAACAGCGTTCTGCTCGGAGGCCACCGGGCCTTGCGGCTGCGGCTGCGGGCGCTGCTCGCGCACCTTGACACGCCGCTCGACATTGAGGGCGCGACCCAGGTCGTCTATCTCCGCTACGGTGATGCGCAGAACATCGCCTCAATCCTTTCCGGCTATGCAGAGAGTCAGGCGCAACGCCAGGCCGCAGCCCAAGGCACCCGCGAAGGCCAGACCGCATCCACGGCACGCCGCGAGAGCACCACGATCCTCGCTGACATGGAAACCAATTCGCTGGTCATCACCGCGGCGGCGTCGGAAATGCGCAACCTTCGGTCAATCATCGACCAACTCGACATCCGGCGCGCGCAGGTGCTCGTAGAAGCGTTGATCGTCGAAGTGACCTCCGACCGCAGTGCGGAGTTCGGGGTGCAGTGGGGGCTCGACGGGACCGACTCGAACCGCGGCGCGGGCATCATCAACTTCTCCGCTGCGGGCCTGACCGCTGCGCAGGTCCTGACCGGCACGATCACCAGCGCGCCCGACGGCGCGTCGCTCGCCATAGGCCGCGTGCGCGACGGCAGCACGAGTATCGGCGCCCTGATTCGGGCGTTCGCCGGCGAGGCGAACACGAATATCCTGTCGACCCCGACCCTGGTCGCAATGGACAACGAGGAAGCAACAATCAACGTCGGCCAGACCGTGCCGTTCATCACCGGGCAGTTCACGGGTGCTCAGGACGGCGCCGGCCAGGTGAACCCGTTCCAGACGATCAATCGGGAAGACATCGGCCTGAAGCTGACAATCACGCCGAAAATCAATGAAGGCGACGCCGTGCAGCTGCTGATTCACCAGGAGGTTTCGAGCCTCGCACCCGGCACCACCGGCGCGGTCGACCTGATCACCAACAAGCGCGAGATCAGTACGCGCGTAATCGTCCAGGACGGCGACATCATCGTGCTCGGCGGCCTGATTGACGATACCGTGCAGCACAACCAGCAGCGCGTACCGATTCTGGGCAGCATCCCGATCCTCGGCCATGCGTTCCGCTACCAGCGCACGACCGCGGTCAAGCGCAATCTGATGGTGTTCCTGCAGCCGCGCATCCTGCGTGACGCCGAGTCGGCGACGCTGCAGACGAACCAGCGCTACCGGCGCATGCAGCAGCTGCAGCAGATGCTGGAAAGCGAGCAGGTGCCACTGATGCCGGACGTGCGCCGCCCATCGCTGCCACCGATCGACGAACCCGAGCTGCAGCGCGAGCCTTGAGGCGCCCCTGACCCATGGAAGCCGAACGCCGCCTGCCGTACGCGTTCGCGAAACGCCACGGCGTGGTCATCACCGCGGTGCGCGAAGACGCCGTCGAGGTGATGCACCGCCCGGCATTGACTCCCGAAGCATTGATCGAGCTGCGCCGCTTCGCCGCGCGGCCGTTGCAGCTCATCGAAGTCGCGCCTGAAGTTTTCGACGGGTTGCTGCAATCATCGTACGAACTCGGCACCGGCGGTGCACAGGCTGCAGCCGACGCGTTTGACGAAGACCTTGACCTCGCGCGCGTCGCCGAAGAACTTGGCGAGCCCGAAGACCTCCTCGAGAGTCAGGACGACGCGCCAATCATCCGCCTGATCAATGCGCTGCTCACCGAGGCGGTCAAGCTGAACGCGTCGGACATCCACATCGAGCCGTTCGAAAACCGACTGGTCGTGCGTTTCCGCGTCGACGGCGTACTGCGTGAGGTGCTCGCCCCGAAGCGTGCGCTCGCGCCATTAATCGTGTCCCGCATCAAGGTGATGGCAAAACTCGACATCGCAGAGAAACGCCTGCCGCAGGACGGACGCATCTCTTTGCGCATCGCGGGACGACCTGTCGATGTGCGCGTATCGACTTTACCGTCCGGCCATGGCGAACGCGTGGTGCTGCGCCTGCTCGACAAGCAGGCCGGGCGCCTCGAACTCGAGCAGCTCGGCATGGCGGTCGACCAGCGCAACCTGATAGACGAACTGATCCGTAAGCCGCACGGCATCATCCTTGTGACCGGCCCTACCGGTTCCGGCAAGACCACGACTCTCTACGCCGCACTCGCCCGCCTGAACGACCACAGCCGCAACATCATGACGGTCGAGGATCCAATCGAGTACTTCATCGATGGTATCGGTCAGACGCAGGTGAACACGCGCGTCGACATGACCTTCGCCCGCGGCTTGCGTGCAATCCTGCGCCAGGATCCGGATGTGGTGATGGTGGGCGAAATCCGGGACCTCGAGACCGCGGAGATCGCCGTCCAGTCGTCGCTGACCGGCCACTTGGTGCTGTCGACGCTGCACACCAACTCGGCGGTCGGCGCGATCACGCGGCTGCGCGACATGGGCGTCGAGCCGTTCTTGCTGTCGAGCTCATTAATCGGCCTGCTCGCGCAGCGGCTGGTACGCACGCTGTGTGTGTCGTGTCGGCGCGCCGAGCCGGCGAGCGCGCGTGAGGCGCAACTGTTGGAGGCGGACCCCGCGGACCCGCCGGTCATCTACCACCCGGTCGGCTGCGAGCGCTGTGCGAGCACCGGGTTCCGCGGACGCAGCGGCATCTACGAACTGGTCTCGATTGACGAAACGATGCGCGGAATGATCCATGACGGCGCCAGCGAGCAAGCACTCGACAAGCATGCACGCAAACACGGGCCCAGCATCCGCAGTGACGGCCGGCGCCGCGTCCTTGCCGGCGAAACAACCCTCGAAGAGGTATTGCGTGTTACTCGGGTTGATTAAAAGCTCCGCACCGCGATTCGCATGACCGGCACTCCCCATGCCTGCGTATGAATATGTAGCCGCCGGCGGCGACGGCCGCCAGGTGAAGGGCGTACTCGACGGAGACTCCGCTCGGCAGGTCCGCGCGCAACTGCGAGACCAGGGCCTGTTCCCGCTGTCGGTGGACGAAGTGGAGCGCCAGGAGACGGGTCGTGGACGGCGCCTCGGCATGCGCCGCGGCGTGTCCGCAAACCAACTCGCGGTGATGACACGCCAGCTTGCGACGCTCGTACGCGCAGCCTTGCCGCTCGAGGAAGCGCTGTACGCGACCGCGCAGCAGACGGAACAACCAAGACTCACGAGCCTGCTGCTCGCCGTGCGGGCCCGCGTGATGGAGGGCCATACGCTAGCCGATGGGCTTGCAGAGTTCCCGCAAGCGTTCCCCGAGATTTATCGTTCGACGGTTGCCGCCGGCGAGCAGTCCGGCCGGCTCGACCTTGTGCTCGAGCGGCTCGCCGACTGGACCGAAAGCCGGCAGGAACTCCAGCAGAGCCTGCGCGCGGCGATGATCTACCCGATTTTCCTCGTGGCGATGACGCTGGCGGTAACGATGTTGTTGCTCGCCTACGTCGTGCCGGAGGTCGTCACGGTTTTCGACAACCTCGACACCGACCTGCCCCCATTGACGCAAGGGCTGATTGCATTGTCCGACTTCCTGCGCGCATGGGGCGTCTGGCTCGCTGCCGCGATTGTCATCGCGGCATGGCTGTTCAAACGGGCGCTGCGCGCGGATGCGTTCCGTTACCGTTTCCACCTATTTTTGTTGCGCCTGCCACTCATCGCGAAGCTGATCCGAGGCGTCAATGCCGCGCGGTTCTCGCGCACACTCGCAATCCTGTCAGCCGCCGGAGTCACCGTGCTGGACGCGCTGCGCATCAGCGCTGCGACCGTACTGAATCTTCCGATGCGCGCCGCGGTCGAGCACGCGGCGGTCCGCGTGCGCGAGGGCGCGCCGATTGCAAAGTCGCTCGGCGCGAGCGGCTTGTTCCCTCCCCTTACAATCCATCTGATCGCAAGCGGTGAATCTTCCGGGCGCCTGAGCGAGATGCTCGAGCGCGCGGCAACCGCGCAGGAGCGTGAGATGCAGAGCACAATCGGCACGCTGATGGGGGTGCTCGGCCCAGTGCTGATCCTGCTGATGGGCGCGCTGGTCCTGATGATCGTTCTGGCAATCCTCCTGCCTATCTTCGACTTCAACCAGATGCTGCGGTGACGCACTACCGGGACAAGGTGGTCTGGGTCACCGGCGCCTCCGCCGGAATCGGCGCGGCGCTCGCACGCGTGTTCGCGCGCGACGGCGCGCGCCTTGTGCTGTCAGCGCGACGGCTGCCCCAGCTCGAGGAGACCCGCGCCAGCTGTCTGGCACTGGGCGCGGCCGCCGTCCTCGTTGTTCCTCTCGACCTGGAGGATCCGGATGCGCACGGCGCGGCGGTCGACCACGTTGTTGCCGAATTCGGTCGCATCGACCTCCTCGTCAACAACGCCGGCATCAGCCAGCGTTCGCTCGCCGCTGACACGGTACTCGAGGTTGACCGCCGCTTGGTCAACGCCAATTACCTCGGCACCGTGAGCCTGACGAAGGCGGTCCTGGCGGTGATGCGCCGCCAGCGGAGCGGACAACTCGCCGCAGTAACGAGCCTGGTCGGCCACATCGGCACACCGATGCGCTCGTCGTACGCAGCGTCAAAACATGCGTTGCACGGCTTCTTCGACTCACTGCGCGCGGAGGTCTGGCGCGATGGCATCTCGGTAACGCTTGCCTGCCCCGGCTTCATCCGCACCGATGTGTCGGTCAATGCGCTGTCGGCCGACGGAAGCCCACACAATGTAGTCGACCGCGGCCAGGCCAACGGCATGGACCCCGACCGATGTGCGGAGCGGATTGTGCGCGGATTGCGTAAAGGCAAAGCCGAGGTGTGGGTCGGCGGCAAGGAAGTGTTCGCAGTGTGGATCGAACGATTCATGCCGGCGGTGTACCGGGTGATGGCGAAACGAATAGACCCAACCTGAATCTCGGTGCGGAGCACCGCTCCTACATTAGTATCTAATTAGAGCAGAGCCCCAGGTGAAGCCGCCGCCGAATGCTTCGAGCAGCAGCATATCCCCTCGCTTGATACGCCCGTCGCGGACCGCAACGTCGAGCGCCATCGGAACCGATGCAGCGGAAGTATTACCGTGCTCGCCGACGGTGACAACGACCCGTTCCATCGGCATGCCGAGCTTGCGCGCGGTCGCCTCGATGATCCGGATGTTTGCCTGGTGCGGGATCAGCCAGTCGATATCCGCCTTCTCAAGATTGTTGGCAGCAAGCGTCTCATCAACGATGCGCCCCAGCGTCATCACTGCGACCTTGAATACCTCGTTGCCCTTCATCCGAACTGCGTCGTGGCCGGGCACCAGTTTGTCAGCGCCCTGTGACACGCCCCACGGGTGATACAGGAGGTCCTTGTACTGACCGTCGGCATGCAGATGGGTGGAGATGATGCCGGGCTCATCGGCTGTTTCGAGAATGACCGCGCCGGCCCCGTCGCCGAACAGCACGCAGGTCGTGCGGTCCTGCCAGTCGATCATCCGGGACAGCGTCTCGGCGCCAACCACCAGCGCGCGCTTCGCGTCGCCGAGCCGGATGAACTTGTCGGCGAGCGACAGTGCGTAAAGGAAGCCGGTGCATGCTGCTTCAAGGCCGAACGACGGGCACGCGGTGCGTATGCCGAGCCGGTGCTGCAGCAGCACGCCCATGTTCGGGAACACCTGATCGGGCGTAGTGGTCCCGACCAGGATGAGGTCGATATCGCCCGGGCCTACCCCGGCCGCTTCCATCGCCTGCAGGGCGGCACCTTCACAAAGGGTGAGTGTGGTCTCGTCGTCGCCGGCGATGTGCCGCTGGGAGATTCCGGTTCGCTCGCGTATCCACTCATCGCTGGTATCCACGGACTTCGCAAGCTCGGCGTTCGTGACAACCTTTTGCGGCAGGCAGCGGCCCGTTCCGGCGATCCGGGAATACTTCACTGTTGCGGCACCTCTTTCAACTGTTCGTCGAGCAGCGCCTCTATGCGTTTTGGCACAGCTTTTTCGCACTCAAGAACGGCAATGCGAATCGCGTGGCCGAATGCGTGTTCATCCGCGCCACCGTGGCTCTTGATCACGATACCACGCAGGCCGACCAGGCTCGCGCCGTTGTGGTTACGTGGGTCGACACGGTCGCGAAAACGCTTCAGCGCCGGCAACACGGCGAGCGCAGCGATCTTGCTCAGTATGGAACGCGTAAACTCCTCGCGCAGGAACTGGGACACCATTTTGCCGAGCCCCTCGGCGGTCTTCAAAGCGACGTTGCCTGAAAACCCATCGCTGACGATGACGTCGACGCGGTCAGAGAAAATGTCGTTACCCTCAACGAAGCCGATGTAGTTCAGGTTACTGGCCTGCAAGCGTTGACCCGCCTCACGAATCACCTCGTCGCCCTTCATCTCCTCGGCACCGATATTCAACAGGCCGACGCGCGGGTTCGGTTGTCCATGGATTGCGCTGGCTACCACCGCGCCCATCACGGCGAACTGGAACAGGTGGTCGGCGCTGCAATCCGCGTTCGCGCCCAGGTCGAGCATCAGCGTGGTGCCGCCGATAGCGGGCAGCTCGGCGAGGATCGCCGGGCGGTCGATGCCGGGCAGCGTCTTCAGCACAAAGCGCGCGGTCGCCATCAACGCTCCCGTGTTGCCGGCGCTGATGCACGCGTCCACTTCGCCTTCTTTCACGAGGTCGATTGCGACCCGCATCGAGGAATCCTTCTTGCCGCGGAGTGCGGCCGAAGGCAGCTCGTCCATCAGGACGACCTGCGTCGCATGACGTAGCTTGATGCGGGGGTCAGTCTGGGCGCCACGCTCGGCGAGCAGACGCGTCAGCGTCGGCTCATCGCCGACGAGCGTCAGTTCGAGCGACGGGTGCGTGGTGATCGCGCGTAGCGCGGCGGGCACGATGACCGAAGGCCCGTGGTCACCGCTCATCGCGTCGAGCGCTATGTGTACCGGCTTGGTCATCCGGGAGGCCGGCCGCAGGCGGGCCGGACTATTCGTCCGCGATATCCTTGCGGGTTTCGATGACTTTCTTGCCGCGGTAGTAACCGTCCGGCGTGATGTGGTGACGACGATGCGTCTCGCCAGAAGTCGGGTCGACCGACAGCGTGGGCCCCGTCAGTGCATCGTGCGAACGGCGCATGCCGCGCGTCGAGCGTGTTCTACGGCTTTTCTGGACTGCCACAGAGCCAGTATCAATTCGTCTTCAACTACCGCGAGCGGCGACACATGGCCATCGTCACTCAACACCGGCTCGATTCCGTCGGGCAGGCGATCCGCTTGCGCGTCATCGTCCACCAAACCAAGCCGGAAATCCGTTGCCACCTGCACCGGCAGTGCATCAAGGCACCGCTGGCAGGTCACAGTCAGCATCGCCGCTGCGTGACCGTCAATCACAACCCGGTCGGCAGCGTCACGCACAAAGCCCATCTGCGAGCGGACCGTTCCGGTGTTATCGGCGAGCATCCCTGCGAGCCTAAGCATCGTCGCGACCGGCGTATCGTTCTCGATGCGCGCGCCGCGCCCGGCCAAGCGGATTGCGTCCACACGGCTGGGCAGGGCTTCCGGCATAAGCGCGGCATGATACGGCGACACCCGATTGATGTCAAAGGGATACTACGGCAAGCTGTTGTTTTTCCTGCAAGGAAACCTGATGGCCGCACCGCTCATCCTGGCTTCGACTTCGCCGTATAGAAACGCGCTGCTCGCGCGTCTTGGGCTGCCGTTCCGGACGTGCCGGCCGGAGGTCGACGAAACACCTGACCCTGAGGAGACACCCACAGCGTTGGTGCTCCGCCTGTCGGGCGCAAAAGCGGCAGCGGCCATACGTTTCTTCGATGACGGCTTGGCGATCGGCTCGGACCAGGTCGCCGCGTGCGAGGGCCGGATTCTCGGCAAACCCGGCGACCGTGCGCACGCGGTCGAGCAGCTGCGCTTCCTGTCCGGGCGCAGCGTCGAGTTCCTGACTGGGGTCTGCGTACACGACCTCGCGACCAACCACGTGGTGGCCGACCTCGCGCGCACACGGGTACGGTTCCGGACCCTGCCCGACGCCGAGATTGAGCGCTATGTCGACCGCGAGCCGGCGTTCGACTGCGCGGGCGCGTTCAAATCGGAAGGGCTCGGCATCACGCTCGTCGAGGCAATCGAGGAAGACGACCCGACGGCAATCATCGGGCTGCCGCTTATCCGGTTGTGCGGCCTGCTCCGGCAGTTTGGGATACAGCTTCCCTAGAGATGTGCTCCAGTGTGGGAGCGGTGCTCCGCACCGCGATGGCAGGACGCTAAGCTCGCAGGAACGGCACGAGTTCGACAACCGAGTCGATCACCGCGAGCGGCTCGAGTGCCACGAGCCGGTCACGGGCGTGGGCACCCCCAGCGACGCCGACCGACGCCGTGCCGGCGGCGCGTGCCATCAAGAGGTCGTACTCAGAGTCGCCAACCATCAATGTCCGCACCGGCTCGTGGAACAGTTCATCCATAAGCTGCAACAGCATGTCGGGCGCTGGTTTCGACCGGCATTGGTCCGCGCAACGCGTCGCCGCCATCATGCCCGCGAGCCCCGTTTCCTCCAGTTCACGCATGAGACCCACGCGGGCCTTGCCGGTCGCCACGCCGAGCGTCAGGCCGGCTGCGCCCAGCGAGGTGAGCGTCTCGCGCACGCCAGGGAATAGCTGCGCAGTATGTCCGGCACCGAGAAAGTGCTCGCGGTAAGCGTTGCGAACGCGTTCGTGGTCACGCGTGGACAGGTCCGGGAACAGCTGATTGAGCACCTCTCCGAACCCGAGCCCGACGACTGCGCGGACCTCGGCGTCGTTGCGCGCTGGCAGTGCAAGTTCACCAATCGTGGCCTGCATCGCACCGACGATGTTCGCGAGAGAGTCGACCAGCGTGCCATCCCAGTCGAACACCACGAGATCGAAGCGCGTGCCGGACGACGTCACCGTGGCCCGCCTTCGAGCTCCGTCAAAAGGTCGCGCAGTTCATCGTCGAGCGGTGCGCTGACTGACAGCGTGTCGCCGTTCGGATGCGGCAGCGTTAACGAACTGGCGTGCAGGAACATACGCCGGAAGCCCCGCGCGCGGAACCGCTTGTTGGTTTCTGCGTCGCCGTACTTGGTGTCGCCGACAACCGG
>JAIVGZ010000027.1:0-3293 GCA_020201335.1 Natronospirales bacterium
CCGCGAGCGCAATGTTCCTAATTGCCGGTAACCAAGTCGGCACCGTCGGTCAGGACATTCACGTGCAGGGTTTTGCCACCGGCCCGCAGACGGTGGTCCAGATTCAGCTGGGTGCCGCAGACGCGCAGGCGTATGTCAATGCAGGCGCAACAGCGCGTACCGCTGTCGGCAGTCTGGCGCCGGAGGCCCGTTCGCTCGCGGTGGAGTTCGGCATCGTGGTCAACGCTGATGGTTCGGTCACCAACGCCGCCCAGTCATCGGCGAGCCGCGAGCAGAGCGGCGGTCAGGACGAGTCCGGCACAATCGATTCGTCGCTGTTCGAGGAAATCTCGCTGTACGCGGTCGACCAGGGCGTACGCCTGCCGCGCGACCAGCGTGAAGACGAAGAAGACGATTACCCGCTCGACGACGAGTGCGACGAAGACGATCTCGATTGCGAAGCGGCGGTCATTTCGGCAGCACTGTCTGCCCCGTCGAATGTAGCGGTCGTCGAGGGTTTCGGCGCCGGTTGATATAACGCGGGATGTCGTTGAACTGAGACGCCCGTCACGACATGTTTGACGGGCGTTTGTTTAACTGGACCCATGAACGGTTCAGAAAAAATTACAGTGGAAAAGCGGCAGTCCCCGCGCAACGAGGGCAGTTCGATGCTCGACAGGCTGTTCCGACGCTTCGCCCGCAAGCCGAGCGAGATTACGCTGCAGGTCGGCGGACGCACGCTGAACTTCCATTCCGTGCGCGACTTCGAGTTTGCGCTCGCCAGCCGTACCGAAGTTCCTTCGACAAAGATTGCCCAGCTGATGCGTCTGAAGGATGACGAATTGCTCGCGGAGATCGAGGGCATTCGCGACGTCAAGCGGCGCTTCGTGTCGGTGCTGCTGCGATCCATCACCAAGGACGATTCGATCAGTCACTCGTTGCGCATGCTGGACGCAACGCTGTTTTCCAACGACCACAAGTGGCGCAAGTTTATTGCCGCGTTGAACGCAGATACCACAGTGCACGACGCGTTCAAGCGTGTCGCGCTGGTCAAGTACCTGCAGTACCTGAACGCACGCCACGAAGTCGTGCGCTCAATCTACCGCGAGCGCCACCAGGCGGACGGCCAGCTACCCGAGGCGCTCGGTGATAGTGGCGCATTCGTGAATTTCGCGAGCGTTGATGAGATTGGCCGCCTGTCGCCGAAGGCGGCAAGTGGCGAGGTCACGCGCCTGCCGAAAGGCGAGAAGGTGCCGCTGACTGTGCGCCCGGGTGATGAGGTCTACCTGTTCTTGTCGAAGCAACAGTACACGCTGAAGCGCGGCGAGACGCTGACGCTGATCGACGAGGATGGCATTGAGCAGGTGCTTCATGCCGGCCGCAATGTGATTGGACGGGCGCCGGATGCCGACGTCCGCGTCGGCACCGACAAGAAGGACATCTCTCGACGCCACCTGGTGATTGAACTTCCCGATGACGAGATGGCGCTGCTGACGGACACCTCGTCGTACGGCACCTTTGTCGAGGACAAGGCGCTGAAGGGCTGAGGAATCGCAGAAATGGTCGGGGTAAGAGGATTTGAACCTCCGGCCCCTGCGTCCCGAACGCAGTGCTCTACCAGGCTGAGCTATACCCCGACTGTGCCATTTTACCGGTGGTGCCGGTTCTAATCGCGGCCAGAGGGCCGCTCCTACACTAATCGCGGTGCGGAGCACCGCTCCTACACTAGTAGCTACGACTCACCGAAAACGCCGCGAGGGCCTCCAGCGCATCGCGATATTCGGACCGGGGGAGCGGCGCCAGCGCCGCTGCCGCATGCGCCGCTTCGTCGCGCGCGAGCCGCGCAGTGTAAGCGATGGAGCCGGTCGATTCAATGGCGGCCAGCACCGGCTCGATACGCTCCAGACCCCCGTGGATGATGGCTTCGCGGACCACCGCGGCCTGTTCCGGAGTGCCTGTCCGCATTGCATGAATCAGCGGCAGCGTCGGCTTCCCTTCGGCAAGATCGTCGCCGATGTTCTTGCCGGTGTCGGCGCCCGAACTGCCGAAGTCGAGCGCATCGTCGATGAGCTGGAACGCGCAGCCGAGGTGCATCCCGTAGTCGGCCAGCGCCTGCTCGACCTCGGCCGACTGGCCGGCGAGCACGGCCGCGCAGCGCGCGCCGGCCTGGAACAGCTTTGCGGTCTTGCGCCGGATAACCGCGAGATAGCGCTCCTCGGTCGTATCGGCGTCGTGGCAGTTGATCAGCTGCAGGACCTCGCCCTCGGCGATGGTGTTCGTGGTCGCAGCCATGATCGCCATGATGCGCATGTCGCCGACCTCAACCATCATCTCGAACGCCCGGGAGTAGAGGAAATCGCCGACCAGGACGCTCGCCTCGTTGCCCCAGAGCGCGTTTGCGGTCTCCTGGCCCCGGCGCAGCTTCGAAGCGTCAACGACGTCATCGTGGAGCAGCGTGGCGGTGTGGATGAACTCGATAATCGCGGCCATATCGAGGTGCCGACGGCCCTTGTAGCCGCAGGCGCCGGCGACGGCCAGCACCAGCGCGGGGCGCAGCCGCTTGCCGCCGCTATTGACGATGTACTGACCCATCTGGTCGATGAGCGACACTTCGGAGCGCAGGCGCGCCTGGATGAGCTGGTCCACCGCAGCCATGTCATCGGCAATCAGGCGGCGGAAGGTGTCGAGGGCCATGGGCGGGCATTTTACAGGTTTGACCCCATGCCGTGGTGCCGGGTACAATTTGCGCCCTTTGGGCCGTAGCCCTCAGTAGCATTTGGAGAATCCAGCGATGTACGCCGTGATAATTACCGGGGGCAAGCAGTACCGCGTGACCGAGGGTGAAACCCTGCGCGTCGAACTGTTGCCTGTCGACGAAGGCAGCGAAATCAAGTTCGACAACGTGCTGATGGTTGGCGAGGGCGAGCAGGTCAAAATCGGCGCACCGCGCGTCGATGGCGCGAGCGTCACCGCGACGGTCAAGGCGCACGCGAAGGCCGATAAGGTGATGATCCAGAAATTCCGCCGCCGCCAGGGTTACCGCCGGCTGAAGGGTCACCGTCAGCAGTACACCGAATTGCAGATCACAGGAATACAGGGCTAAACGCGATGGCACACAAAAAAGCAGGCGGCAGCAGCCGCAACGGTCGTGACTCCGAAAGCAAACGCCTCGGCGTGAAGTGCTTCGGCGGCGAGCAGGTACGCGCCGGCAACATCATCGTGCGCCAGCGCGGCACGCAGTTCCACACCGGCTCCGGCGTCGGTCTCGGCCGCGACCACACGATTTTCGCGACCGTCGACGGCAAGGTCGAGTT